>JBFYPM010000179.1:0-44105 GCA_041303295.1 Bacteroidales bacterium
TTGACGACTCCATAGTCCGCGGTACCACCCTTAGAGAGAGTATTATACGCATCCTCGATCGACTCGAGCCGGCAAAAATTGTAATTGTATCCTCCTCGCCACAGATCCGATATCCCGATTGTTACGGGATTGACATGGCGAAGCTGGGCGATTTCATCGCCTTCAAGGCTGCAATTGAGCTGCTTAAGAATACCGGCAGGGAGGATGTTATCAAGAACGTTTATAAAAAGGCTCAGGCGGAGTTACAGAAGCCTGACATTGAGATGGTCAATGTAGTGAAGGAGATCTATGACAACTTCACATATGAGGAGATCTCGAACCAGATAGCCGTGATGCTCAAAACGCCAACAATTAATGCAGCGCTTGAAGTAGTATATCAGTCGGTTGAGGGTCTGCATAAGGCCTGTCCAGGTCACACCGGCGACTGGTATTTTACAGGTAATTATCCCACCCCTGGTGGCAACCGCGTAGTCAACAGGGCGTTTGTGAATTATATGGAGGGCATTAACAGCAGAGCATATTAGTCCTCAGTCGGCACTCATTTCAGGAAGCAGGCAGTAGGTAATAGGCAATAGTTCAGTCGGCAGTCCTCACTCGGCAATCGGCAGTCTTGACAGGCAGTAGGCAGTCATTTCAGACAGTATTGCTTACTACAGCCATCCCTTCGCAACTTCAAAATGGCTCTCTCTTTCCGAAAAAGCGCTGAAGGCTTCTCGTCCAAAGTATGCATAAGTTAATTCAAGCCCTAAGACCTTTCGGACCTCGGACCTTCAGACTTTAGCCCTTAAGGACTTTAGACTTTACTGACTTTCAGACCTTCAGACTTTTTATTGCGAGATGTCGAAATCTCCGCGGTAGGAGGCGAGGTGACGGTTGATCTTGCCAATGTAAATATCACGTACAGTGATCATTATGCCGGTTTCCTCAACATTGCCGAAGTGATGGTTGATGAAAGTGCCGAAGCATCTCATTGTAGGAGACAGGTTCATGTATGCGTTGATCAGTGGCGGAATATTTTCACCCAGTTTGCGCACCTCCTGCCCGAGTATCTTCAGATCATCCCTGAAGGATTTCCCGGTAAATACCTGCTTCATCTCTTCCCGGTGGATGTCGATGACAATCGGGTCATCAGGAACTGCAAGCTTATCGGGATCAGGGAAATATTTGAGCATGAAATAGAGGATCATATTCCTCGCCTGGAGGTTGTAATGGGTGTACATTGTAACCTTGCCGAACAGATACCTGATCTGCCGGTTATCGATGATTATTGCCCCCAGTCCATCCCACAGGTTATCAAGAGAATACAGGCTCTTACGGCCCATGGCGGCGCTTTGGTATTCGGGTTTGACGAAAGAGCGGCCGAGCTCCATAGTATGAGGCAGATATTTCTTAACGAATTTTTTGGAGAATGTAAAGTATGATGATGAGGCGAAGCGGTCAACTGAGAAGTCTTTTTCCTTGTGTTCCGGGAAGATGAACCGATAGCCTCCGATGATCTCACGATTGTCAGGATCCCAGATTATAAGTTGTTTCTGGGGATGGTCAGGATTGAGGTCGTACTCATCAAGGTCCAACGCCTTCCCCGTGCCGCCCCCGGCATGCCTGAAGGTAAGCTCGCGGATGCGGCCAATCTCGTGCATGAGGAGGGGAGAGGTGCGGTTATCAAAGAGATAGACCTGGTTGTTTGCGTTGTTGGTCTTTCTCAGATAACCAATCCTGGCTAGCTCAGCAACCAGCTCTTCCACCGGTACCGCTTCTCCGAGCGGTTCCATCACGTCATGTGCCATCTGATTCTCCAAAGCGGGTTATTGATTGAGGAATAAAATTAAGAAAAAAACAATCAAACAGCAGCGGATCTTTTCTGCAAATTGTAAGTTTTCTCGCGAACCATTTCAGCCCACTCCTGCGGGCTCTTCGACTTGTCAAAGGTCTGCCATGGGATGACCTCGCCGAAATAGACGTCGATGTCCTTTCCTTTTTGTTTGTACATCTCGTCAGCCAGGTAAAGCATCTCGATATTCATCTTAAGACCAAGAAATTGCCTCAGGTTGGCAAGGTTATAAAAGAAGTGGCTGTTACGTCCTGCGAAGTAGCATGGGACAATATCGCGTTGGTGTTGTACGGCCTTGACAATGAAGCTCTTCTGCCACTTCAGGTCGGTGATCTCCCCTTTGATTTTTCTTGAGCATATCCCGGCAGGAAAATTAAGCAACTGGTAGTCGGAGGCATATGCTTCTTCCATCAGCCTTGCAGCCTCGCGGCCGAAGGTACCCACCTTGTTCACCGGAAGGAAAATATCCGAGTAGTTTTCGATATAAAGTAGGATGTCATTGACAGGGAATTTTATTGCCGGGAAGTGTTTCGACAGTTCACTCATGAAGACCATTCCGTCAAGGCCGCCGAGAGGGTGGTTGGATACGAAGATGTTACGGCCGCCGGAGGGGAGGTTCTCAACGCCGTGGGAGCGGTATTTGATGCCCATGTAGCTGAGCGCGCTATCGTTGAATGATGATCCGCGGAGGTGTCCGTAGTTGCGAAGGATATCGTTGATCATATCCTGGTGGACGATGCGTTTCAGGTAGCGGATGACGAATCCGGGAAGCATCCGGCGGATCTTCGGGTTCTTGTCGTTGAGGATCTGCTCAACGTCTAGCTGGAGCGGGGCTTTGGTTTGTTCCATTTCTGACACATATAAGGGTGTAAATATAAGCATGGGCTGGAACAGGCAGTAGGCAGTAGGCAACAATTTATAGGCAGTAGGCAGTAGGCAGTAGGCAGTAGTGAAAAATTTTTATCCAGGCTCATAAGTTATTGTGAAACAGGGTTTACAGAGGCCTAAAAAAAATTCGCAGGCAGGATAATAACCCCACTAAAAACAAAGTTTTCAACAAAAGTGAAGAAAAATGGAGGGAAGTGGAGTAAAGTGGGAAATTTCTTTCTACATTAGCCCTCCGAAACAACAACTCTGATGGCCACATTTATCGGCGATTATTCGTGCAGGCTGGATGCCAAGGGAAGAGTAATCCTCCCCTCCGCGTTCAAGAAGCAGATGCCTCCGGCAGCTGAAGATCGCTTCGTGGTCAGAAAAGACATCTTCGAAGGGTGCCTCGTCCTTTACTCCATCGATGACTGGAACAGGCAGCTTGAGAAGGTTCGCAGCAGGATCAACCCATACAACAGGGAGCATAATATTTTTCTACGAAATTTCTTCAAGGGTACAGCAGAGGTATCGCTTGACAGCAGTAACAGGCTTCTGATACCGAAGCGTCTGCTTGATCTTGCGGGCATAGCGAAAGATGTTGTACTTGCCGGGCAGGATGGACGAATTGAGATGTGGGCTGAGGAGGTATACGCCCGGATCGACATGCCTTCCGACGACTTTGCCAACCTGGCGGAGAAGCTGCTTGGAAATCCCGACACCGGTCCAGCATAATGGTCATATATCACCTCCCGGCACTGCTGACAGAGAGCATTGCAGGGCTTAACCTCAGGCCCGACGGGATCTATGTCGACGTTACCTTCGGCGGCGGCGGACACTCGCGCGCCATCCTCGACCAGCTAACCTCCGGAAGGCTCATAGCCTTTGACCAGGATACCGATGCTTCAGCCAACACCATCAGAGATGAGCGGTTCACTCTCCTCATCCAGAACTTCCGGTACCTGAAGAACAATCTGCGCTACCTCGGCATCAGCGCTATCGATGGGTTGATAGCAGATCTTGGCGTCTCATTCCACCAGTTTGATGAGCAGGAGAGAGGCTTCTCGTTCCGCAGTGATGCTGAGCTTGACATGCGAATGAACCGCCAGTCGACTGTAAAAGCCTCTGACATCCTCCGCACTTACGAGGAGGAGAGGCTGGCAGATGTTTTTTACAAATACGGCGAACTGACCAACTCGCGTAAGCTGGCTGCTGCCGTAGTCAGGGCGCGCGCTACCAGGCCGGTTAAAACCGTCAGTGACCTCATGTCGGCCCTCTCTGGCCTGGTCCCGCCATGGGAGGAGAATAAGTTCTATGCCAAATTGTTCCAGTCGTTGCGCATAGAGGTGAACCATGAGATGGATGCTCTCACCGAGATGCTCACACAGGCACTCCAGGTACTGAAACCTGGCGGCAGGATTACGGTGATAACGTACCATTCGCTTGAAGACAGGCTGGTGAAGAACTTCTTCCGCAGCGGAAATTTCGAGGGTACAAGCGATAAGGATTTTTATGGAAATGTGAGTACACCGTTCAGAATGATAAACCGCAAGGTGATCGTTCCGGCGGATGGTGAGATAGCGGCGAACAGCAGGGCCCGCAGCGCCAGGCTCAGGATAGCGGAGAAGATATGAAGGGTATGGAGGAGAGAAGAGACGCATATCTGCAAGGCATGGTAAAGAGAGCCATGGAGGAGAAGCCTGCAGTAGGCAGTAGGCAGTCGGCAATAGGCAGTAGTCAGTTTGAGACACCAAAGGCAGTCGGCAGTTCTCAGTCCTCAGCAGGCAGTAGGCAGTCCACCGATGGCAGTTCTGAGTCAGTAGGAGTGCAGTCTGCTTCTGGACCGAAAACCTCAGGCAGGAAGGGTAAGGGGGGCTTCTTCAGGGGGCTCATCAGTGGCACCATCATCTCCGAGAGCCTGATACTCAAGGATATGAAATACTCGGCACTGATAGCAGTGCTGGCCATCATCTTCATATCAAACAAGTTCAGCGCTGAACGTGTAGAACGCCAGATTATCGTACTGGAGCAGGAGGTGAGAGACATGAGAGCCGAGTCTCTCTCTGTCTCGGCAGAGCTTGGCAGCGTGAGCCGCCAGAGTGAGATTACAGATCTGGTAAAGGAACGGGGACTGGGACTCGAGGAGCTTCGGGAACCGCCATACAGGATAGTAGTAAACGAGTGAATCATGGAAACGTGGTAGTAGCCGGAAAAATAGTGTAGACAAGCCAATGTAACCGCGAGGTCAAAACAGGATAACATCACATGAGTAAGACGAAGTCAAAGGATCAGATACTTGCACGTACCGGAGTCATATACGGCATCGTGGCAGCTATGGCCCTTGCTGTCTTCGTCCGTATAATCATTCTCCAGTTTGTGCAGTCGGAGAAGTGGGCGGCCATGGCTGACAAGATCGTCTTCCGCCGCGAGGTGGACAAGGCCGGCAGGGGCGATATCCTCTCGGATGACGGTCGCATACTGGCAAGCTCCATACCTTACTACACAGTCTACATGGACACCCGCAGCTCGGGCATGGCAGACACCACCTGGGCTAACGGCATCAGCGGCCTCTGCAGGGGACTTTCGAAATATGTCGGCGGCAACTCCCCCGATGGCTGGAAGTCGGCCCTGACCAACGCCCGCAAACGCGGCGACAGGTATTACCTCATCAAGAGGCACGTCAGCTATGAGACACTCAGCCAGCTTAAAAAGCTTCCGATATTCCGGCACGGCAAGTTCAGGGGTGGAATGCTTTATCAGCCCGAGAACAGGCGTATCATGCCTAACGGACTGCTCGCAAGGCGAACCATCGGTTATATCACTGATGACACTCTTACCAGCATCGTCGGCATAGAGGGATCCTTCAACAGTTACCTGGCCGGGAGGGACGGGCTGAAGGTGCAGCAGCGCCTGACAGGCGGAGCATGGATTGATGTTGATAACCTCGAGTCGGTGCATGCGCGCCCCGGCTATGACGTTGTCACCACCATCGACCTTGACCTTCAGGATGCAGCAGAAAACGCCCTGTACAAGCAGCTCGCCAGACATAAGGCCCATCACGGCTGCGCCGTGGTGATGGAGGTGAAAACCGGTGATATCAAGGCGATTGCCAATCTTGAGATAGGATCTGACGGACAATACCATGAGACCTACAACTACGCCGTGGGTGAGAGCACCGAACCTGGCTCAACCTTCAAGCTCATGTCCATGATAGCTGCGCTGGAGGATGGCGTTATAGACCTTGATGATACAATCAACACCGGGGACGGCACAGTCAAATATTATGACAAGATCATCCGTGACCATGAGGACAAGGGTCTCGGCAAGATAACAGCACGTGAGGTTTTTGAACATTCCTCCAACGTTGGAACTGCAAAGATCATCAATGAAGGCTATAAGGATAACCCGCGCCGCTATGTTGACCGTCTCTACTCGATGCAGGTGGACAAGCCCCTCGGATTGCAGATCAAGGGTGAAGGCAAGCCTGTCATCCGCTATCCGGGTGACAAGCTATGGTCAGGCATATCACTGCCGATGATGTCACACGGTTACGAGGTGCAGATGACCCCGCTGCAGATACTCACCTTCTATAATGCCGTGGCCAATGACGGCAAGATGGTGAAGCCAAGGTTTGTTAAGGAGGTGCGTGACGGCAACTGGACAGTCAAGAGCTTTGACTCGGAGGTCATCACCAATGCAATATGCTCCCGTTCAACCATCAACAAAGCGCAGGCGCTCCTGGAAGGCGTTGTTGAGAACGGTACAGCCAAGAACCTGAAAAACAGCAATTACAAAATAGCCGGTAAAACGGGTACCGCCCAGATCGCCAACGCCAAGCACGGCTATCGTTCCGGCTCCCGCATATCATATCAGGCCTCGTTTGTCGGGTACTTCCCCGCCGACGACCCTCTCTATTCGTGCATCGTGGTTGTCAATGCGCCGTCTAACTGGGTCTACTACGGAAACGTGGTGTCAGGGCCTGTGTTCAAGGAGATAGCCGACAAGGTCTATGCCACAAGCTTTTACCGCGACCTCCAGGCTCTGAATCCCGAAAGGGAGCAGAGGGTTAGGCTTCGCGAAGCGGCAGACATAGTTAAGGATGACGACCTGACTTATACCGAGGGTCTGATGCCAAACGTAGTAGGAATGGGGCTTCGCGATGCGATGTTTATGCTTGAGAACAGCGGATTGAGAGTTTACTACACAGGTCGCGGCAGGGTGGCAAAGCAGTCGCCTCAGCCGGGAGTGAGAATATCGAGAGGAGCAACCGTGTCAATAGAACTGAAACTGTGACAATGAAGGAGTTGAAGAAGATACTGGAGGAGATTAAGGTCACCTATGTTTCCGGCGATGAGGACAAGCTCATCACCGGCGTGTCGGCAGACTCACGCGCTGTGAAACCCGGATGCCTCTTTATTGCTGTCAGGGGGACTAAGAGCGATGGCCATACGTTCATCAGCAAGGCTGTCGGGTCAGGCGCAACGGCAGTCATATGTGAAGAGCTTCCCGAAACACTGTACGAGGGAGTCACAATGATTGTGGTTCATGACTCGGCAGAAGCAACTGGCATAGCGGCGTCAGCTTTCTACGACCATCCTTCACGGAAGCTGCGGCTGACAGGGGTCACCGGCACCAATGGCAAAACCACCATTGCCACCCTGCTGTACAATATGTTCGAGGAGCTGGGGTACAAATGCGGTCTGCTCTCCACCGTGTGCAACTACGTGCATCACACTCGCATGGATGCCACCCATACCACGCCTGACCCCGTGAAGCTAAACGCCCTGATGGCAGATATGGCTGATGCAGGATGCGAGTATGCCTTCATGGAGGTAAGCTCCCATGCCATTGACCAGAAACGGATTGCGGGTCTGCAGTTTGCAGGTGGCGTTTTCACCAATCTCACCCATGATCATCTCGACTACCACCTGACTTTTGACAACTACCTGGCGGCAAAGAAAAAGTTCTTCGACAACCTGCCGGCCGGGACCTTTTCCCTCGTCAATGCCGACGACAGAAATGGGATGGTGATGCTGCAGAACACAGCTGCGACTAAACATACATTCTCAATGCGCAGCATGGCAGACTACCGGTGCAACATAATGGAACAGGGATTTGAGGGGATGCAGTTGAAGATCAATGGCAAGGAGGTCTGGACGCATTTCATTGGTGACTACAACGCGTCGAACCTGCTTGCAGTATACGGCACGGCCATTCTCCTTGGCGCCCAGAGTGATGAGGTGCTGACGATCCTCAGCAGCCTGCGCCCTGTCGATGGTCGCATGGAGGTGATCCGCTCGGCAGACGGCATAACAGGCATCGTTGACTATGCGCACACGCCGGATGCCGTTGAGAATGTGATTGAAGCAGTAAACCGGCTGAGACAGGGCGCAGGCAGGCTGATAGTGGTGGTGGGGGCCGGCGGCGACCGTGACCGGACCAAAAGGCCCGTCATGGCACGCATAGCCGCCGCCGGAGCCGACAGGCTGATACTTACCTCGGACAATCCTCGCAGCGAGGATCCAGAAAGCATCATCGACGACATGGAGGCAGGGCTCACCCCTGATACTATGCCAAAAATGATCCGGATTACCGGTCGCGCTGATGCCATCAAGGCTGCCGCAATGCTGGCAACACCCGGTGACATCATAATTGTTGCAGGGAAGGGCCATGAGACATACCAGGAGGTGAAGGGTGTGAGGCATCACTTCGACGACCGGGAAGAGTTACGTAAAGCGTTTAAAATTATTTGATATGTTGTATTATCTCTTCAGATATCTCGATGAACTGGGGATTCCAGGCGCAGGTGTGATTAACTACCTCTCCTTCAGGTCTGCCGCTGCCGTCATCACTTCGCTTATTATTGCAATGATTATCGGGAGAAGTCTGATCAACTATCTGCAGCGCAAGCAGATAGGCGAAACGATCCGCAACCTCGACCTCGAGGGTCAGTACAGGAAACAGGGTACACCATCGATGGGTGGTATCATCATAATAGCATCCATCCTCGTACCTGTCCTGCTATTCGCCAGGCTCGACAATGTATATATCATCCTTATGATAATAACCACCATCTGGGTTGGCTTCATCGGCTTTGCAGATGATTACATTAAGATCTTCAAAAAGAACAAGGAGGGGCTTGCCGGCCGTTTCAAGATCATCGGGCAGGTCGGTCTGGGCCTGATTGTCGCTTTGACTCTTTATATCAGTGATGACGTGGTTGTAAGGGTAAATGTCACCGCTCCCGCCGGCGTCACCGTTGCTTCAGCGGATCTATCCGCGAGTCCACCGGATGAGGAGCTCCCTCCGCAGACAACGGCAGTCAACATAAAATCGACCAAGACAACCATCCCATTTGTCAAGGATAATGAGTTCGACTATTCATGGCTTGTTCCCTTTGCCAAAGGCAAGACGAAGCAACTGCTCGGCTGGCTGGTATTCATCGCCATGGTGATATTCGTGGTGGTGGCTGTCTCCAACGGGGTCAACCTCACGGACGGCCTTGACGGGCTGGCGACAGGGACGAGTGCCGTCGCCGGGGTGACCCTGGGCATACTGGCCTATGTCTCGGGTAATATCATATATGCCGACTACCTTAATATAATGTACCTGCCGAACATAGGCGAGCTTGTGATCTTCGCCGCAGCGTTCGCAGGAGCCACTGTGGGGTTCCTCTGGTACAACTCCTTCCCGGCGCAGGTATTCATGGGTGATACCGGCAGTCTTACCCTTGGGGGGATCATCGCTGTCTTTGCCATCGTTATACGCAAGGAACTCCTGATACCTATCCTGTGCGGTGTCTTCTTCATTGAGAGCCTCTCGGTGATGCTCCAGGTGAGCTGGTTCAAGCGGACCAAGCGCAAATACGGAGTAGGCAGGCGCATTTTCCTGATGGCACCTCTGCATCACCATTACCAGAAAAAAGGATATGCTGAACCAAAGATTGTCACGCGTTTCTGGATCGTCGCCATCATACTGGCGGTGCTGAGCGTGGTGACACTGAAGATACGATAGAGAATGAAGAAGAGGATTGTGATACTGGGTGCAGGGGAGAGCGGTGCGGGGTCGGCGGTGCTGGCTCAGAAACAGGGGTTTGACGTGTTTGTGACTGACAGCGGCGCCATCAAGGAGAAATACCGCGAGATACTTGTCTCGCACAACATTGACTTTGAGGAGGGAAAACATACTCCGGAGCTCATCATGAGCGCTTCTGAGGTGATCAAGAGTCCGGGCTTGCGGGAGGACAACACGCTGGTTGTGGCCATCCGCGCTAACAGCATACCTGTCATCTCTGAGATTGAGTTCGCAGGGCGATACACAGATGCTGTCAAGATCTGCGTGACCGGAAGCAACGGCAAGACCACCACCACCAACATGATTTACCACATGATGAAGAAGGCGGGCCTGAATGTAGCCATGACCGGCAATGTGGGGAACAGCTTCGCCCTGGCGGTGGCAGAGGGTGGATATGATTATTACGTCATCGAGCTGAGCAGCTTCCAGCTCGACGGTATGTTCAACTTCAAAGCCGAGATTGCCATCCTGATGAATATCACTCCGGATCATCTTGACAGGTATGATCACGAGATGCAGAACTATGTAGACTCCAAGATGCGGGTGATACGCAACCAGACTGCCGCCGATCACTTCATCTGGTGTGCTGATGACCCTGTTACCGCCGCCGAAGTAGCCAGGCGAGTCATCGCCTCTCATTCATATCCCTTTTCCATTGACAGGTGTGCAGGAATGGCAGCCTGTATTGAAAACGACAATCTTATTCTTGACATAACCCCAAAAACCAGCCTTATGACCATTCATGACCTGGCGTTGAAAGGACGCCACAATACCTACAACTCAATGGCTGCGGCCATTGCCGGGAAGGTGCTCAATATCCGCAAGGAGACCATCCGCGAGAGCCTGACTGACTTCCAGGGCGTGGAGCACAGGCTGGAGTCGGTTATCATGGTAGCAGGCATCAATTTCATCAATGATTCGAAGGCTACCAATGTCAACTCCACCTGGTACGCTCTTGAGTGCATGAAGAGCGGGGTGATCTGGATAGCTGGTGGTGTAGACAAGGGGAACGATTATTCCGAACTGAATACAGTGGTGAAGGAAAAGGTCAAGGCGATAGTATGTCTTGGAAAAGATAACTCCAAGATCATCAGTGCCTTCGGCGAGATGGTGCAGACCATCGTTGAGACTGCCTCAATGGATGAAGCTGTGAGATCGGCATATTACCTTGCGCACAAGGGAGATACAGTTCTTCTCTCTCCGGCATGCGCCAGCTTCGACCTGTTCAACAACTATGAAGACCGCGGACGCCAGTTCAAGTTGGCGGTAAGAAACCTGTAGGAATATGGCTGATGTGACGGTAAAAAGATTTTTCAGGGGCGACAGGTATCTGTGGGGACTCATTGCGCTCTTCATGGTCATCTCGCTGCTGTCAGTCTACAGCTCGTCAGTGAGCGTGGCCTACTCGTCACATCAGGGCAATACTTTCTATTTCCTGCGCACCCAGTTCATCATGCTGATGCTGGGACTGCTGATCATTGTTGTCACACACTGGATACCTTATATTAAATATATGCAGTTCGCCACCATCGGGCTGGGGGTGTCAATTATACTGCTGGGAATTACCCTGGTTGCCGGTGTGAGCATCAATGAAGCCACGCGCTGGCTCGAGATACCCGTGATAGGGTTGAGGCTGCAAACATCAGATATCGCGAAGGTTGCGCTTGTTATATACCTTGCGCGGGGACTGACAATCTACCAGCATGAGCTGAATAACTTCCGCACCGTGACCATGAAGCTGGTTGTGCCTGTGGCCATTGTATGCGGGCTCATCATGTCGGAGAATCTCTCTACATCAGTCATGATATTCATGATCAGCATGATAATCCTGTTTATCGGCCGTGTACCCATCAAATTCCTGCTTGCATATGCCGGACTGGGGCTGGCGGCAGTTGTGCTTTTCGCTTCGCTGTTGCTGATATTCAAGAAGGATGACAACAGGGTTCAGGTGTGGAAGAACCGTATTGAGACATATTTCAGCGGCGAGAGTTCGCCTGATGCCGACTACCAGTCGAACCAGGCCAAAATAGCCATCTCCACTGGAAAGCTCTTCGGGAAATTACCGGGAGGCAGCACGCAGCGCAACATCCTGCCGCAGTCGAACTCCGACTTCATCTTTGCTATAATAGTGGAGGAGTATGGGCTGTTCGGCGCCATAATAATCATAATGAGTTACCTGGCGCTAATGTTCCGGGGGATACAGATAGCACGAAAATGTGATTATGCGTTCCCGGCCCTGATGGTGCTGGGCCTTACAGTCATGATAGTATTCCAGGCGTTTCTGAACATGCTTGTTGCCGTGGGACTCTTCCCGGTGACAGGTCAGACGCTCCCAATGATCAGCTGGGGACGCACTTCGGTGCTGGTCATCAGCTTCTCGCTGGGGGCTATACTAAGTGTCTCGCGTGTAATGAATGCGCGTGAGAGACGTGAAAAGCTCTCCGAAGTGGAACAGACAGACACAAGTGCAGCATGAGTGGCGAGGGTAAAGATATAAGGATCATCATCAGCGGGGGTGGTACCGGGGGACACCTCTTCCCGGCCATCGCCATTGCCAATGCACTGCGCAGTTCGGAGCCTGCGGTGAAGATCCTGTTTGTGGGTGCCATCGGAAAGATGGAGATGCAGAAGGTTCCCGAAGCGGGCTACGAGATCACCGGGCTGCCTGTGGCAGGCATGGTACGCGGCGTCAGCATCAGGAACATTCACGTAGCATGGAGGCTCTTCCGCAGCATACTGAAGTCGGGGCAGATAATAAGGAAATTCCGGCCTGATGTTGTGGTGGGTGTCGGCGGCTATGCTTCGGGTCCGGTGCTGAAACAGGCACAGCAAAGGCATATTCCTACTTTAATACAGGAGCAGAACAGCTATGCCGGGGTTACAAACAAGCTGCTGGCAAAAAGAGCTGAAAAGATATGTGTGGCCTATGAGGGGATGGAGAAATATTTCCCGAAGGAGAAGATCATACTGACGGGTAATCCGGTCAGGCAGGCTTATGACAACCTTGACGCAATCAGGGCGGAAGCCATGATGCATTTCGGTCTGAAGCCCGGCATGCCGGTGATTCTTGTTCTGGGAGGGTCACTCGGCGCCGGCACGGTCAACAACAGTGTCGGCGGCGGCATAGGCCTGGTGGAGGCATCCGGCGTGCAGCTGATATGGCAGACAGGCAGCAATTATTATGACCGGATGCGCGGGCTTGCAGAGGAGAAGGCTGTGACCAACACCGTGGTCACAGGCTTCATAAGTCGTATGGACCTGGCCTATGCCGCCGCCGATGTCATCATCTCCCGTGCCGGCGCCGGTACCATCTCCGAGCTGGCCCTCGTTGGAAAACCGGTCATCCTCGTGCCGTCACCCAACGTGGCCGAGGATCACCAGACGCATAACGCCATGGCTCTGGTTAACCGGGGCGCAGCCATCCTTGTAAGAGACGCCGAGGCACAGGTGGAACTGATAAATTCGGCACTAAGCCTTTTGAATGACAGCGCAAAGCGATATTCACTTTCAGAGAACATAAGGAAACTGGCAATTAAAGATTCATCTGAGGTTATTGCCCGGGAAGTATTAAAACTGGCAAAAAGATGAGGGGACTGACAAACATAGAAGGTATATATTTTCTCGGCATAGGAGGCATAGGTATGAGCGCCCTGGCGCGCTATTTCCTTTCGGAAGGGTATACAGTCTGCGGCTATGACCGAACTGAAACCGTGCTTACAGAACGACTTACCGATGAGGGATGCAACATTGCCTATGATGATAGCGTGGATACCCTGCCGACGCTCTTTTCCGATCCTTCTGAAAATGACAAGGTGCTTATCGTCTATACACCTGCTATCCCGAAGGAAAGCATGCTCCTGAATTATTTCAGGGATAACGGATATATCCTTTATAAGAGAGCTGAGATACTGGGACTGATCTCGCGTGACACCGATGCTATCGCTGTAGCCGGAACACACGGCAAAACGACGGTGAGCACAATGATCGCCCACATACTTACAACATCCACCATAAACTGCTCAGCTTTCCTCGGAGGCATTTCGAAGAACTACGACACTAACCTGCTGCTTGCTGAGAGTCGTTTTACGGTTATGGAGGCCGACGAGTTCGACCGTTCGTTTCTTCATCTCTCTCCTCTGATCTCAGTTGTAACGGCTATTGATCCGGACCATCTTGATATCTACGGTACCCCTGAGGCGATGGTGGAAGCCTACGGGCAGTTCTGCCACAGGATACGCAGCAGAGGCACGTTGATACTTCATGAAAACATTATCTCATCGCTGTCGCTGCCTGATGATGCAACCATCTACAGCTACGGCACTGGTGAGCAGGCCTCCTTCAGGGCTGTGGCCATAGAGAAGGAGGAGGGAGACTACAGGTTCGATCTTGTCACACCTGGGGAACATGTGCATGAAATCCGGCTGCCGTTACCCGGCATGGTCAATATAATCAATGCCACCGCGGCAGCCGCAGCGGCATGGTGCGCAGGCGTCAGCGCCGACGACATCCGCAAGGGGCTCAGAACATACCTTGGCGTGCGCCGCAGGTTTGACGTCAGGTATACGGGGAAGGAGATCACCTATGTAGATGACTACGCCCACCACCCGCAGGAGATTAACGCACTTGTCAGTGCGGTGCGCGACTTCTGGCCGGGGCGTCATGTCACCGGCATCTTCCAGCCACATCTATATACAAGAACCCGCGACTTTGCCGAGGGGTTCGCCGAGGCCCTCGACAGGCTTGATGAAGTGCTGCTGCTGACACTTTATCCCGCCAGGGAGAAGCCCATCGCGGGCATCTCCTCTGATATGATTGCGCAACTGATGAATAACAAAAGGGTGAAGGTTGTCACCAGAGAGGAACTGCTTCCCGCCCTGGCAGGGGTGAAGAAAGGACTGCTGCTTACGATAGGGGCGGGTGACATCGACCGATTTATTGAACCGATCACTGAGATGCTGAAGGAACGCGACGCATGAACCTGCTTTTTAAAATATTGACCCTATTGATGGGAGCTGCATTGTTCATGGCTCCGATGTTCATTAATATGAAGGGCAGCGAAGCCTTGTGTCAGGGTGTGGTAATTACAATCGCAGACTCCTTGAAACACCGCTTTGTTACTGATGATGACATCATGAACGCTCTCAGGGCTACCGGCATACGCGTCACGGGCACAAGGGTCAGCGAGATTCCTCTATCTGAACTGGAAAGAAAAGTCAAGTCATTCAGGGAGCTCAAGGAGGCCGAAGTCTATATTTCAGAAGACAGGAAGCTGCATGTCTATGCTGACCAGCGTGAGCCGGTGATGAGAGTGGTGGCTTCCTACGGGGGTGACTTCTTCATTGACAGGGAGGGTGTCATAATGCGCCGTCATAACCTCTACACACCCAACCTCCATATCCTTGAGATAGATATGGTGTTCAATGCTGACCAGATGACGGGCATGAATATCCATGATTCGGAAAAGACTGAGAACCTGGTGCGTGCCTTTGAGCTGGTTAACTATATCCGCGGTCACAGCGTCTGGAATGAGATGATAGACCAGCTGAGCATGTCGCGCGACGGCAGGGTGACACTGGTGCCGCATGTCGGTAACCACACCGTCAGGCTGGGCCGGACAGATGATTACGAAGAGAAACTTGACAACCTCCTTGTCTTTTACCGCGAGGCTATGCCTGTGGCAGGCTGGGACAGGTACAGGGTGGTGAACATTGAATACAAAGGGCAGGTGGTCTGCCAGAGAAGATAAAGTTGAACAACCATATATGCAGAACATGAACAGTAAAGATCAGTTAGTAGCAGCCATCGACATCGGCACGACGAAGATCGTGGCAATTGTCGGGCGTAGTGACGGTAACGGGGGCATTGAGATCCTCGGTCTGAGCAACACACCATCAACAGGGGTTAAACGAGGTGTGGTGCTGAACATTGAAGAGACGGTGAAAGCCATAAGAACCACCGTCGATGACCTCGAGGTAAGAACGGGCATAGTCCTTACAGATGTCTTTGTCGGTATTGCCGGGAGGCATATCAAGAGCAAGATGGCTCGCGGTTACATAACCCGCGACTCGCATGAGTCGGAGATCGATATCAGCGACATCCGCCGCCTGACGGCTGACATGTTCAAGCTCCCCATTGACGTAGGTGAGGAGATCATTCATGTCATCCCCCAGACCTACATTGTCGACAACGAATCAGGGATCAACAATCCTGTCGGCATCTGTGGAAAGAGGCTGGAGGCCAATTTTCACATAGTGATCGGACAGATCTCATCAGCACGCAACACCGAGCGGTGCATAAACAAAGCCGGCATGAACCTGATGAGTCTCGTTCTTGAGCCACTGGCATCGTCGGAGGCTGTGCTTACCGATGAGGAGAAGGAGGCAGGCGTAGTGCTTGTAGACATAGGAGGAGGCACCACCGATGTAGCCATCTATTATGACAGCGTCATCAGGCATACTGCTGTCATCCCCTTTGGAGGAAACATGGTCACTGCCGATATCAGGGAGGGTTGCTCTATCCTCCAGAAGCAGGCAGAAGACCTGAAGGTCAAGTTCGGATATGCCATAGGCGACATAGCGCCTGAGAACAAGGTGGTATCTATTCCGGGCATTGCAGGCCGTGAACCCAAGGAGATATCGTTCAAGAATCTTGCTTACATCATCCAGAGCCGGATGGAAGAGATACTTGACGCCGTCAACTTTGAGATACAGAACTCAGGCTTTGCCGAGAAACTTACCGCAGGGGTGGTAATCACCGGCGGTGGTGCCATGCTGAAGAACCTTCCCCAGCTTGTCAAGTACAAGACTGCCATGGATGTCCGGATAGGCCATCCCAATGTGCATCTCTCCGGTAAGGGCAAGGATGAGATCAACCAGCCGATGTATGCCACCAGCGTGGGGCTTATACTTAAGGGTCTTGAGTATATTGATGAGAACAAGGTGGTTGTCAGTTTTGGCGAGCGCAAGACTGAGCCGGTGGCTCAGCATATACAGCCGCCCCAGGCCCAGCCTGTGAAGGAGACTGTTAAAGAACCGGAAATGGCTGTTGAAGAGACTCCGGAGTCAGATGGTCAGAGGGGCCCGGGAGCCCGCATCACAGACCGGATCGGGAAGTTCTGGAAACAGATAATCGAAGCCACTGATGAGAAAATGGACGATAACCTGGTGAATTAAAGACTGAAGCCATGTCAGAAGATTTGATGAGTTTTGACCTGCCTGTAGAGCGGTCATCAATAATAAAGGTGCTCGGCATCGGGGGAGGCGGCAGCAATGCTGTCAACCACATGTTCCGCAAGGGCATCAAGGATGTGAATTTCATTGTCTGCAATACTGACCAGCAGGCTCTGACGAAGAGCCCGGTGCCTGTCAGGGTGCAGATAGGAGAGGCCACCACCGAGGGTCTCGGCGCCGGCAGCCAGCCAGAGAGAGGGCGTGCATCAGCGATTGAGAACATAGATGATGTCATGAACGCATTGTCGGGCAACACAAAAATGGTCTTCATCACTGCGGGTATGGGAGGAGGCACCGGTACCGGTGCCACGCCTGTAATTGCCAAGGCCTGCAGGGATGCCGGATACCTTACTGTTGCCGTTGTTACAATACCTTTCAGGTCTGAGCTCAATCAGCGTATAAAACTGGCTATCAGTGGTATAAATGAGTTGAGAGATAAGGTTGACTCACTCATTGTAATAAATAATGAGCGTCTCAGGGAGATTTACGGTGATGAAGGAGTCTCGGCCG
The DNA here is from genome assembly GCA_041303295.1 of Bacteroidales bacterium. Classification (GTDB taxonomy): domain Bacteria; phylum Bacteroidota; class Bacteroidia; order Bacteroidales; family VadinHA17; genus SR-FBR-E99. The sequence goes on from JBFYPM010000179.1 coordinate 17,512, forward strand.
CATTTGCCCGGGCAGACGATGTTCTTGCCAACGCTGTTAAAGGTATTGCTGAGATCATAACCTGTACCGGTTACATCAATGTTGACTTCGCCGATGTTGACACGGTGATGAGGGACTCAGGCGTTGCGCTCATGGGTATTGGAACAGCGACGGGAGAAGACCGTGCCACCAAGGCCATTGAGGCAGCGCTGATGTCGCCTCTGCTCAGTTCCAATGACATCACCGGCGCACGCAGCATACTGCTCAACATCAAATCTGGCACCGGGGCCAACGAGATCACAATGGATGAGCTTGGCGAACTTACAGATTACGTCTATTCGGCTATCTCAGATGATGCTCTCATCATCAGGGGGCTCTCCACCGAGGAGGAACTCGGTGATTCCATCAGTGTCACCGTAGTGGCCACTGGCTTCGAGGCCAGTGCCGATCTTGACGGGTACAAGCCTGACAAGCGGAAGGAGGTCGTAAGCCTGAACGCACCGCAGCAACCCTCTCTTGCCGAGAGCGCTTCCGAAGTAGACTCGCAGTATATCGTCCGTCCGTCGCGCACTACTGAGCGCGGTACCCTCCCCCCCTCCTCCGGCATCAACCAGGGAGTGATAGACTTTGAGGTTGACGGAGACATAAACATCTCTCCTGCTCCTGCCCGCCCCGCCCCGCCACCGGCTGACAGGAACGAGGGTACGCTCCGCAAGCTGAGACATATGCAGAACGTCATCAGGAACGAGGGCCTCTCTACCCAGTCGATGAGTGACAACATAGAGGACTTTGAAGAGGTGCCGGCATATGTCAGAAAGAAGATAGCCATTCATAACGCCAACAAAGCTGCAGGCAGCAAGGTGTCAAAGTTCACCCTGAGCCTTGATGAAGATAACCAGCCGGTTATCAGGGAGAACAATGCGTATCTGAATGACAATGTAGACTGATTCTGTTTTTTGCCATTATATGGTTGTTGTTCACCGGGCCGGTCAGATTTTTCTGGCCGGTCCTTTTTTGTCGTCAGGCCTGAGATTAACGCCGTCTGATGTCACTTTTTAAGTAAATTTGCCGCTGATGCGCACCTTGCTGATATACATAATCCTGCTTCTCCTCCCCCTTTCGCTTTTGGCCCAGGAGCCTGACAGCCTGCTCCTGAGGAAGCTACCGCCCGGCGGCCTGCCCGCAAGGACTACTGATTCGATACCGGCAGCACCCGCTGACACCACCGTGGCAGCAACACGGCTGAGTATGCAGCAGCAGGGAATGCCTTCACGCCTTCACGACACCACCCTTGCAAGAGGCTCGAGGCAATGGACCCTCTCGGGAGACTACACAGCAGAGATTGACCTTCCGCTTGACACGGCCTTCTCTCTTTTCCACCGTCACCGTATTACAGACAGGTTGTCTGACTTCAATGCATATACGGGAAACTATGGTCTGCCTGTTTATCAGATTAATTTCTTCGACCGGGAGTGGAAGCCTGACAGGTTTGTCTATTCATATTACCTGCCTTTTATGTATACACCGGCCAACACGCGTTTCGTGAACACCACCGTTCCATTCACCGAGTTGGTTTGGACTAACGCCGGTGCCCGGAGCAAGTCGGAACAGACCTTCCGGATAAGGCATTCGCAGAATATCAACAGGTTCCTGAATTTCGGACTCATATATGATGTTGTCTACAGCATCGGGCAGTACAACTTGCAGAAGGCAGTGGACAAGAACTTTCTGCTTCACGGATCATATAACGGCAATGCATATACCGCCTATTTCTCAGCTGGCATCAATAACCACGAGTCGGAGGCCAGCGGAGGGCTTATCAGCAATGAGGATCTGAGCCAGTACTCACCTGAAGACCTGCCTTTTGTGCTTAATGATCTCAATAAGGCACAGAATCGACTCAAGAACCGGTACCTGATGCTGGTGCAGCGTTACTCCCCGGGAGGGAGACGCGATACTGTTACCGGAGACATGCTCAGGTCTGGTCCGGTAACGTTTTCGTATATAGGGACTTATGAATGGAGTAAGCGCAGGTACCTCGACAGTTACCCTCTGTCAATCCTGTATGATACTGTGATGATTGACCGCAGTGTTACTGAAGATTCGCTTTTTCAGGGTGTGCTCTCGAACACTTTAAGGGCCGACTTTGCTGCAGGCAGTACCGGCCGGTTCAGGATAGGGGCCGGTGCAGGGGTAAGGAGTGAGCTGAGGAATTTTGGGCAGGTGGTACCCGGTGACAGTCTGACACGTCAGGATACTGTCAAAAGGAATATGAATTCGCTGGTCCTGACCGGGAAAGTTTTCAACAATATCGGCACCAAATTCGGATGGACTGCCTCCGGAGACCTCTGGTTTCAGGGTTACCGGGCGGGAGACTTCATCGTTGACGGGCGTGTATACAAGGAGTTTGCCACGGCACGCAAAGGGATGATCACCTGGGATGCAACAGGCTCATTATCAAGCTATACGCCATCTTACTGGTACTACTCCTGGGGGTCGAATAACTTCTCGTGGCAGTTTGATCATGGCAAAGAACTCAGGCTCACGGCTGGCTCATCCCTGGCCTGGCCTGACCGAAATATGAATCTCCGGTTCAACTATGCCATTGTTGATAATTTTATCTATATGGACAATGCCATTCCGGCCCAGCACGAGGGGGGATTATCTATACTCTCACTCTCTGCAAGAAAAGACTTCATTTTCTGGAAGTTACACCTTGATAACACAGTGCTTTTTCAGCAGAGCAGCAACAACGAGGTATTGAGCCTTCCACTGGTGACAGCCCGAAGTACTTTTTTCTTTGACCACATCTTCAAGTTCAGAGTTACTGGGGGTGAGCTGAGCTTTCAGCTTGGAGCCGAAGCAATGATTCACACTCCTTATTATGCAATGAATTATATGCCCGCCACAGGCAGTTATTTTAGTCAGACTGAAACGGAAATCGGTAACTATCCGTTTATCAATGTGTTCCTCAATCTGAAAGTCAAGAGAACAAGAATTTTCATTATGGCCGATCATCTTAACTCCGGGATGATGGACTATGAATATTTCCTTGTTCCCGGTTATCCATTGAATATCAGGATGATACGCTACGGACTTGCCTGGACTTTCTACGATTAAATAAATTGATTATCTTTGCAGCGAAAACATTTCCGGTATTAGGATTGTTTCATTGTCGGACTAATTGTTTAGGTATTGAGGAAATTTATTTCGTTCTTGTTTATTATTTTTCTTTCAGTGATCTCCTGTGAGAAGGAGAGCAGAATGGTCTACACTATTTCTGCACCGCGTGATCTTGATGCAATCCTTGCAGATGGTAAGATCAGGGCGGTTACGAATATCAGCCAGACGAGCTACTTCATATACAAAGGAGAGCCGATGGGATTTCATTTCGAGTTACTCAAAAAATTTGCTGATCACCTGGAGCTTGAGCTTGAGGTCATTACGAGTAATGATATTGATGAAGCTCTGGAGTATCTTCAGAACGGTGAAGCTGATCTTGTAGCCATAGGGTTATCAATCAGTGCGGGCCGCAAGGAGATGATGCGTTTCACAGAGCCTCTCATGCAGACGACTGAGGTGCTGGTGCAGCGCAAACCTAACGGATGGACAAAGATGACTGCGGATGCAGTTGAAAGCAAACTTATCAGGAATCAGCTTGACCTGGCAGAAAAGACTATCTACGTTCAGAAAGGTTCTTCATATGCTCAGCGTCTCTACAATCTTGAGCGCGAGTCAGGTGTTGATATAGGGATAATCGAGGTGCCTTATGATGCCGAGGAGCTTGCACGTCAGGTGGCTCGCGGGGAGATAGAGTACACCGTATGTGACGATTATATGTCTAACATTATCGGTTTTCTGTATACTGAACTCGATCTCTCGACTCCTGTCAGCTTCCCGCAGAACATTGCATGGAGCGTTCGCAAGGATGGTACTGACGCTCTTCTTACAGAGTTAAACGACTGGATAACAGGATTCAAGACAACGCGTGAGTACGCCAGGCTGGAGCGGAAATACTTCAGCGGTGCACGTCCCGCATCTATGGCCTCCTCGGAGTATTTCGCAACCTACACAGGTAAAGTATCGCCATTTGATGATATCATCAGAAACTATAGTGACAGCATCGGATGGGACTGGCGCCTGGTGGCGGCTCTCATTTACCAGGAGTCGAAGTTCAACCCTTCAGTGACCTCTCCGGTAGGTGCTTACGGACTGATGCAGGTGATGCCTGAGACAGGGAAATACTTTGGATTTGACGTGACAAGATCGGTTGAGAACAACATACATGCCGGCATCAGTTATATCAGGATGCTCGACAGACTTTTTATTGACAGGGTATCTGATCCCGACGAGAGGATCAAGTTTATTCTTGCCTCGTACAACGCCGGTCACGGGCATGTTCTTGATGCCATCAAGCTGGCTGAAAAGAACGGTCTTGACCCGGGAAAGTGGGAGAACAATGTATCCCTTTTCCTTGAGAGGAAGTCTGATCCGGTTTTCTATGGCGATCCTGTTGTCAGGAACGGCAAGTTAAAGCAGGGTGTAGCCGTTAATGCTTATGTTGCCGACATCCTTGAGAGGTACGAGCATTATAAGAATATCAAGTAAGGCAGTAGGCAATAGGCAGTAGGCAGTAGTGATGAATTAAGAATCTATAAATTAAGAGTTTAGACCGCAAGACCGCAGGACCGCAGGACGGAGCGCAGCGACAGACCTCAGATTGAGGCCCGCAGGGTCGAACCGAACCGCCGACTGGCGGTGAGCTCGCCGCAGGCAAACCCCGTATCCGCCAGCTGGCGGATCGGGGCCTTCAGACCTTCAGACCTCCCATAAATTTTCTGGTTACTTGTGAACTCTACGGATGAACTCCTCCACCTCCGGTACGCCGCCCTGGTATACCAGGTACCCGTTGTACGGCTCTCGCTCAGTTATCTCATCGTTCACCGGTGTAAGCATGATCTTCCTGACCTCATCAAGGTCATCAGTCTGTCCAAGCGCCCAGCCCAGCTTGGCCCAGGCTACCTCCGGAAGCATGTTCCCAAGCGGAATTACCCCTTTAGCCATCATATCACGACCGGTCTCATAAACGAACATATGTACATAACCCCAGATGGTCTGCAGAGTCATATAGACAGCTACATTCTCCTTCTGTGCCCGTTCAATGGCCGGGTAAAGCTCCCGGTTCACATGCCCAAGTCCTGTACCTACTATGATTATGCCCTTGTATCCCATGTCGATGAGTGAGTGGAACATCTCAACCTTCATGTGCGGGTAGAAGTATATCATCGTCACATTCTCGTTGAAATAGGGCATTATTGTAACATTCCTGTCCTTACGGCGCGGATTGTAGCCTGGTTTCATCGGTTTCACCTCCCCGCGCCTGACTGTCGCTACCGGTATGTCGCCGATGGTTCTGAAGGTCGACCTGTAGGAGCTGTGCATCTTGCGGACCCTCGTACCGCGGTGGAGGAACCCATACTCATCGCTTGTAGGGCCGAACATGCAGACCATTACCTCGGCTATGTCGCCGTGGCCTGCCGCTGTGGCGGCATGGATGAGGTTAAGTGCGGCGTCAGAAGAGGGCCTGTCAGATGAACGCTGCGAGCCCACCAGGATGATGGGTACAGGTGGATTCTGCACCATGAAGGAGAGGGCAGCAGCTGTGTGATGCAGGGTATCAGTGCCGTGTCCGATAACTATTCCGTCAATCCCGCCTTCTATCTCCTTGCCAATGGCTCTTGCGAGGGTCATGTACTGGTCAGGACCCATATTCTCACTGAATACGCCAAAGAGTTTCTCTGTGTGGATATTGCAAACATCGGCCAGTTCAGGTACAGCACCGTAAAGTTCACCGGGAGAGAAGGCCGGAATAACCGCTCCTGTCCTGTAGTCGAGTCGTGAGGCGATGGTGCCTCCCGTACCCAGAAGCTTCACCGTTGGCTTGTTATCAGAGTAGGGAAATGCTTTTTCAGGGATCTGGTAATTGGCTTTTTTATAGCCTGTCTCGGTCATACTGGTGACAGTGGTGATATCAATCCCGACATTGTAACCGCTCTCTATTTTAATTACTATGTGGAGGTCGTCATTGTTCTCCGCCCGTGGCAGTACCGTCCCCTTGAAGAGTCCCCGTGTGGTCTCTATCTCTGCCTGGCCCCATACCCTGACATTGTACTTTTTGAGTACTGCCAGTGCTTCGCCCTTATATCCCTGAAAAAAATCTTCCGCCATAGCTTTCTCTATCTAACCTCCAGAATTTCAGATACCTCTTTTCTCACCTCGGCCAGTCTGACGGTGCCTATTGCCTTCTTATATATCTGTCCCATTACCCAGTTGACTGATGCCGCAATATTGCCGTTATAACTTATTTCCGCAAACTTTTTCCCAAGCTCTTTCACTTCGGCTCTGATCTCTGCCATCGATGCTTTTGAGTAGCCTGTCGCCTCGAGTAATTTATTAAAATCGGGTTCAGCGGATGAGACAACGCCGGGAAGCATGAGCCGTGCCACAGGTGGCAGCAGCTCCTCTCTTTTGAGGAAGGCGAAGAGGTCGTACAGTCTCTCATATCTGAACCCCATGGCCACACGGCCGCGTCCCTCCAGGCTGCGGAAACGGTGGCCGATGAGTGTCCCTGTTTCACGGTGGTCAAACCCCAGTTCATCGCATATCTTTTCAATCACAACCACAAGGTTTTTGCTCAGCAGGTAATGCCATGTATCTTCGGGAATGCCCCATTCCTTCATCTGCCGGAACCGCAGAGAAATCTCTGCCGGTTGATTACGTGCCAGCCTGTCAAGCATCTCAGCCGTCACGGGAATTGGCTGGGAGTCTGTATCAGGATACATACGGTCACGTCCCGGCAGGACTCTCTCGAACATCGTTGTTCCGTCCTCAAAGGCCTTTCGCGTCTCATTGGGTACCTCGTTCAGCGCCAGGCGTATGCGTTCGTCGACAGTCTCAAAGGCGGTGGGAATGTCTTCCTCGGGTCCCCAAAGAATCAACTGGGCGTCGTCAGGCGCGGCAGAGAGCCATATGGCAACTTCCGGGAAGAGGCTGTTGAAGTTGTTTTCAGCGATCTCCTCTGAATGTATCATATTCGGCTTCTCGATGCAGGCTATTACCTTCAGCCTGTCGCTCAGCTCATCGGCAAAAATATGTTCAGGTTGCGTGAAGTGTGAGAGGATGCCCCGGCAGCCTGGCAGATTGAGGGCCATCACCTTCTCCCCGCGGTCGAGTGCAGCACGCACAGGTGCAAAATGAAATCGCGATTCCATTTCAGTTATTTCCCTGGTTTTTACTGACCATGCAGCCGGATCGGCTATCATCTTTTGGAGCTTGCTCCGGATATTTAGCAGGGCATACTGTCTGAATGCCTCGTTGTGAGATAGTTCAGGGATCCATTTAATGTGAGCCACACCCTTGATTTCCACCCTGTTGCCTCCCTCGCAGCTTACGTTTACATCTTCACGTGCTGCCCCCATGCCGGTTCGCACCATGCCAGTGCTGCGGTTGAGGAACCTGATATATTCGCCCGCTTCGGCCAGTTCATCAGGAGTCAGGCAGTCAGGGTAGGTCACAGTCTCTATCAGCGGCATGCCGAGACGATCAGTCTTGTATATCCTCTTATGACCTATGTCGGATACCTCGCGGCACGAGTCCTCCTCGAGGCTAAGCTGTATCAGCCTAACCTTCTTGTTTTTTAATTGCAGGTCGCCCTCCACGCTGATGATGGCCGAGCGCTGGAAGCCTGTTGGTATGCTGCCGTCGAGGTACTGTTTCCTGGTGATATGTACCTCACCTACGATATTCATCTTTGCAGCCAGGGCAATGCTAATAGCTATCTCCAGCGCCTCCCGGTCGATAGGAAAGGGGGGAGTGTCATCAACCTCATAGGTGCAGGCGGTCTGATTATTGAGCCGGTAGGTAATCTCCTTTCGTGTACGGAACTCCATCAGTGCGGTGCCGTCATAAATCCCCATCTCACTGAGGGTGGGCCTCATGTGGCGGATTACCTCCGCATCATATTCGTCGTGTCCGTGAAAAATCCCTGCCGGGCAGCGACAGAAGAGCTTGCTCCTGGTCCTCAGCTGCTGATGCACCTCGAGGCCAGATTTGAACCCTATCCGCTTATAATCATTAAGCGTCGCCTCTTTACGGCTGACATAACCAATCTCCTCTCTTGTCTGGTCGTAATTCTTCCTTGGGTTGATTCTGGTCATATTGCAGGACATTGTCACTGCAATTTAAGCACAAGCGTCGAATTATGGAAGTGCCCGAATAAAGAAAGTTTGCGCAACTAATACCCTGTACTGCAATTACCTCCGGCACCTTTAAATTATGAATGAATTTTAAGACGCCGGTTTATAAAATAAACATAGCATGATAAAATTGACATTTGCGTTAAAAGTGACTCCGCTTAATAATATTAAGCTTGTAACACGTTAATGATCAGTTATATCTGATTGCTTTAACGGGAGTTATCCTGGCTATGAGTTGAGAAGGTATAAGCAGCATGAGTATGATTGCGATCATAGTTCCGGCATTCAGGAGGATAATATGAAGCGGATCAAGGTTGATAGGAACGCTTTTCAGGTAGTATGAAGATGGGTCCAGTGAAATGATTCCGGTCTTCATCTGCAGCAGAGCCAGGCCTAATCCTATTACGTTGCCCCAGAGGAGGCCCTTAGCCGTGAGCCAGGCGGCCTGGTAGAGGAAGATGTTACGTATGAGCTTGTTCCCGGAGCCCATAGCTTTCAGTACACCTATCATGTTGGTCTTTTCAAGGATCAGGATCAGAAGTCCGGATATCATGTTAAAACCTGCGACAAGGATCATCAGTATAAGGATGATGATTACGTTTGTGTCCTGGAACCCAAGCCAGTCGAAAATCTGCGGGTATCTGCCCCTGATGTTGGTTACCTTGAGCTGTTCCTCCTCTCCTGACACCTTATATCCAATTGCATCGCGAATGACATCCGTCATTTCGTCAAGCGCGTCGAAATCGTTTATAGAGACCTCGAACCCGCTCACCTGTTCATCTTCCCAGCCGTTGAGGCTGCGTATGTGGTCTATATCGCAGAACAAATAGGTCTTGTCGAACTCCTCGAGGCTGGTCTCATAGATTCCCTGTATGGTGAATTTGCGCATGCGGGGCGGATCCTGAACGAAAAACATCGAAAAGTCGTCGCCCAGCTTCAGCCCCAGCATGTCAGCCACCTTCTTTGAGATGATGACGTTGTCGGTTCTGGCCGTATCACTAACGGTCACCGTCTCTCCTTCAAGCATGTTTGACTCGAAGAAACTCCAGTCGTAGTCGCTGCCGATACCTTTCAGCACCACTCCCTGGATATTGTCATCGGTCTTGATAATACCGGCCTTGGTAGCGAAAACCTGGATGTTTTTAATGCCCGGGTGGTTTTTCACTTTGTCAATGAATGGCTGGCTGGAGCTGACAGGGACAGTCTCGTATGAGATGTTTGCGTCAAAGTTCACCACCTGGATGTGTGCCCCGAAGCCTGCCACCTTATCGCGTATTTGCTGTTTGAAACCAGTGAGGATGGCCACGGCAAGTATCATCACCGCCAGCCCCAGTGCAATCCCGATGATTGCTATCACGTTAATCGGGCGCGAGAAGGCGGTACCCTGGCTTCGTTCCTTTATAAGGCGGCGGGCTATGAAGGTTCCGGTGGACATCAGGGCAAAATTAAGAATTAAGAGTTAAGAATAGTGAATTAAGGATGGCAGATCGGGATTTGGAGAGAAGAATTAAGAATCAAGTAACAAGAGATAGGCGAAAAGATTGAAGAATCAGGAATCAAGCAACAGAAGTCGGGTAAAAAAGATGGAGAATCAGGAATCAAGCAACAGAAGTCGGGTGATAAGAGGCAAAAATTAAGAGTTAATTATTATGAATAATTGGTGGGGGAAGTGCCAGTTCAATTCCTCTTTGCAGTTGTCCGGGGCTTTTTTATCTTTACCTGAAACGAAACGATAATGAAAAATCTTCTAATTCTGACCCTTCTGACGGTGATTGTGGGTACTGCTTGCTCGGCCGGTAACGATGACGGAAAACTGATGACCGGTGCTGAACGTGTAGGCGAGTATATGTCCCTCATTGAAGGAAAATCAGTTGCCATTATGGCGAACCAGACCTCGACGGTTGGAGGGACCCACCTTGTGGATACGCTGGTCTCCCTGGGCGCTGACATACGGCTGATATTTGCCCCCGAGCACGGCTTCAGGGACCTGGCCGATGACGGCGCTGTGATAGTTTCAGGTACTGATCCTGTTACGGGCATACACGTCATGAGTCTCTACGGAAGTAAGAAAAAACCTTCCCCGGAGGATCTTGAAGGTATTGACATTGTCATCTACGATATACAGGATGTGGGCACACGCTTCTACACCTATCTGACCAGTATGTGTTACCTGATGGAGGCATGCGCTGAGAACGGCAAGCCACTGATTGTGATGGACCGCCCCAATCCCAACGGTTACTATGTTGACGGACCCATACTTGACACTGCCACCCACCGCTCGTTTGTCGGGATTCATCCCATACCCGTTGTGCATGGCATGACTCTTGGCGAGTATGCCGGCATGGTCAACGGTGAAGGCTGGCTTGCTGGTGGTTTACAATGCGATCTGACAGTCATAAAGTGCGCCAATTACACCCATGAGACCATGTATGAGCTGCCGGTGATACCCTCGCCCAACCTGCCGAACATGAATTCAATTTATCTTTATCCGTCGATCTGTTTCTCAGAGGGAACGGTGCTGTCATGCGGAAGGGGAACCACCTTTGCCTTCCAGGTTCTGGGAGCGCCGAAGATGCCCGACACCGGTTTCAGCTTCACGCCACAGCCCTCGTTCGGATCTTCAAATCCTAAGCACAGCGGCCAGACCTGTTACGGCATTGACCTGCGCAACGCACTTGCAGAAGGTCTGGTGCCGAAGCCGGAGATCAATCTCGGCTGGATAATAGATGCATACAACGCATATCCGGAGAAGGAGAGCTTCTTTACGGGTTATTTCGACACCCTCGCCGGTAGCACCACGCTGCGTGAGCAGATCCAGCAGGGCCTGTCAGCGGAGGAGATCAGGGCCACGTGGAAGGAGGGGCTTGACGCATTCAAGGTGATCAGAGCCAAATATCTGCTATATGACTAGCCCGGTGAAGATTTACGAACAAGGAATGATGATTTAGGATTTTAGAATAGATAAAGCAGACGGTATCACTGGTGAACATCAAAAAACGTTAACCGATGTTCGTAAATCATTAAGAATCTTCGGTAATTATGAATCAACTCGCCCAGGGTAGACCTTCAGTGCCTCGGCGAGGGTCTCCATGGCATTACGGAGGTCGTCTATCTTCAGCACGTATGCCACGCGGACCTCATTCTTGCCGCCGCCGGGTGTGAAGTAGAAGCCTGTTGCCGGGGCAAGCATCACCGTCTGGTTCTTGTAGCTGAAATCCTCGAGCAGCCACTGTGAAAACCGGTCAGAGTCGTCTATCGGCAGCTTCACCACAGTATAGAATGCACCGCGAGGCAGCGGACAATAGACACCCGGCATACTGTTCAGGGCTTTGACCATGAAGTCGCGGCGGGCGATATATTCGTCATATACCTCTTTGAAATACTCCTTCGGGGTGTCGATGGCAGCCTCGGCAACGAGCTGTCCCAGTCCCGGAGGGCAGAGTCGCGCCTGGCCAAATTTCAGGGCAGCGGCCAGGACCTCTTTGTTGTGGGTTATCAGCGCACCTATGCGTACTCCGCACATGCTGTATCGCTTCGAGACAGAGTCGAGAAGCACCACATTATCCCGTATTCCCTCAAGCTGCATGGCCGAAAAATGTTCGGCGCCGTAGCAGAACTCCCTATACACCTCATCAGAGAAGAGGAAGAGGTCATGCTTTTTCACTATGTCACGCAGCTGCATCAGTTCTTCCTTCGAATATAGGGCACCTGTCGGGTTGCTCGGGTTGCATATCATGATAGCCTTCGTCTTCGGTGTTATCATCTTTTCGATGTCGGCAATGGGGGGCAGTGCAAAGTCCTCCTCTATATATGACCTGACCGGAACGATTGTCACGCCGGCTGTGGTGGCAAAGCCGTTATAGTTGGCGTAGAAGGGTTCAAAGGTGATCACCTCTTCGCCGGGGTTGAGGCATGACATGAATGCGAATAATACAGCTTCCGAGCCGCCGGTGGTGACGATGATCTCTGTGTGATCAATGTCGATATCGATCTTCCTGTAGCTCTCAGCCAGCTTGCGGCGGTACGATTCGTTTCCGGCAGAGTGGGAGTACTCAATGACCTTCAGCTCCATGTTCTTCAGGGCCTGCAGTGCCAGTTCGGGTGTACGAATATCAGGCTGCCCGATGTTCAGGTGATAAACCTTTACGCCCCGGCGCTTTGCCTCCTCGGCAAAAGGAACGAGTTTACGTATCGGCGATGCCGGCATTCTTCCGGCCTTTTCAGAGATCTTTGGCATGACTTAATCAGTTTGGAAAATGGATAAAATGAATCACAAATGTATTCAAATTCATTTTCATGAACCATGACTTTCTGCATAAGAGTGATCACTTTAGCATGATGATCCGGGATTTTGAGCATATACCAGCTCTCTTTTTCCATAATGGCAACAAAATGTTAATTTTGCCCCTTGCATATTAAACTACCGATTCATAAAAATTAAAAATCATAGAACGATTATAATATATTTATTATCAATATAATATTAGAAATATTCGTAAGTTAACGGATCACCGGTTATTGCAAACCGCAAACCGCAAACCGCAAACCGGAAATCGCCAATCGCAAATCGCAAATCGCAAATCGCCAATCCCATGACTGATCTTCCTTCAAAATATGAACCCGCAACAGCAGAGAACAAATGGTACAGTTACTGGATGGAGAAGGGTTTTTTCCGCAGTGTCCCTGACCACAGGCAGCCTTATACTATTGTCATTCCTCCGCCAAACGTAACGGGAGTCCTGCACATGGGCCACATGCTCAACAACACCACCCAGGATGTTCTCATCAGGCGTGCGCGCATGCTCGGCTACAACGCATGCTGGGTTCCGGGCACCGATCATGCCAGCATCGCCACGGAAGCCAAGGTTGTGGCCAAGCTACGCGCTGAGGGCATAGACAAGAAGTCATTAACGAGGGGGGAATTCATAGACCACGCATGGGAGTGGACACACAAACACGGTGGCATCATCCTGGAGCAGCTTAAGAGACTGGGAGCTTCATGCGACTGGGAGCGTACACTCTTCACAATGGATGACGAACGGTACAAGTCGGTAATCAGGGTTTTTATCGATCTTTACAGGAAAGGCCTTATTTACAGAGGTGTGCGCATGATCAACTGGGATCCGCAGGCACTGACAGCCGTTTCAGATGAGGAGGTTATCTATACTGAGGAGAAGTCGAAACTGTACTACGTCCGCTATAAGATTGTTGGGGAAGACAATTATATCACTGTCGCCACAACCAGGCCGGAGACAATCCTTGGCGACACGGCGGTATGTGCCAACCCTGCAGATGAGCGCTATGCCGGCATGAAGGGGAAGCATGTGATCGTCCCCATGACCGGACGTGAGGTCCCATTCATCTTTGACGAATATGTAGATAAGGAGTTCGGTACAGGCTGCCTGAAGATCACTCCCGCGCATGATATCAATGACTATGAGATAGGGGTAAAGTATAACCTTGATGCCATTGACATATTCAATGATAACGGGACCATCAGCGACAGAGCCGGTATGTTCGTCGGCATAGACCGTTTTGAGGCCCGGAAGCTTGCTGAGGAGGAGCTCAGCAGGACAGGTGCCCTCGTTAAAGTGGAGGATTACATGAACAAGGCGGGACGTTCGGAGCGCACCCACGCCGTGATTGAGCCCAAACTGTCAATGCAGTGGTTCCTGAAAATGAAGGATCTCTCCAAACCAGCTCTTGATGCTGTCATGGACGATACGGTGAATATCTATCCCGACAAGTACAAGAATGTTTACAGGCACTGGATGGAGAATGTACGCGACTGGTGCATCAGCAGGCAGTTGTTCTGGGGACAACGCATTCCGGCATACTACTACAGCAATAACGAGTTTGTTGTTGCCGAGACCGAAGAGGAGGCACTCGAGCTGGCACGCAGGGCCAGTGGCAGGAAAGATCTGAAGAAAGCAGACCTGAGGCAGGATGAAGATGTCCTTGACACATGGTTCTCATCATGGCTATGGCCCATAACCTGCTTCAACGGCATCAATGAACCTGACAACGCTGATATTAATTATTACTATCCCTCGAATGTGCTTGTCACCGCCCCGGAGATCCTTTTCTTCTGGGTTGCCAGGATGATCATAGCAGGCTATGAGTATCGCGGTCGTGAACCTTTCCATGATGTTTACCTCACCGGTCTCGTTCGTGACAAGCAGAAGCGCAAGATGTCGAAGTCGCTCGGCAACTCCCCGGATCCAATCACACTGATGGAGAAATACGGGGCTGACGGAGTCAGGGTAGGGATGCTGCTCTGTTCTCCTGCCGGGAATGATCTTCTCTATGACGACAGCCTGCCGGAGCAGGGGCGTAATTTCGCCAACAAGATATGGAATGCGTTCCGGCTGGTAATTACAATGCCTGTTGATGATACTTTGGAACAGCCTGCGGCCTCGAAGGCAGCGGTTCACTGGATGCAGAATACAATCGGCAAGACGCTTGCGGATATTGATGACAGCTTTGTGCGTTACCGTATCTCCGATGCTCTGATGCAGACTTACAAGCTCTTCTGGGATGACTTCTCAGGATGGTACCTGGAGATAATAAAGCCAGGGTACAAGGAGCCCATGGACGGCAAGACGCACCGGGCCACCCTGGAGATATTCGAGACGTTGATGAAAATCATCCATCCGTTCATGCCGTTTATTACGGAAGAGATATGGCAGAGACTTGGTGTGAGAAAAGAAGGGGAGAGTATAATGGTAGTGCAGATGCCTCTGCCCGCACCTTATGAAGCAGGTATGCTCACCCGTTTTGAAACAGCGAAGGAGATTGTCACTGCAGTCAGGGCAATACGCAAAGAGAGGAATATACCTGTAAGGGAGCCGCTCGTACTCTGTGCAGTTGCCGGTACTACAGGAACGGAGTTTGACGATGTTATCATCCGGATGTGCAATCTCTCGGAGATACGGATTGTTGACGGCAAGGTTGAAGGTGCCGCCTCATTCAGGATACACACCTCGGAGTTCTTTGTCCCGCTTACTGATGGCATTGACCATGAGGAGGAGATCAGGAAGCTCAAGGAGGAGCTGGCTTATACTGAAGGCTTCCTCACCTCGGTCCTGCAGAAGCTATCAAATGAAAAATTCGTCGCCAATGCACCGGAAAAGGTGTTGGCACTTGAGAGGAAGAAGGAGGCTGATGCACGTATGAAGATTGCCACCCTCCGAGAGAGTCTGGCCCACCTGGGGGACGTAAGATAGGGCACATGGTTCACGACTCATGGTTCACGAATCAGAGCTCATGGCGCTGAGCTCAGGGTGCAGGGCGCAGATTAATTTTTCCTGATGATGAAGCTGCCGTCACCTGAAGGAACCGCCTGCCATCCGTCATTGAGGACCAGGTGCCAGCCTTCGCCTGAGATATGGGTTTTATCCACCACTATATCCTTGGCTGTGACTCTAAGCGTATGCAGATCGTTGGTAAGGAGTGCACCACCATCATCAACCGCCAGTCTCCCCCAGTTGTCTGAGACGCGGAGCCGTTCATAGAGGGTGCCGAGGGTATCGAGAAAATTTATATCCTCCGGTTCGAAGCTGAAGTTCGGGCTCTCCATGGTAATTGTCACCACTGGCTTCTCGTTGAAAGTTGTCACAATGCGGCGGGTGAACTCATTGATCATCTCCTCGCGCTCACTCTCCTCAGCCCTGATAGCCTGTATGTCATAGTTCATGGCCAGGGAGCCTGCAACATCGCGGCAGACTACAGGGAGGGTTACGTTGTAAGCTTCCAGCGCAGCCTTGCCAAGGTCAAAATCCGACTGCTGTATCTGCTTGAAATCGAAGTCCTTGTCATTGAGTAATGTGGCGTAAAGAGCGCCGTGAACAAACCCGTATCCCCAGGCATAGGAGTTATTCTGATATATCCTGTCAAGATATTCGAGGATTCTCTTTTTCAGCTCCTCAGGGCCCGAAGTGCACAGTTTGATATAAGTAAATGTTGTAAGGCCCTCGTAGTTTTCAAACCTGTTTTCGTCAGTGATGGCTTCGGGGAAGAGCTCGCGTCGGGCGCCTCGGAATACAAGGGCGTCACGGATGGCCTGGTTCTGTGTCTCTCCTGAGGAGCCAATGGCATAAGTCAGGGCCTTCCATTCGAGTTTAAGGTAGAGCCTCGCATTCCTGTCGTTCAGGTGCCTGGTGCTGAATGTCGATGGCTTGAGTCCATGACGGTCCTGGAAGCAATGAAAGAGACTGTGTACGCTGCGTGTCACCATGCGGTACCTGTCTTCCGTTTCCGGCAGCGGCACCATTGCATACCTGACGCCCCCGAACTCTATCATGTTGTTTGTAATGATTCTCTCTTTTGGCAATACCCCGGTGAAGATTCCGTCACGGGCTTTCAGGTTCTCCTCGTTATCAGCCACATTGGCATAGATTGCCCGGTTGCGGGAATCAACGTACATTACAGGTCCGAAAAGGTTCTCTCCCCAGAGCATGCCGTTGTCACTGGCGCAAACCTCCTCTACTAGCT
This sequence comes from Bacteroidales bacterium, assembly GCA_041303295.1. Taxonomy (GTDB): domain Bacteria; phylum Bacteroidota; class Bacteroidia; order Bacteroidales; family VadinHA17; genus SR-FBR-E99. Next base: position 34,239 of record JBFYPM010000179.1, read on the forward strand.
TGAAATAATCACCTGCTTTGTCGGCAGAGAACCAAGCCAGCCCCTTATCCTTTTGACATGAAGAGAGAATAATAATGGAGGCAATGATTAACAGCTTTTTCATCCGGGTCCGTTGTGCGGACCAAATGTAAAAAAAAATCATCAACAAGGCCCGGCCAGTGCAAGAGTATATTCATTTATGACAAAGGCTGTGCTTTTTGTATCTATAAATTTTTAGATTTGCCCATCGTATTTAAGAAGCAAATGATGAACAATGACATACTTATGAGCCGTAATGAGCTCGTTCAGTTTCTCAGGAAGCCTGCGGACCAATTTACATCTGAAGACATCATCAGGTTTATTGAAGCCAAGGGTATCAAGATGGTCAATTTCAGGTATGCCGCTGGCGACGGTAAGCTTAAGTCGCTGAATTTTGTCCCTTACAGCCGTGATCATCTTGCTTCAATACTTACAGCCGGTGAGCGAGTAGACGGTTCAAGCCTCTTTTCATTTATCGAAGCAGGGTCCAGTGACCTCTATGTAATGCCCCGTTACCGCACCGCATTTGTCAATCCATTCACACAGACACCCACGCTTGAGATCCTCTGTTCGTTTTACAATTCAGAGGGGAAGCCCCTTGAAAGTTCTCCGGAGTATATACTTCGCAAGGCAATAAGAAGGTTTACTGCTGCCACCGGGTTCACAATCAGAGCTTTGGGGGAGCTTGAATATTATGTCAGGTCGGAGAGCGAGGAGCTTTACCCGCTGTTTGACCAGAAGGGGTATCATCAGTCGAAGCCCTTTGCCAAGTTTGAGGATCTGCGTGTTGAGGCGCTTGAGCTTTGCGCCAGGGCCGGATGCCACATCAAGTACGGCCACTCCGAGGTGGGCAGCTTTTCTAAGGATGGTGATGACTATGAGCAGCATGAGATTGAGTTTCTGCATGTACCTCTTGATCAGGCTGTTGAGCAGATAATCATTGCCAAGTGGATACTGCGGATGCTGGGTTATGAGTACGGTGTGGAGATAAGCTTCGCCCCGAAGATCACGGTAGGCAAAGCCGGTTCAGGGATGCATATCCACCTGATGCTTGAGAAGGATGGCCGTAATGTGATGATAGAAAACGGAAAGCTGAGTGACACTGCGAGGAAGATGATCGCCGGGATCCTCGATCTGAGCAAAGGTCTGACGGCTTTCGGCAATACAATTCCCACCTCATATCTGCGGCTGGTGCCGCACCAGGAGGCGCCGACGAACATCTGCTGGGGCGACCGTAACCGGTCGGTGCTGGTGAGGGTGCCGCTGGGGTGGCTGGGGGCCTCACATATGATCCATGATGCCAACCCGGCTGAACCCTCCGGCGAGGCTGACAAGATCTCAAGGCAGACCGTTGAGCTGCGTTCGCCCGACGGCTCGGCTGACATATACATGCTGATGGCTGGCATAGCCATGGCCATACAGCACGGGCTGGAGATGCCCGGAGCGCTGGAGATGGCCGGGCGACTGTATGTCGATTATAATATTTTCAAGGAGAAGACTAAGGCCGAGGCGAAGAAACTTGAGTCGCTTCCCGCATCATGCTGGGATTCAGCCGAGGCGCTGCTCAGCCTGAGAAGCCACTTCGAGAAGGACGGGGTCTTTCCGGCAGGAGTGATTGACAACCTCGCGGTGAAGTTACGGTCATACAATGACAAGAGCCTTAGCGAGGAGCTCTACGGCAACAATGAGGCCATAGCGAAACTGGTAAAGGAATACCTGCACTGCGGTTAATCATCAGGCTGATCTGCAGCTGAGAAGGTACTCTTAAAGTGCAGGGAACCTCAGGCAAATCCGGCAACGGTGCAGGAGTATCTGCACTGCAGGTAGAACCCCAAAGGCCGGCATAGCACACCACTCTGTCAGGTAACATTTTGCAAATCAGTTTTCCCGAATGCGCATGTTGCGGCCCTGATGCTTACGTTCAGCTCGAACCCTACCAGAAGGGCTACCGAGTTCAGGTAAAGCCAGATAAGAATTATGATAAGCGTTCCAATGGAGCCGTACAACTTATTGTATTGCCCGAAGTTATTTACATAGGCTGAGAAGCCGAGAGAGGTAATTATAAAGAGCGTTGTTGCTACTATTGACCCGGGTGAGATATACCTGAAATCCTTTTTTCGGGCAGGAACCAGGTAATAGAGGGTTGAGATGGCGAAGAAGAGCATGGCAACAATCAGGATCCATTTGAAGATCATTATGATGTAATAGACAAGATTGAGCTCCAGCGCCCCGATCTCCACCAGCCTCTCCACCACTGACCGGCTCATGATGATCAGCGCGCTTGAGGCATAGAACATGATAAGTATGAACAGCAGGAGGAACACGGCAATTTTCCGCTGTTGGAGCCATGAGCGGCTCTCAAAGCCATGCGCTGAGACATTGAAGGCATGAATAAGCGCATGGATGCCATTTGTTGAGAAGATTATGGTTGCAATGAACATAAACACCAACAGGGTGCCGCTTTTATTGGTAATAACGTCAACTATTGTAGTCTCAAGGAGGCTGTAAGCCGCCACTGGCATCATGTTTTGGAAGAGCCGTACCAGCTCGGTCTGAAAGTTAGGGATGGGGATGAATGGAATGAGGGTGAAAAGAAAGATAGTGGCGGGGAGCAATGCCATCAGCATATTAAAGGCTATTGATGAGGCCCGGGTGACCAACACCCCCCGTCCGAACAATCCCTTTGCAATCAATTTTACCACCAGTTCCAGCGGTGCCCCGTCAAATCCCGGCAGCACTGCATGTCTTAAACCGTTCGTCCTGGCAATTAGCGATTCCCTGGCGTTCATAAAGGTTTTCAGTAGGCTTTAAGGCTCATATCAAGGCTTTTTATATGATGGGTCAGAGCCCCTATTGATATGTAATCAACGCCGCACAATGCATAATCCCTCACGTTTGTGAGAGTTATACCTCCTGACGATTCCGTCTCCGTCCTGCCGCCGATCAGCGCAACTGCCTCCCTTGTATCCGGAATGGTGAAATTGTCGAGCATAATCCGGTCAATCCCGCCTGTCGCCAGTATCTCCCTTACCTCCCGCAGATTCCTTGATTCCACCTCAATCTTCAGCGGCAGTTTGTGCATGGTCAGGTATTCCCTGGTACGTTTTACCGCCTCAGCAATGCCACCTGCATAATCAATGTGGTTATCTTTGAGCATTATCATATCATAGAGCCCCATCCGGTGGTTAATCCCTCCTCCCAGCCGAACGGCCTCCTTCTCCAGGATACGCATACCCGGAGTAGTTTTGCGTGTATCGGTAATATGTGCATTAGTGCCTCTGATCTTCTCAACATAAACAGCAGTGGCTGTAGCTATCCCGCTCATGCGCTGCATGATGTTTAGGACCAGTCTTTCGGCTCGCAGAATTGAATGCACACTGCCGGTAACGGTGAGGGCTATGTCACCATAACTGACACTGTTGCCGTCATCTATGAGGATTTCCGTTTCCAGGGCCGGGTCAGTGATGTGGAATACTTCCCGTGCAGTTTTGATGCCTGCGATGATGCCATCCTCTTTTATCAGGAGCCTGGCACGGCCCTTTGCTGAGGCAGGGATGGAAGCAAGCGAGCTGTGATCTCCGCTTCCGGTATCTTCAGCGAGAGCATTTAGGATAAACGACCGGAGACCGGGATCACTCATTCTCTGTCTCTATCCGTATCTGGTGTATAAGCGGATTGCCGTCGACCTTCTTGAGAAGGAAGTACACTCGGAATCGCCCCTTATCGGTTTCAAGACTGGCGATGGCATATTGTGCATCCCCCCTTGCACCCTGGTGCTTGATGACAAATTCCCGGGAGCGGTAACGGGTGAAAAAGTCTTTCAGGATTGTCTCAGCAACACTTTTACTGTAGAAGTCCTCCTTGTCAGGCAGCACCAGTTCCACGGTGCTGTTCAGGTATTCGGAGAGCCCGGAAGCACTCCCTGAGCGGAAGGCGATGGCGATACCCGAAGGTATCCTGGGCTGTTCCTGGGCAGTAAGCAGGGATACAATGATGAACAGCACCCCTGCTGCCGCTATTAATTTCTTTTTCATTTCGGTGCCTTTATGCAATACAGTTAAGGACATAGCAAATTTAACTATTATTATCAAAAACTGAACCACTTTTAATTCTGCGCTTCCGGCACTGATTTTTAAGGCCTTAATTGTTATATTTGCCTGACTCAACAAACCGAGATGAATTAATGAAGCTTGTTCTCCTCCTGACGGGTAAGACTGATCAGACCTGGATCAGGGACGGGGTTGCGGAATATGGCAAGAGGATTTTAAAATATGCCCGTTTCGAGATAGTCACCCTCCCAGATGTAAAAAACCCCGGCAACAGATCGGCTGACAGGGCAATGGCAAAAGAGGCGGAGAAGATGCTTTCCGTCTTCAAAAGTGATGACCATGTGGTCTTGCTTGATGAACACGGCAGGAGTTTTTCAACAATGGAGATGGCGGGTTGGCTCAGGAGCACGATGACGTTACCGAAAAAGCGATTAGTATTTGTTGTTGGCGGTCCCTGGGGTTTTGACCCCTCTGTCAAAGCCAGGGCAGATCAGCTTATCTCACTCTCAAAACTCACCTTCTCACACCAGGTGGTACGATTATTGTTCGCAGAACAGCTTTACAGGGTGCTGTCGGTTATAGCCGGAGACCCCTATCATCATGAATGATGTTATGCCCGGAAGACTTAAGAATATCAGGATAGTCATTGTCGCATTGCTTGTTACGGCCGCGTTTGCTATTGGTGCTGATCAGCTTTACTTCAGTGACCTGGAATGGCGTTTCCGGACATCACGTCTTGATGCCAGGCTTTCCGGGATGGAAAAGCAGGCTGCACTTTTGCTTGAGGAGGTAGGGCGACAGGTACTCGAGGTTGATGATCCCTCAATATTGTTTCATAACAGCACCGGCGGAGATGCCGAGGAGAAAGGGATATCCATTCTTGTCTATAAGGCGGACACAATTGCTTACTGGTCAAACAACAGTATTGCCTTTCCTGTTACCTATGAGGACCGTTTTGATGCTCACAAGCCTGTCTTCTTCAGCAATAAATGGTTCATCCCGGTGCACCGGCAAACAGAAGATTATGAGATGCTGGCGCTTATCAAAGTCTACAGGCAGTATCCCATCGTCAATAATCTGCTCAGGTCCGGATTCCCGAAGCCATATTGGCTGCCCGCCTCCGCAAAGATTTCATTTGATGAAGCTGCCTCTGAATTTCAGATTATGGGTTCAGAGGATGAGTTTCATTTCGGGCTGGTATTCCCAGATCAGAAGCCAAATACCATCTTTATAATTATCCCGGTGCTTCTCTGGCTTATATTTCTTTTCCTGCTTGCAAGGCTTGTGGTTCTTGCAGCCGGGCACTATGGAAAAAAGGTCGGCGATGCAATTTCAATACTGCTGGCATTTGGATCACTTACAATCATTTATGCCGTGGTCCTGCTTGCGGGCATTCCTCCTTCAGTCAGGTCCACCGAGCTCTTCTCTCCGTTCCTGTGGTCGGCAGGCCGCCTGTTGCCGTCAGTGGGCCATGTGATCCTGCTGGGGCTTCTTATTGTCTCAGGACTTAAACTGATATTCAGGAGCGGGTCTTTCAATTTAGCGTGGGAGGGTAGGGGAGTCATGCGCCTGGCGGTACCGGGTGCAGTCATTGGGGCGGGATTTATAGCCTTCCTCGCAGGGGAAGCACTTTTAAGAGATTTGATACTTAACTCCGCAATCAGCTTTGAGGCTTTCAAGATATTGGATATGAGCTTTATGAGCCTGGCTGGTTTCATTGCCGTCATGATGCTTCTGGCTGTCCCGGTGATTCTGTTTCTCAGAGCAGGAAGAATGATGAAGGAGTGGTCCCTGCAGACTAACCTTGCAGTAGCGGCTTTTGCGGCGTTGGTTCTGCCTGTGGCCTGCCTGGCAGTGACGGAATGCAGCGGATGGGGAATTCTCTACATACTGCTTCTGCTGCTGACGGTGCTTCTATGGCAGAAAAGATCCTACTCGGAAATATCACTCATTGTACTCTTCTCGGTGCTTACGGGCATCTTCACCACAGCAATGGTTATCAGATACTCCGACCTTAAGGAGGACCGTAACATGAAGGTCATGGCTATCTCCCTTGCCAGCGACAATGACATGGTTGCGGAGGGAATGCTTATTGACATGTGGCCTTTACTGGGAAATGACACAATACTGGCGGGTATGGCAGGAGGCGAGAATATCTCTGCAGCTGACATAAATGCCGTGTTCAGGTATCTTGAGGATAACTATTTCAACGGTTACTGGGAAAACTATGATCTGAATATAGTGATATGCCGTAGTGACTCGCCTCTGGCTCTTGCCGGAACAGGCTCATCCGCAGAGAACTGTTTTGCCTGGTTCGATAACCGCGTAAGGAATGAGGGCGATACAATCACCGGCACAGGGTTCTGGTTCATGCAAAACCAGACAGGCCGTGCCTGGTATTTCTCCAGGCTGTTTTATGAAGTATCCCCGTCAGTCACCAACGGCCTTTTCATTGAACTTGTCAGTCATATCGAAACCTACCTTGCTGGCTACCCGGAACTCCTGCTCGACGGCAACCATCAGAGATTCCCTAAACTCAGGGATATCTCCTATGCAAAATATTCAGACCGTATACTTGTAATGCGGTCAGGCGATTATCCGTATGATAACCTGTTAGCACCAGCTCATGAGGGAGGTGACGAATACAGGTTTGAACATGCCAACGGGTACAAGCATCTCTATTATAACAGGGGCGAGATGACCCTTGCTATTACTACGGAGACGGTCTCACTGATGGACAGGATTATTACATTTGCCTACCTTTTTATTATTATCCTGATTTTTTCGTTTACGGTGTTGGTTGTTTTTACAAGGCAGCCTGGAGAACTGCTGAGCATTGACACCTTCCGGAGGAGGCTCCAGTTATCATTTGCCGCCGTTCTGTCAGTTGTCTTTATAATAATTATTGCAGGGGCATTGATTTTAAGCACGCGGCAGTTCAGAACGAATCACATGAGGATCATCCGTGAGAAAGCCACTTCACTTTCTATTGAGCTTGAACACAAACTGTCATCAGTACAGACCCTTGAAGGAGGCTGGCAGGCACCGGATTATCCGACCCTGAACCATCTCCTGGTGAAGTTCTCAAATGTCTTTTTCACCGATATCAACCTCTACTCTCCCTCGGGCATGCTTCTGGCCACATCACGTCCTGAAGTCTTTGCACGGAATCTGGAGGGCAATATGATTGATCCTGTCGCCTATGGAGTGCTGACGCAGGCGGGCAAGGAGGAGTTTATCGGAGAGGAGACTATTGGTGAGCTGAGTTATCTTTCTGCCTACCTGCCGTTTTACAATGAGAACAACGAGCTGCTGGCCTGGCTCAATGTGCCCTATTTTGCAATGGAGAACCTGCTCACCACTGAAGTCTCCAATCTGGTGGTGACACTTATTAATTTCACACTGCTTCTCCTGGTATTTATGATGTGGGTAGCTGTGTTTCTCAGTGAGAGGATCACCTCCCCCCTCTACATGCTGCAGCAGGCGATGGGTTCTGTGGTTTACGGCAGGAAGAACGAGCATATCAGTTACAACAGCCGCGATGAGGTAGGGGAGCTTGTACGGCAGTATAACCGCATGACTGATGAGCTTGGGGAGAGTGCCAGCAAGCTTGCACGCACTGAACGTGAGATGGCCTGGCGTGAGATGGCCAGGCAGATAGCCCACGAGATTAAGAACCCGCTAACACCGATGAAACTGAACGTGCAGCAGCTGTTCAAATGGTGGAATGACGGGGTGCCAGATTTTGATGTAAAACTGAGAGGCTTTACAGATAACCAGATTGAGTATATTGACAACCTCTCGAACATTGCTTCGGCATTCTCCTATTTTGCCAGGCTACCGGGGGCTGAACCAGCTGAAGTAGATATACTTGCACAGCTAAGGACAACCCTCGGAATGTTCGGTAATGCTGAGCACACAACCATCACACTTAATAGCGGGAGCATTAGCAAAGCGATAATAATGGCTGACCGGGAGCATCTTAACGGGATATTCTCAAACCTCCTCAAGAACGCTATTCAGGCAATTCCATCTGACCGCAAGGGGGAGATAGAGATTGTTGTTTCAGCAACAGCCGACCGGGTTCAGATCCGGTTTATTGACAACGGAACTGGCATCCGCGAGGAACTGATCCCTAAGATGTTTACACCTAATTTTACCACAAAATCGTCAGGAATGGGCCTTGGTCTCTCAATTGTGAAGCGTTATGTTGAAACTGCCGGAGGGACGATATGGTTTGATACTGAGCATGATAGCGGCACTACATTTACTGTTGAGTTTCCTCTCCTCTATACTGTAGAACACAAACGAACTTAGAGCATCTAAAATAATCCGGGAGTTTTTAAGTTATAATTACATAAATTAGCAGATTATAGCCTTAAGATGCCCCACAGATTGTCCGAAATAGCCCGGTGTTATCTTGCAATTTTCATTCTTATGATTTCCGGCGGGGGCATTTTTGTATCAGCTCAGACTCCACTGGTTACCGGCAATGTTAACGATTATGCCAGGGTTACAACTGTAGGTACCGATTTTGTAATTGTAGACAATGTATCCCTGTTTGCTGCTGATGATACAGTAATGGTGATGCAGATGAGTGGTGTCAGGATTAATGCAGGCGCTACCCTCCCAGGCAACTATCAGAATACAATTGGAACTCCGGGGATGTATGAGTTCCTCATTGTCTCTGCCGTCAACGGGGGGTTGAGCCGGGTATCCTTCTCAAGGAACCTGCTCAATTCTTATAACCCGGATGGCAAGGTTCAGCTCATCAGGGTAAGATCTTACAGGAGTGCGATTGTAAACACGGAGCTGACATGCCAGACATGGGACTCAACTTCGGCAAAAGGCGGTGTGCTTGCTTTCCTTGTCAAGGGAACACTTACCCTGAATGCTGACATCAATGTAAGCGGCAGGGGGTTCAAGGGTGGCATCCCGGCCCAGGGTAACGGGTACTGTCAGCAGACGGATGACACAATGAGGTTTGAGTCATATAGTATATGGTCTCATGCCTCGGGGTATAAGGGAGAGGGTCTTGGTCTCCGGACGGCGACTAATGATCCGCTTTATCCCGCGCTGGCCAGGGGTAAGGGTGTGAATCTGACCGGCGGCGGCGGCGGCAACGGCCATTTCTCCGGTGGCGGTGGCGGTTCCAACTATGGTGCCGGCAGCGAAGGTGACGTTGAGGTACCCTCATGTGCAGGACTGCTTACCGGGGGCAGGGGCGGGTACTCCGTGAGCCCCACGGCGCTTAACAGCGGGGTCTTTATGGGCGGTGGCGGCGGCGCTTCGGTGTGGCTGACAGTTCCGACAACATCGGCCGGAGCAAACGGAGGCGGAATTATTATTATTCATGCTGACAGCATCAGGGGTAACGGAAGAGTGATCTCAGTAAGGGGCGCAGCAGCAATCAACAATACAGTTGTAAACAGCGGAGCGGGAGGCGGTGGTGGCGGCGGCTCGGTAATAATGAGCACAAGATTCTACACCTCAAACCCTGTCCTCGCAGCTGACGGGGGCAAAGGAGGAAACACCATCAACCAGAACGGCGCAGGCGGTGGCGGTGGCGGCGGTCTTATCTGGACCAACGGCGCATTCCCCGGCACCGCAACGGTCGCGGGCGGTCTTAGTGGCACCCACAGCGCCGGTGATCCGGATAAGGATGGCTTTCCCGGAGTACAGCGGAGCAACCTGAACCTCCCTCTTAATGGCTTCCTATTCAATGAGATATACGTCGCTCACAACCTGACCATGGTTGACTCAATATGCGAGGGAATGGTACCGCCATTGCTTACCGGAA
>JBFYPM010000180.1:0-17415 GCA_041303295.1 Bacteroidales bacterium
TGGATGTTGGCGTTGAGCCATGGGATGATCTCCACTTTTCCGCTGCCTCCTGATATTCGTACAGAGTAGCTGATGGCGGCTTTCTCGGGCTCATTCATGGAGACAAACCTTTTTGCAGTGACCTCGGCCATTCGCCCTGAGGGCATCACTGCCGTGAATGACCTGGTAAGAATGCCTGCCTGCATGTCGAGCTCCCTGCGGAAGCTCTTGATGCTGCACTTCGCAAGGTCAAGTTCCTCGCCGTCGATGCGGACGATTATGCCCGTCCAAGATGGTGCGTTAGGTACCTTTGCGAAGTAGTCGGGGTAACCGTTTTTCCACCAGCCTACCACAGTCTTGTCAGGGTAGTATATACCTGCCACATAAGTTCCCTGCAGGGTGTCGCCCGAATATGTTTCCTCAAAGTTGGCCCTTTGTCCCATCATGCCGTTACCCAGGGCAAATATGCTCTCTGAGTCGCGTCCCCTCTCAGGTTCAAATCGTGTCTCGATGATCTTCCATTCATCGGACTGGAATCGTGATTCTGTCATTACACTCTATAGGTTTCTCAATTGTTTGATTGTAATTTTTTTCAGGTTGGGGATGACAATGTCTGCCCTGCTGAGCAGATCCGGATTTCCCACGCCCACACATTTCATCCCTCCGGCTATGGCAGCTTCGATCCCTGCCTGAGCATCTTCAAATACTATACAGGATGAGGGCGTCAGGCCCATCTCTTCAGCTCCCCTGAGGAACACCTCAGGGTCAGGTTTGGCTTTATGTATCTTATTGCCGTCGACTATGACGTCGAACATCTCTCTGAGCCTGATGCCGTCGAGGATCATTCCTGCGTTTTTGCTTGCTGAGCCAATGGCGGTGAGTATGCCTTCTGTTCTGAGCGCCTTGAGCAAACCAATGCTTCCCGGCAGAATCTCATCTGGGGTCATTCCCGAGATGAATTCTACATACCATCCATTCTTGCGTGCAGCCAGTTGCTCTTTCTCCTGGTCAGTGACTGTTACTCCACCTGTTCTGAGGAGGATCTCCAGTGATGCCATGCGGCTTACGCCTTTGAGAGCCTCGTTATTCTCAAGGGTGAATTCGAATCCCAGTTCCTTGGCCAGCCGGCGCCAGGCCATGAAATGGTACTTTGCAGTATCTACTATAACACCGTCGAGGTCAAATATGCATCCTTTTAAATCCATTGTTATTTCTTGTCGTCAAGGTCTTTCACGAATTTTACTGACAGGGCGGCTATTAGCATTGAGATGCCTCCGGCAACAAGTGCGAGCATAGTGTTACCGTCGAAGAGGTGCTTGACCATGCTTCCGAGGATACTTGCGGCAAGTATCTGAGGTATTACAATGAAGAAGTTGAAGATTCCCATGTATATTCCCATCTTGTTGTGGGGCAGTGAGCCTGTCAGGATGGCGTAAGGCATTGAGAGTATGCTTGCCCAGGCAAGGCCGATGCCGAGCATGGGGAGGATCAGCAGGCCGGGCGTATGTATAAGACTTATCGACATAAGGCTGATACCACCCACCAGGAGGCAGATGGCGTGTGTCAGTTTTCTCGAGGTGACTTTTGCCAGCACAGGCAACAGAAAAGCCACCAGTGCGGAGAATCCGTTGTAGACGCCAAAGAGCACTCCCACCCAGTTGGCCCCTTCGTTATAAGCAAGTGATGCTGTGTCAGTGGTGCCGTAAATCCGGGATGTCACGGCTGATGTAGTATAGATCCACAGTGAGAACAGAGCGAACCATGTAAAGAACTGGACGACGGCCAGCTGGGCCATGGTTGTCGGCATGTGTCTGAGGTCAGTCAGGATGCTGTTAAGCCCGTTACCTTCCCTGTTTGCCGATTTAAGCAGGCCTGCTATGATCTGCAGAAGGCCAAAGACAGCTACACCGCCGGTGACCACGTAGAGCTCCTTCTCAAGATTGACTCTCGAAAGGATGAATGTCAGCACAATTCCGATTGACAGCCAGATGATTCCCGGGCGATAGAAATTCACACTGGATGCTGCCCGTTGTTCTGAGCTCTGAGCACTGAGCTCTCCCGCTTTCGCGGGACTGCGTCGCTTTGCTCCTTGTGTGCTCTGAACCTGGTGTTCTTCCAGAGTCTCTCCGCGGGCTATTCTCTCTCCCTTTTCAAACTCCTCAAGTTCAGCCGGGGAATACTCCTTTGTACGAATGATAGTCCAGAGGACAGCCACCAGCAGCACTGCTGCCCCGATATAGAATGAGAGCTTGACGTTGAAGGGTATCAGCTCTTCTTCGCCAGGAACCTCAGGTACACCGAACCAGTTTGCGAGCATCCAGGGCAGGAAGCTGCCGATCACAGCACCGATGCCTATGAAGAAGCTCTGCATTGCGAACCCTGAGGTTCGCTGTTTGGATGAGAGCATGTCGCCCACGAATGCACGGAAGGGCTCCATCGAGATGTTGATGGAGGCATCCATGATCCAGAGCATCACGGTGGCAAAGATCCAGGTGGGAGAGTTGGTTATTATTGCAAGAGCTAGAGAGGCCAATATGGCACCGGTCAGGAAATAGGGCCGGCGGCGTCCGAGGCGGTTCCATGTACGGTCACTCATGTGTCCGACGATCGGTTGTATGAGCAATCCTGTCACAGGAGCCGCGATCCACAGTATGGGGATGTCATCAATCTCAGCACCAAGTGTCTGAAAGATACGGCTCACGTTTCCGTTCTGCAGGGCAAAGCCAAACTGGATGCCCAGAAAACCGAAGCTCATGTTCCATATCTGCCAGAAAGAGAGCTTTGGCTTCCGCCTGTAGATCACGTTCATAGTCTGTTAGCTGTTAGTTTTATTACCCAAATCTTTAACCTATTCAAAATTAGTTGAAAATCGGGTTCCGCAACACCCTCTTTGAGCTTTAACAGCCCGATTTTTCGGGCGTTTGCGTTGTATTAGTTATTTCAAACGTTTTCGGCCTGCTGTATAATTTTTTGAATCCCTCATTATTTAGATACAATCTAAATAGTAAAGCGGCTATTGCCGACTGAGGATATTAGAGTCGAAAGTCCGTAAAGTCTGTAAAGTCGAAAGTCTGTAAAGTCGAAAGTCCAAAGGTTTTGCAGTTCCCGACGCACTTCGTGGTCGGGATTTCGTCTCCGCCAGCTGGCGGATCATCAACTTGCGGTCATGCAGTTTTGCGATCCTGAAGGACTGAAGCCTGAACTACTGCCTACTGCCCCCCCCTGCAAAACTGGCTCCTCGCTAAAAAAATCCATCGGATTTTTTATATACGCTCGGCCCTCTACTGCCTGCCTTTTAGTATATTTGATACTATATCATCCCAAAAACAACCATACCATGTCTGAATTTATTTTTGAAAAGCCTTTCCAGCACGGAGAAGATGAGACAAAGTACCGCTTGCTGACCTCTGACCATGTCAGGGTGATGGAATGCTGCGGCAGGAGGATGCTTCAGGTTCAGCCTGAGGCTCTCAGGATACTTGCCAGGCAGGCATTTATCGATGTTAATTTTTACCTGCGCACCTCTCATCTTGAGAGGCTCGCGCATATTTTGCGGGATCCCGGGGCGACGGACAACGACCGGTTTGTGGCATGGGTGATGCTGCGCAACACTGTTATCTCTGCCGAGGGAAAGCTGCCATGGTGCCAGGATACCGGCACTGCTATTGTAATGGGTTGGAAGGGGGAGGATGTCTTTACCGGTACGGATGATGCGATGCATTTAAGCAAGGGTATATGGGAGACATATAATGAAAAGAATCTTCGCTATTCGCAGATAGTTCCGACGACAATGTTCGAGGAGAAGAACACGGGAAGCAACCTGCCTGCGCAGATTGATATTGCAGCCTGCCCGGGTGGGGAATACAGCTTTCTTTTTATTGCCAAGGGAGGGGGCTCCGCCAACAAGACCTTCCTCTACCAGCAGTCGAAGTCGTTGCTTAACGAAGCTTCTCTCCGTAAGTTCATTCGCGAGAAGATAGAGGACCTTGGCACCTCAGCCTGTCCTCCCTACCATCTGGCCGTTGTCATAGGAGGCACTTCGGCGGAGATGACCCTTAAGACCGTTAAGCTTGCCTCTGCCGGATATCTTGATGATCTCCCGGATTCGGGTAACAGCGCCGGCAGGGCTTACCGCGACAGGGTGTGGGAGGAGAAGGTTGAGCTCATCTGCCAGGAGTTCGGAGTGGGAGCGCAGTTCGGAGGGAAGTACTTCGTGCACGACGTTAGGGTGATCCGCCTGCCGCGCCACGCTGCCTCATGTCCGGTGGGCATAGGAGTCAGCTGCAGTGCCGACCGTAACATCAAGGGAAAAATCACTTCCGAAGGTATCTTCATAGAACAGCTTGAGACTGAGCCGGCGAGATTCATGCCTGAGAAGGCTCCTGAGCTCGACAAGCCGGTGCAGATAGACCTTGAACGCCCCATGAAGGAGATACTGGCTGAGCTGACGAAGTACCCGGTGAAGACGAGGCTGAGCCTCAGCGGGACACTGATCGTTGCGCGCGATATGGCACATGCCCGCATCAAACAGATGCTCGATGAGGGCAAGCCTATGCCGGATTACTTTAAAAGCCACCCGGTCTACTACGCCGGTCCGGCCAAGACGCCGCAGGGAATGGCTTCCGGATCTTTCGGCCCCACAACAGCCGGGCGAATGGACGGCTATGTTGATTTGTTCCAGAGCCTCGGCGGGTCAATGGTCATGCTGGCCAAGGGCAACAGGTCAAGGCAGGTGATTGATGCCTGCAAAAAGCATGGCGGCTTTTACCTGGGTTCGGTGGGGGGGCCGGCAGCCATTCTCGCAGCAGAAAATATTATTTCAGTTGAAGTGGTTGATTTCGAAGAACTCGGCATGGAGGCAGTAAGGAAGATTGTCGTTAAAAACATGCCGGCGTTTATCCTGACAGATGATAAGGGGAATGATTTTTTTGATAGGTATAATTCCAGGCAGTAGGCAATAGGCAGTAGTAAAGGTTAAAGGTTAAAGGTTAAAGGTTAAAGGTTAAAGGTTAAAGTATCAGACCTTCAGACCTCAGATTGAGACTGTCAGGGTCGAAACCCCGTACACGCAGTGTCGGGGCCTTTTCGACCTTCAGACCTCATAAATATAGAATATTAACTAAAATATCATAAAGTCTATAAAAATATACTAAAAACCCCGCGATTAAATAAAAAATGATATTTTTGCATCCTTAAATTAACAAATCATTATTTATTGTATGTGCGGAGTTGTTGGTGTATTTGATCTGAAAGTGAAGGCTGAGGAGCTGCGGCCGCAGGTTCTTGAGATGTCTAAAAAGCTCCGGCACCGCGGTCCCGACTGGTCGGGCATATATTGCGGGGAGAGGGCTATAATAGCTCACGAGCGACTTTCAATCGTTGACCCGCAGTCGGGTGGCCAGCCACTCTACAGTCGCGACCGCAGGCTGATACTCGGGGTTAACGGTGAGATATACAATCATCGGGATATAAGGGAGCGTTATAAGGGCAGGTATGATTTTACTACAATGTCTGACTGCGAGGTCATCCTGGCCCTTTATGCGGACATGGGCCCCGCTTTCCTTGATGAACTCAACGGGATCTTCGCCTTTGTTCTTTATGACGAGGTAAATGACTGCTACCTGGCAGCTCGTGATCACATAGGTATAATCCCGTTTTACATGGGATGGGACATCCACGGCAACCTGTATTTCGCGTCGGAGCTGAAGGCCCTTGAAGGCATATGCCGTAAGATTGAACTTTTTCCTCCCGGGCATTACTATTATAGTAAAGACGGGGCCTTTACACAGTGGTACAGCCGTGACTGGAGCTCATATGATGCGGTCTCGGGCAACAGCACTGACATTGATGCATTGCGTGACGCCCTGGAGAAAGCCGTCCACCGCCAGCTGATGTCAGATGTGCCTTACGGGGTGCTCCTCTCGGGGGGACTCGACAGTTCGGTCATATCTGCAATCGCCAAAAAGTTCGCGGCACGACGTATTGAGACGGATGACACAGCTGAAGCGTGGTGGCCGCAGCTGCATTCGTTTGCCATCGGACTGGAGGGGTCACCCGACCTGACAGCCGCCCGCAAGGTGGCTGATCATATTGGAACGGTGCACCATGAGATACATATTACGGTACAGGAGGGCCTGGATGCGGTGCGCGATGTAATCTGGTATCTGGAGACATATGACGTCACAACTGTCCGGGCTTCCACCCCGATGTACCTGATGGCACGTGTCATCAAATCGATGGGAGTGAAGATGGTGCTCTCAGGTGAGGGTGCCGATGAGATATTCGGGGGCTACCTCTATTTCCACAAGGCCCCGGGGCCGCGCGAGTTCCACGAGGAGACGGTGCGTAAGATAAGCAAGCTGCACCTGTACGACTGTCTGAGGGCTAACAAGTCGCTGGCCGCCTGGGGTGTGGAGGGAAGAGTGCCATTCCTCGACAAGGAGTTCCTTGATGTGGCAATGAGGCTGAACCCCACGGACAAGATGGCGGGCAACGGCAGGATGGAGAAATGGATATTGCGCAAGGCCTTCGAGAATTATCTGCCGGAGGAGATTGTCTGGAGACAGAAAGAGCAGTTCTCCGATGGTGTCGGATATAGCTGGATAGACACTCTCAGGGAGCTTGCCTCACGGCAGGTTACAGACGAGATGATGGCAACGGCGCGGTACAGGTTCCCGATGAATACACCAATGAGCAAGGAGGAGTATCATTACCGTTCCATCTTCTCGGAACACTTTCCTTCTGAGGCGGCTGCCATGACAGTGCCGTCGGTACCTTCCGTAGCATGCAGCACGGCGGAGGCCCTGGCATGGGATGAGGCCTTCCGAAACCAGAACGAACCGTCAGGACGCGCCATAAAGAATATCCATTTGCAATCGTACTGAAAAAGAAACAGCGACACCCGGGAAGGATGTCGCTGAATTCCATAGTAGTCTAATGACAGATTATTTTTTCAGAATCGTGCCGAGTACTTTCTCCTTGTCCAGTTTTTTGGTGCAGAAGAACCAGTCGTAGCATGTCATCTCCTCCTTGCTTTCCATACGCTCCTTGGCTACGCCACATGATCCGGCTGTGGGAACGATGACATCGTCGCCCGGCTGCCAGTCTGCCGGCAGTGCAACAGAGAATGCGTCAGCTGTCTGAAGGCCAACCACCACCCTGTAAAGTTCCTGGAAGTTGCGACCCAGGCTGAGCGGATAATAGATTATAGTACGGATAATTCCCTTGGGGTCAATGAAGAATACGGCCCTCACTGCCTTGGTGTTGCTCTCTCCCGGCATCATCATACCGTATTTTGTAGCCACTGACATTGTGATGTCTTCAATCAGGGGGAACTTAACTTCCACATCCTTCATTCCCTTGTACTCGATCTTTTCCTTGATAGTGCGCAGCCAGGCTATATGGCTGTAAAGTCCGTCTACGGATAGTCCTACTAGCTTTGTGTTGGCTTTTGCGAACTTCTCTTCCATTGAAGCAAACGTCATAAACTCGCTGGTGCAGACGGGTGTGAAGTCAGCCGGATGGCTGAAGAGAATCACCCAGCTGCCTGAGTAGTCGGCCGGGAAGTTGATTTCGCCCTGCGTTGTTACTGCTTTGAATTCCGGTGCTTTGTCGCCAATGCGCGGCATTGCATTTACTTGTGTGTTTTCCATAGTATGTATTTAATTGATTAATAGCATTTTAAAATCATAAAATTGGTAATTCTCAATTCTTAATTCTTCACTGCCTTCTCGCCAGCATGAGTTCAAGGTCTTCCCTGAGTGCATCCAGATCCTCCTCATGTTCAACCTCCTGTGACAGAATAGTGAGGATGATGTTGTAAGTCACAGGGTCGCCTTCACGGGTCAGATCGAGGAGATTGCTGTAGACCTTGATTGCGCACTGTTCGCCTTTTATATTCTGTTCAAGTACCTTTTCGACATAGGGGTCTGTTGGTGCGTCATAACCGCAGTTTGTTATTTTCGTCCATTCAGCGGGTGAAAGCACCGGTGTGCCTCCGAGCTGTATTATTCTGGTAGTCAATAATACTGCATGTGACAGCTCCTCAGTTGCATGGAGATCGAGCTCTGCGATCACGGCATCCTTCATCGGACCCTTGACAACCTTGGCTCCTATCCAGTACTGGTAATAAGCCAGCCATTCGTCGGCAAGCGCCTTGTTCAGAAGGTTGATGAGTTCATCAACGTTCATCTTTACAATTTCTCTTCCTTTCTGTGCCATTTCTTTTTATTTAATGGTTATTAGTTACCTGTTTATGATTTTTGCTGAAAAAGTACCTGAGTTTAAAAACTGTTCCTGTAATCCCGACGGCTATAAGGATGATTTTCAGCCATGTCGTCTCTGCGACAAAAAAGAGTGTCAGCAAGATCATTGACCACATTATTATAAGGGCTGAAATTCCCGCTCTCTGTCCTGTTTCCCGGGTCATGTACCTCGAGGTGATACGCCCCTTTAAAACTCTATTGTACAGGGCTGGTGAACTCCTGAGGAACAGGCCGGCGGAAAGCAGCACAAAGGGGGTTGTGGGCAGCACCGGGATGAAGATCCCGATAATGCCCAGGGCAAGGGAGATTGCGCCTCCGGATATGAGTAAAAGCCTGATCATTTTTTTCTCTCAGGGTCCCTTTTGTCACTATATTTTCCGACGATCTGAAGCTTTATATCTTCAATTGAAAAGTCCGGGATTTGTTTTTTTTCAAAATAGCCGTAAATCAAATCCGTCAGTTCGCTGTCATAGTAGTCCTCGATGCGGTCACAGTGGGTGCAGTAGATATGATGATGCTGATCTTTTACGGCATCATACCGCAGAAGACCGCTGTCTGTCTTTACCCTTTTCAGGATATCTTTATCTACGAGGGTTTCGAGGGTCTTGTACACCGTCCCGGTGGCAACAGTAGGATATTTCTTCCTGATGAAACGGCCCACATCCTCGGCAGTAGGGTGATCATGCAGGACTGTCACAGCCTCAATCACGGCAAGGCGCTGCGGCGTGACCTTCAGCCCCCGTTCTCTGAGCATGATTTTGTAATCTTCCGGATTCATCAGATAAGAATAATTCTTAACAAAGAATGAACAAAGATAAGACAAAAAAGTGCAATATCAAAATTTATTCATGCTATTTTGTGTTAGATTCTCTGCTGTGACATAGATCTGTCAACAAAGCTAAACAGTATAGAGTTTATCAAGCACGTCAAGCATTATCTCATCAACATTTTCGCGGTTGTCTATTGCCACCATCATTCCGTATGCAGCGGCCCCTGTTGATGCACCGCCGCTTTCGTCCCTGTGCATCATTTCTGTGAACCGGGCTGAGAGCTTACGGAACCATTTTTCAGGCAGGAACCTGGAGAGTGCTTTTACCACGGAGGCAAGAACATGTGAAGACGCCGTCTTGATTTTTTGTCCCTCAACCGCGGAAACGGATTCCTTAAGGGCTTCAAGGAACTCCCCCTCATGGCCAGTATTGTTAAATGAGACTGTCATATGGAGGGCCGTAGGGAACTGCAGCTTGTCGAGGTTCCAGCCCCTCTTTGACAGTTCATCTCCAATGCGGTATATATCATGTCTGTCGGATGTAAATGAAAAGACGCTCATCGCCGGTTTTCCAATTACTTTCAGTCCGGGTACCGACTCAATTTCTTCCTGAATAAAATGTGTTGTTTTCATTACAGCCTCTGCCATCATCATGTAGCCGTCGCGCCCTATTGTCTTAAGTGCCGCCCATGCTGCCGCAATAGGTGCTCCTGATCTTGTCCCGAGCATTGTCGGCGAGGCATAGAGCCCCCCGGGCCAGCTGCTCATGACAAAATACTGGTATCTTCTCAGATCATGGGAATTATAGAGTATGACGGAAGCGCCCTTTGCGGAGTACCCGTATTTGTGCACATCGGCCGATATTGAAGTCACGCCTCTGACACGGAAGTCAAATGGAGGGACCTCATACCCGAGGCTTTCGATAAACGGAAGCATCAGGCCTCCGAGGCAGCTGTCGACATGAAACAACAGATCATGCTTCAGGGCCAGGGCTGCAAGCTCCTCAACAGGGTCTACTACCCCATAGGGAAAGCAGGGTGCTGAAGCCGTGATCGCGATTGTATTTCTGTTAATCAGCTTTTCCACCTCTGTCACGTCAACACGCTTATCCTCGTTCACCTGGGCATATCTTGCCCTGACGCCGGTCATATCAGCAGCCTTTGAGAATGCAGGGTGTGTCGTCACGGGTGCAATTATCTCCGGTTCACTGATATCCGGTTTATGTTTCCTGGCCCAGTCGCGTTCCGTTTTGACTGCCACCAGTATGCTCTCCGATCCCCCGGTGGTAAGGTTGCCTGCAAACCCGTCGCCGGCATGCAGCAGATCGGCCACCATGGCCACGGTCTCGTTTTCCAGGCGTCTGAGTGAGGAGAAGAGTGACGGATTGAGAGCATTCTCGTTAAAAAAGAGCTGGTATGCCTGTTCAATGGCTTTTGCCTCCCTGTTGCCAGGGTGATAGATGTAACCGAACATCCTGCCGTTTCTCCAAGATGCATCATCTGACCTGTGCCCCTTTAGCTCCGCAATCATTGTATCTGCATCAAGGCCTTTATCCGGAAACCTTATAATAGGCCTGTTCATCTCTCTCTTCTTTTGCCTCAGTTAGTTATTATCAAAGTTAAGCTACAGAACATTCAATGTCAAATATTTATAATTCCACACAAGGAGTATTGGGATGCAGGGATTTTGCAAAATTGTTTCTTTCTTTGTGCCCGGATTAACTTTTAAGATATATTTTGGGTTATTATTAGTACCAAAATGACGGTTAAGTGTCTATATAGAAAACAAAAACAATATGAGGAGATTACTTCTTAATGTTATTCTGCTTTTATCGGCAGTCGCTCTGAATGCCCAGGTCCTGGAGCCTGTCACCTGGAGTTTCCGGAGTGAGAAGACCGGAGGAAATACATTTGAACTGGTGATGTCAGCCGAACTGGAGAAGGATTGGCATCTCTATGCAATGGATATTGAGCCGGGCGGACCGATTGCCACCAGTTTTACCTTTGAACCGGGTGCCGGTTTCACGCTTTCCGGAAAGACTGTCGAGGTTACGAAACCCGAAGTTAAGTTTGATAACAGCTTCTCGATGAATATCGGTATGCACAGCGACAGGGCCGAGTTTCGTCAGAAAGTCACTGTAACAGGTTCACCGGTAACTGTTAAAGGGTATGTCACGTTTATGTCATGTGATGACAAGCAGTGCCTGCCCCCCAGGGATGTTGAATTCGCCCTGGAGCTGAAGGGCGGAGCCACTGCACCTGCCACCACACCTGATGAAAAGGTAACTGAAGTGCCTGCCCTGGCTGCAGCTGAAACAACTTCCGGATTTGCTCAACTGACAACATCTGATATCCCGGCAGACACAACGGTTCAACAGTCTGAAACTGTACAGCCAGACACTGCTGAAATCCCGGCAGGGAAGGAGAAGAAGGGTTTCCTGAAGTTCTTCCTTCTCTCTATGCTGGCCGGGCTGGCTGGTGTGCTTACGCCTTGTGTATTTCCTATGATACCGATGACCGTTGCATTCTTCAGCCAGGGATCGGGAAAGAAAGGATCAGCCATTGGCAAGGCGCTAATATTCGGAATATCAATTATCCTGCTTTATTCCTCATTAGGTATAATTGTCTCCCTGACAAGCGCAGGGGCAGGGTTTGCCAACACGCTGAGCACTCACTGGATCCCGAACCTGTTGTTCTTCATACTATTCCTTGTTTTTGCCGCATCATTCTTTGGCGCCTTTGAGATGGTAATGCCCACGAAATGGGTAAGTACCTCTGACTCCAAAGTTGACAGGGGAGGAGCTCTTGCAGCCTTTTTCCTTGGCCTGACCACGGTTCTTGTCTCATTCTCCTGCACCGGGCCCATCGTGGGAGCCCTTCTGGTAGAGGCTGCTTCGGGCGATGTATTGCGTCCGACGATAGGCATGTTCGGATTCGGCCTTGCCTTTGCGCTGCCGTTTACCCTCTTCGCACTCTTCCCATCATGGATGAACAAGATGCCGAAATCGGGCGGATGGCTCAACTCGGTCAAGGTAGTGCTTGGTTTCATCATGCTGGCATTCAGTCTTAAATTTGCCTCGGTGGTTGACACTGTTTACGGATTGGGAATACTCTCGCGTGATATCTACCTTGCGATATGGATAGTTCTCTTCTTCCTTATGGGTCTTTATCTCATGGGTAAGATTAAGTTCTCGCATGACAGCGACGTGCCTCACATAGGGGTTTTCCGCCTTGTGCTTATAATTGCATCATTCACCTTTGCCGTCTATCTTGTACCGGGACTCTTCGGAGCTCCGCTTACACGCATATCGGCATTGTTGCCTCCGCGCGAGACATCAGGATTCAACCTCCTGAAGGCTATTACTGAAAACAAGGGAGGCGAAGCGGTTGTAACAACCACCGGCGGTTCAGCCATCTGTGGTACTCCAAAGTATTCCGATTTCCTTCATTTTGAATATGGCCTGCAGGGTTACTTTGACCTTGAGGAGGGCCTTGCATGCGCAAAGCAGCTTAACAAGCCGGTGCTTATCGATTTCAAAGGTCACGCCTGCGCCAACTGCAAGGAGATGGATGCACGTGTATGGTCAGACCCTGAGGTGCAGAGAAGGATAAGGGAAAACTTTGTTTTGGTTGGACTCTACGTTGACGACCGTACAAAGCTTCCTGACAATGAGGTGTTTGTTTCGAAGGTCGACGGCAAGGAGAAGAAGACAATGGGAAAAAAGAATGAGGACATTGAAATATCAATGTTTAACACAAACACCCTTCCTCTCTATGCTATTGTTGATCCTTCGGGCAAGCCACTGATTGAGACCCGTGGCACCGACTTTGACATCCAGGCATACATCGACTGGCTTGACAGGGGAGCGGAGGCATACGGGAAGCAATAAATACATCTCTTCAGGCGGTCATTCCTGCCGGTTCTTCGAACAGGGCAGCCTTCAGGCTAAGGTATTACCGGGACATATAAAATACAAGGGATCCTCCGTTCATTATCTCTTCATGGGTGATGTATAGGCGGTTGAGCCTGTTTCCGTTCAGCATGACTTTATTGACATAGACATTCTCAGGTCCCTGGTTGACGGCTGACACCGAGAAAGTCCTGCCGTTTTCCAGGTTTATGCATGCCTCTTTAATAAGCGGGCTACCCAGGTCATACCGGTCAGAGCCGGGTGCAACAGGGTAGAAGCCCAGCGAGCTGAAGATGTACCATGCGCTCATCTGCCCGCAGTCGTCATTGCCGCTCAGGCCGTCCGGGGAGGCGAGGTACTTGGTGTCCATGATGTGTCGCACCCAGTAATTCGTTTTACGGGATACTCCGGCGTAATTATAAAGGTATGGCACATGATGCGACGGCTCGTTGCCGTGGACGTAATTGCCAATGATGCCCTCCCGGGAGATGTCCTCAGTCTCTTCAAAAAACTCATCCGGCAGGTACATTGTAAAGAGTGAGTCAAGATGCTGAATGAACCGCTTTTTGCCACCCATAATCGAGATCAGCCGTGCAGGGTCTTGCGGGATATACAGGCTGTAATTCCATGCATTTCCCTCGATGAATCCCTGGCCGTGAGTGCTCAGCACGTCAAAATCTTCCCTGAAGGTGCCGTCCGCTTTCCGGGGCCTCATGAAGCCGGATGACGGATCCCAGACATTCAGATAATTATTTGACCTGCCAATAAATTCGTGATATAAAGTTGTGTCAGCACCCAGCGACTGTGTAGTTGGCTGATCTACTGTTAGTTTATTGATAATTTGTGCAATACACCAGTCATCATATGCATATTCGAGGGTGACCGAGACAGATGAGCCGGTGCGTTCGTCAGGTACATAACCCAGCCGGAAATAATCGTCGAGCCCGTCATACCACCCGTTCCGTGCCGTGGTCAGGCATGCGCTGAGAGCCCTGTCAGAGTTAAAGCCGGGGATTCTTTTGACAATGGCATCTGCTATAACCGGAACGGAGTGATACCCTATCATGCACCAGTTCTCATTGGCGTGGTGTGACCAGACCGGGAGCATGTGGTGCACGCTCTGGTCATAATGGGCCAGCATTGAGTTTATCATGTCAGCGGTCCGTTCCTGCTGGATGATTGTGAACAGCGGGTGTAGTGCACGGTATGTATCCCAGAGCGAGAAGGTTGTATAATTGGTGAAACCGCCGGCTGTGTGATCATTCTGGTCAAGTCCCCTGTACTTTTTATCGGTGTCCATAAAGATTGTAGGAGAGAGGAAAGCATGATAGAGTGCTGTGTAAAAGCTGACGGTCTGCTCTTCCTGCATCATTGTCACCCTGACCTTTCCCAGCTCGCTGCGCCACATCTCTTCTGCCCTAAGGCGAGTTTGGTCGAAGTCTGACCGGGGTGCTTCTGCAATCATGTTCTCAATGGCGCCTGCTGTACTGACCGGAGAAAGGGCAACCCTGACAGTTATCTGCTCCCCGGGTGCAGTTCTGAAGTCAAAATGGCCCTTTATACGGCGCCCGGCTGCTTCAGGAAAATTCCGGCGCTGGTCAAAACGGCGCCAGAATCCCCTGTACACCTGTGCCGGTTCTTCGTTGACCAAGCCGAATGATTCTACGGGTCTGGAGAAGGCAAGCGCAAAGTAAAGTGTCCTCGTTCTTGCCCATCCGCTGGTCTGCCTGTAACCGGTAACCAGGGTGTCATTCTCAACCCTGATGAATGTCCATACGTTTTTATCATCATAATTGTAAATTCCATGAACCATATCAAGGATAATATGGGCGTCATCTCCCTGGCTGAAGGTGTAGCGATGAACTCCCGTGCGCATTGTGGCTGTCAGTTCGGCGAGGATGTCATGGTCGTCAAGTGTCACGGCATAATAGCCCGGGGAGGCTTTCTCATTGCTGTGCGAAAAGGCTGACCGGTAGCCTTTGTCAGGGGCATCTGCCGTTCCGGGGTTAAGCTGCAGGACTCCGGTTGTTGGCATAATCAGTATGTCTCCGAGGTCGGAGTGACCTGTACCGCTGAAATGGGTATGGGTGAATCCGACGATGGTGTTGTCACTGTACTGGTATCCGGCGCAGTATTTATAAACATCGCGGTTGTACCGCCCGTCGACTTCATAGGAGAGGGTATCGGTGTCAGGCGACAGCTGGACCATACCGAAGGGCACCGTTGCGCCCGGGAAGGTGTGACCCATGCGGTCAGTGCCGATGAAGGGGTTGACGTTGTTGAGGATGTCGCCGGGCTGGGGGTAGGCCGAAGCCGAAAGCAGAAGGATCAGGAAGAAGGTCTGTTTTTTCATGATGTCAGGAATTCCTGACAAAATAAACAAATATTATCGCTGTTCCTGGTAGCTCAGTACATCCTCGTTGTATTTCCTGTTTTCGAGGATGCGTACGTAGCGAAGGCCTTGTTTGTTTCTGAAATCGGAATAGGCTTTCTGCGCCCATGCCACAGCATCATCGAGATTGCCGTTGATCTCACTTATGATGGCCATGTTGTAGTGGGCTCTTCCTGCAATCTTCATCTTAGGATTTTCCGTTTCCTTTTCCCACAGTTCGGCTGCCTCATCCCACTTCCCCAGCTGTGCACGCCGTTTGGCAACCTTGAAGTTGTCTGTTCCCTTCACAAAGTAATCGCGTGTCACCCTGAGCCGGTAAGGAATAAGGCGGATTGCATAAACATGCCCTGCCTTTTTGCTTACCTCCTTCACTGCATCCTTGCGGTTGATCATTCCCGCCACAGCTGCCACAGGGTTTATTCCGTGACCTGAAAAGACTATTGATTCCGCCACAATATGTTCATCAAGTATAGCCCTGTCCGAAGGAGAGTAGATCCTCCAGCCCGTTTTTACCAGGGTCTCCATTGAGGCGTTGTGCTCAAGCGCCGGTATATTTCCCAGTGGAGTTTTTAAACTTGTTTTCCGGGTGGAATAATCTATCCTGGTGTCGGTGTCGTACATCTCAAGTGCAAATAAGGCCTGCGTGCCGTTATCGCGGCATATGCCCTCTACCTGTTCCCATGTTAGCGGCACCGGTAGTCCGCCAAGGCTGGATGTCTTAAATTTCAGCCCGCTTAGCAGCTTGACTTCCTTGAACCTGTCGTTTGCCGCCAGTTCCTGGGTGACGCCTTTGATGGCTTCGAGGGTGCCAATGGAATCAAGGTCAGCTCCCTCCAGTGACAGCCATTTATCAAGCGCATCGAGCGATTTCGTCTGATCGGTGGGCGTTGACCGGTCGATGATGCCGACGGTTTTTATCTCCGGGGCTATTGTCACCGGTGCCGGCTGTGTGACATTCAGGTAAAGTTCCTGTGTGGCACATGAGAATGTAGCTGCTGCGATGAGCGGCAGAAGGAGGTACTTCTTCATCAGGGATACGATTTGGTTCTTCTGATATAAAAACTTACAGAGGAAACAAATTATTGCATCGGTAACGAGACTAAGTCGAAAGTCTGTAAAGTCAAAAGTCTGTAAAATCGAAAGTCTGAAGGTCTGAGGTCTGAAGGTCTTTTTTCAGTCTTCAGTCAACAATCCTCAGTCTTCAGTCCCATCCACGACTGCCGTCCCGATCCGCCAGCCGGCGGATGCGGGATTGAGTCTCCTCCCCGACACTCCGTGTGCAGGACTCCACCTGTGCCAGAGCCTCAAACTGCTGACTGAAGACTACTGCCTACTCCCTAACCCCTACTGCCTGATAACTACTCCAGGCTGCCAACAGTCTGCTCAACTTCGTGGAGAATCTCGCATGACTTCACAAGCTCCTTCATATTGGTATGATCATTATAGAGAGGGCGGTCGATATCGAGGAACTCAACGTGCCTGCGGATGACATCCTTGGCCTTCTGAACGCCGGTACCGAAGCTGTACTCCTCTTTCCTGAAGTCAAGCGCCTGTGCCGCCGCCATGAGCTCTATACCCAGGATGCCATAGGCATTGTCAAGTATCTGGTTGTTCTTGATTGCAGTGTTCATACCCATAGATACGAAATCCTCCTGGTCTGCAGCAGCCGGGATCGACTGTATTGATGCTGGCATGGAGAGTATCCTCTGCTCAACAATCAGCATGTCAGCCGTGTATTGGCTTAGCATCAGTCCTGAGAACATCCCCGCACCTTTGGTGAGGAAGTCGGGCAACCCGACGCTGAGTGCAGGGTTGTTGAGGCGGTTCATTCTCCTTTCGGACATGACACTCACCATGGTGACGCAGGCACCTGCCATATCCATCGGTACACTCACGGGTGATCCCTGGAAGTTGGCACCTGAGAGCTGCAGGTTCTTGTCGGGGAAGAAGATTGGGTTGTCTCCCACGCCGTTCAGTTCTATCTCTACCTGGCTGCGGGCGTAAGCCAGCATGTCATGTGCAGAGCCTATCACCTGGGGTGTTGATCTCATCGAATAGGCATCCTGTACTTTAGACTTTACCCTTCCCTCTTTCAGGTCAC
>JBFYPM010000181.1:0-17016 GCA_041303295.1 Bacteroidales bacterium
GGAAATATTTTTCAGGCTGACGCAACCTATCGCAGCCGGTTTCCATCTTATAATTGAAATCAAACGATTACCCTCAAACCAAATATTACCCTAGAATTAACCTGAATTCTACCTTCTGAAAACCGGGCCGCAAGCCCGGTTTTTTTTTAGAAGCCTCATATTAAAGGCCTTCCCTGCACGTTATAAAATAAACAACTGTCATGATTAACAGAAGGCATCTTCATTTAACTGCGGCGTATCTCATGCTGCAATTCCTGACGGGGTGTCATGATGAGCCTCTGAAAATTAACTATGAGCTGGGCATATTCCCCGATTCGGTGATGGCGCTTGACGGGCTCAACACGCAGTTTGACGATTACAATATGGATATTGAGGCATCGCGACTTGAGTCAGCGCTTCCTTTGGTCTTCTCTTCCAACCGAAACAGTTCCGGTGGTGATTTCGATATTGTTCAGGGTATGATCTGGTTTACATTTGGTCAGACCACGGGCATGTTCCAAATTGATGGTGAGATGACAAGTGATGCTTTTCTTGAGAGGCTCACGTCAGCCTTCAACACCAGCGGCGACGAGTTCGGTCCCTACAGGTTCTTCAACGGCCGCAACGGACTGGAATACATGGCAGCTGCCACCCGGACGGCAGACAACGGACTAGATATCGTATTTACAAATTACATCCCTGTTTTCCTGACTCTGCCGGTTGTGGAAGCACCGGCGCAGGCAGCAGCATTCAACTCATCTTTTGATGACGCTTATCTCTGTCTCAGCACCACCCTTGACACTGCATATTTCTGTTCTGACAGGGGAGGCAGTTTTGACATTTACATGATGACCCGTCCTGCCGGCAGCGGTATTGATGAATGGTTCACATCAACCTCAGTACCCCCAACCGTGGTTGACAGTGTATACAGCACCTATGACGACAAATGTCCGTTTATCAGGGGCAGGCAGATGATTTATGCCTCGGACATGCCCGGAGGGCTGGGTGGATTCGATCTCTATTATTCGGTATTCAGTGACGGTAAATGGAGTGCACCGGTCAACCTGGGGCCTGAGATCAACACTCCGGCCAATGAATACCGGCCGGTACTGGGCATTGACCTCAAATATGAGAACAGGTTCCTGATCTTTTCCTCTGACCGTTCCGGAGGAAAGGGAGGCTACGATCTTTATCTTACCGGCATCTCCCTGCCTGCAGAGTAGATTACCTCTTGCAGGCCTTCAGGGTATTCAGCAGCAGGGATACTCTTGTCATCGGTCCCACCCCGCCCGGCACGGGAGTAATATAGGCGCACTTCGGGGCCACATTATCAAAGTCAACATCGCCTTTGAGCCTCCAGCCGGCCTTTGTCTCCGGTGCGGGGACACGTGTTGTTCCCACATCTATCACCACGGCGCCCTCCTTCACCATATCAGCTGTTATGAATCCTGGTGAGCCTATGGCAGCGATGATTATATCCGCCCTCCTGACGGCAGCGGCCAGGTCGCGTGTACGGCTGTGCACCACAGTCACGGTGGCGTCCACGCCCTTCTGTGACATCAGGATGCTTACCGGCCGGCCTACGATGTTGCTCCTGCCAACAACCACGCATTCAGCCCCCTTAAGCGGTATGTGATATCTCTTCATGAGCTCCATGATCCCTGCAGGAGTAGCCGAAACGAACGAGGGAAGTCCCGCTGACATCCGGCCGACATTCACCGGGTGGAATCCGTCGACATCCTTCAGTGGCGAGATGTTCTCAATGACCTTATCCTCAGAGATATGGTCGGGCAATGGGAGCTGCACTATCAGCCCGTCGAGCCCGGAATCTTCGTTGAGTTCCCTTACTTTTGCCAGCAGTTCCTCTTCGCTGACTGAGGCCGGCATCCTTATGAGTGTTGATCTGAAGCCAACCTCCTCGCAGTCCTTTACCTTATGTGAAACATATGTCTCGCTGCCACCATCGTTACCTACCAGAATTGCTGCGAGGTGGGGTACGCGGACACCGCGTTCCTGCATCGCCTTTACGGCGGCGGCTATCTCGCCTCTTATCTCCGCAGCTGTCTGTTTTCCGTCAATTACTTGATACATAGTACTATAAGTTTAAGGTCTGAAGTCTGAAGGTCTGAAGGTCTTGCGGTCCTGCGGTCTTGCGGTCCTACGGCCTTCTCGCTGCCAGCTTCGAGAGATCGCCCCCTTTGGCGACCATCTTCATTATCTTACGCGTCTCGTCAAACTGTTTCAGGAGCCTGTTAACATCCATTACAGTGGTGCCGCTGCCCTCGGCTATTCGTTTCCTGCGGGTGCCGTTAAGGAGCATCGGGTTGGTACGCTCGGCAGGGGTCATGCTTGATATGATCGCTTCAATGCCCTTGAAGGCATCGTCATCGATGTCAAGGTTTTTTATCGCCTTGCCTACACCGGGGATCATACCCATGAGGTCCTTCATGTTACCCATCTTCTTGATCTGCTGTATCTGCGAGATGAAGTCGTTGAAGTCGAACTGGTCCTTTGCTATCTTTTTCTGGAGCTTGCGTGCCTCCACCTCATCATACTGTTCCTGTGCCTTCTCAACCAGGCTGACAATGTCGCCCATACCCAGGATCCTGTCAGCCATTCTTTCAGGATAGAAGATATCGATGGCATCCATCTTCTCTCCTGCGCTGATGAACTTAACAGGCTTGTTTACCACTGACCTGATGGAGAGTGCTGCACCACCCCTTGTATCACCATCGAGCTTTGTAAGCACAACGCCGTCGTAATCTATTCTCTCATTGAATTCAAATGCTGTGTTGACTGCATCCTGACCCGTCATTGAGTCGACCACAAACAGTGTTTCGTGAGGATTGACGGCGTTCTTCACGGCAGCGATCTCGTTCATCATCTCCTCATCCACCGCCAGTCGTCCTGCTGTATCGATGATTACCAGGTCATGCCCGTTCTTCTTTGCCTCCCTGACAGCATTGCGTGCAATCTCAACCGGATTGCGGCTGTCGACTTCGGTATATACAGGGACCCCGATCTGTTCGCCAAGCACCTTCAGCTGTTCTATTGCCGCAGGCCTGTAGACGTCGCCCGCAACCAGCACGGGATTTTTGCCACGCTTGCTCTTAAGGTATTTTGCCAGTTTTGCACTGAAAGTCGTCTTACCGCTTCCCTGCAATCCGGCAATGAGTATGACGGAAGGATTTGTTTTAATATTGATATCGACCCTTTCGCCTCCCATCAGCAGTACAAGTTCGTCATGGACGATCTTGACCATCATCTGTGAGGGTTTCACTGCCTTAAGGACGTTCTGGCCCAAGGCTTTCTGCTTGACTGTGTCAGTGAACTGCTTGGCAATCTTGAAGTTCACGTCAGCATCGAGAAGTGCCCTTCGGACATCCTTCAGGGTCTCTGACACATTTATCTCAGAAATTGTTCCTTCTCCCTTCAGTATCTTGAAGGAACGTTCGAGTCTCTCACTCAGGCTTTCAAACATAGCTTTTAAATAGTTTTATATTTACATTCTCTCCGGGGCCTCTATGCCAAGCAGCCACAGTCCGCTCTCTAGCACCCTTCCTGTCATCTCTGACAGTTTCAGGCGGAAGTTGCGCAGGCTTCTGTCTTCTTCACCCAGTATTGAGTAATCGTGATAAAACTGGTTGAACTCCCTCGCCAGCTCATAGCAGTAGTTAGCTATCAGCGCGGGGCTCAGCTCCTTTGCTGCCTCCCGGACCAGTGATGGGAAATCGTTCAGCAGTTTAATTATGGCCGTCTCCTTCGGGTTGGGAGTCACATTATCGCATTTATCATTGAATGTACCAGCCCCGGTCTCCTCAGCCTTCCTGGTGACTGACCTGATGCGGGCATATGTATACTGAATGAATGGTCCGGTATTTCCGTTGAAGTCAATTGATTCAGCAGGATTGAAGGTCATATTTTTTTTCGGGTCGACCTTGAGTATAAAGTACTTGAGGGCACCCAGTCCAATCTGCCGACAGATATTTTCCTTCTCGCTCTCGCTGTAGCCGCCCAGTTTGCCCAGTTCCTGCGACATCGATTTTGCTGTGGCTGTCATTTCTGCTATCAGGTCATCAGCATCAACCACTTTCCCTTCCCGCGATTTCATCTTTCCCTCGGGCAGTTCAACCATTCCGTAGGAGAAGTGGTGAAGTCCCCTGGCCCAGTCATATCCCATCCTCTGCAGAGTCAGCGCAAGCACCTGAAAGTGGTAGTTCTGCTCATTGCCCACGACATAAATATGGCGGTCAAAGTGGTAATCGTTGAATCTGATCACTGCAGTTCCCAGGTCCTGGGTCATGTATACTGCGGTGCCGTCGGATCTCAACAGGAGCTTCTGGTCAAGCTTGTCGGCCGTGAGGTCAATCCAGACCGAGCCGTCTTCACGCCTCAGAAGATGTCCCTCTTCAAGTGAGCGCAAGACCAGTTCCCTGCCTGTTTTATAGGTTTCTGACTCATAATAGATCTTATCGAACTCCACCCCGAGGGCCTTGTAGGTCACGTCAAAACCCTCATAGACCCAGCTGTTCATCATGTGCCAGAGGCTTAGCGTCTCCTCGTCGCCTGCCTCCCATTTCAGGAGCATGCGACGCGCTTCAAGCATCAAAGGTGCATTATCGCGGGCCTCTTCAGGGGTTGACCCGGCAGTAACCAGTTCTTCAATCTGTTCCCTGTATTTCATCTCGAACAGAACATAGAAATCACCAACGAAATGATCTCCCTTCATGCCTGTCTCTTCCGGTTTCTGTCCGTTTCCGAACATCTGCCATGCCACCATCGATTTGCATATATGAATGCCGCGGTCATTGACGATGTTGGTCCTGATGACCTTGCTCCCTGCTGCCTCGTTTATTCTTGCCAGGGAAAAGCCCAGGAGGTTATTGCGTATGTGTCCAAGGTGAAGAGGTTTGTTGGTATTGGGAGAAGAGTACTCTATCACTACCGTATCCGAGCCCGGGCCGGCCGGTATGAATCCATATTCGCTGACGGAGGCTATGGCCTGCAGGCGTTTAGCCCACTCGGAGGGTGCTATTGAGATATTCAGGAATCCCTTGATAACGTTGAATCCGCTGACGGCATCGATGCGTGATGTCAGGTACTCTCCTATCTCTCCTGCGGTCTGCTCGGGAGAACTATGTGATATCCTGGCAAGAGGAAAGACTACAAGGGTCAGATCGCCCTCAAACTCCTTCCTTGTCTTCTGCAACTGAAGGAGGTCGTCGCTGACGTCAACACCCCAGAGGCTTCGTACAGCCTCTCTGATCCCCATTCTGAGCAGATTTTCCATCCAGTTTAAATTACGGCTGCAAAGATAATATTTCCTTCTAAACGAATCGTTCTGATTTGTAAGTCTGAGGGTGATAAATAGTTTAAAAAAGTTGATAACTAGTTTGAATTTTTTGACGAAGGCGGAATTGGTGTCAAAAAAAACAGGTTACCTTTATGATGTTGCGTTGGGGCAATAACGCCAATATAGGGAAGAAAGACAGGTTATGGTAAAACTACAGGATATCAAGGTAGAGGCAACCTCTAAAACACCGCAGGTAAGTTTTGTTGCTGGAAGCGGAAATCTAACGTTTATAGGTAAATCCTTGCCGGAGAATGCATCAGGCTTCTTTGAGCCTCTCTATAAGTGGGCCTCCGAATATGCAAAGAACCCGGCTGAAAGCACAAATCTGAAATTCAATGTTGATTACTTCAACACCTCCTCAGTTATCTGGATGGGGAAGATACTTAAAGTACTGACCAAGATCAAGAAGAGCGATCATATACTTTTTGTACATCTCTACTTTGATATTGAGGAGTATGATTCCATGGGTGAGGAGGATGTAAGAGAGTCTCTCTCTCCTTTCCTGGATGTTACGGCTGATGCTACCTGCAGCGTAGGCATAAGGCTGTACGGTATTGATGATGACGGCAACACGTTGAAGGAAAATATCGTTCTGATCTGAGGGAGTTATCCTCGGTTTTCCGGTTTTAGTTTAGTTTCAGGGATGGTAACAGCTGATTTATGAAAGCGGTTATTCTCATCATAGTTACGTTAACAATTCCGCTTATGAACATATTCGGACAGGGCAGCGGGCGTGACAGGCAGCCTGTTGTGGCCGGCAGTTTCTATTCATCGGACAGTGACAGGCTCAGGGGTGAGCTTGCCGGTTTTTTTGTCGCCGCCGGATCACCGGAGCCGGGAGAACGTGTCAGGGCTCTGATAGTACCGCATGCCGGGTTTGTTTATTCGGGGCAGACGGCTGCGTCAGGTTATGCGTCAGTACCATCCGATGCGGTCTATGAGAACATATTTCTCATTGGGGTAAGTCACAGGTATGCCTTTGAAGGTGCAGCGGTGTTCACCTCCGGCAACCTGGTCACGCCGCTGGGAACGCTTCAGGTCAACAGGGAGCTGGGTGATAGGCTGAAGGCTGCCAACCGGTGGTTCATAGAAAAGGATGAGGCACACGGTCCCGAGCACTCGCTGGAGGTACAGCTGCCCTTCATACAGTATCATTTCAGAAGTGCTCCGCGGATTGTCCCGATACTCATAGGAACCCGTAACACGAGTGTACTTAAGGCTGTTGCAACTGGACTTCAGCCATGGTTTAACAGCCGTAACCTGTTCATCATCAGCAGTGATTTTTCACACTACCCCTCCTACAATGACGCATGCCGCGTAGACAGGCTCGCAAGTGATGCAATCATACACGGTGACCCCGAGGATTTCCTGAAGACAATCAGGAGCATTGAGGCGTCTGGTACGGAGAACCTTGCCACAGCAATGTGCGGCTGGCCTGCCGCGATGGTGCTGCTATACCTTGCAGCCAACAGCGACGGTGTTTCCTTCAGAAATGTCGGTTACACCAACTCAGGCGACTCGCCACGGGGAGACAGGGATGAAGTGGTAGGGTACAACGCCATCGTGGCGGTGGACAGGGCCGGCTCAGAGAGTAAGAGCCATAGAGAGACTAAGAGTTCCGCTGAACAGAAGAAAGCAGAAATGAATAAGGGTTATGCTCTCAGCAAGGATGGCAGCCAGAACTCCTCCGGCACCGGTGAGTTCTCACTTACGGCGGTAGAGCAGAAGACTCTCCTCGGCATTGCACGGGAAGCCATCTCGGCCAGGCTTAAAGGCTGCAAGCCCTCCACAGTTGATGATTCCGTGCTCACTTCACGTCTGAAGGAACCCCTCGGGGCATTCGTGACAATAACAAAAGCGGGTGACCTGCGAGGGTGTATCGGCCGGTTCACATCACCGGATCCGTTGTGGGAGGTTATAGGCGACATGGCCGTTGAGGCTGCGTTCAGTGATCCCAGGTTTACTCCCCTGACGGTTTCAGAGTATACCGCCATACACCTGGAGATATCTGTACTTGGCCCGATGAAAAAAATCATTGACGTAAGTGAGATAAAGATCGGAAAGCACGGCATATATCTTAAGAAAGGAATCAGGTCAGGCACCCTACTGCCACAGGTTGCTTCAGAAAGAGGGTGGAGCGCCACGCAGTTCCTCGGGTACTGTGCCCGCGACAAGGCAGGCATAGGATGGGACGGCTGGAAAGACAGGGATACGGAGATCTTTGTCTATGAGGCCTATGTCTTCGGAGAAGAGGATACACCATGACCTATCATGTACTTCCCATAGGGGTGACCTCCCTGGTTATCTATCTTTTCTCGCTTTACCTGTCGATGACAGGATTTA
The DNA here is from genome assembly GCA_041303295.1 of Bacteroidales bacterium. Taxonomy (GTDB): domain Bacteria; phylum Bacteroidota; class Bacteroidia; order Bacteroidales; family VadinHA17; genus SR-FBR-E99. The sequence goes on from JBFYPM010000181.1 coordinate 7,676, forward strand.
CTGGCAGGCATTCGCACCGACTCTTCTGGAACTGGATACTACTGGGCTCTTTCCTTGTGACGGCCCTCTTCGGTCTCTTCATGGCCCTGAAGATAACCTACAAGTGGGATATCTCATTCACTGGCTCTCTCCTCCACTGGCATGTTGAGACAGGTATTGCAATGGCATTCGCCGCTGTTATCCACCTCACCTGGCATACCGGGTACTATATGAGCAGAGCCCGGCGTCGTCACGATGGCGAACATGCCGGTCACCGCCCGCATGACGTTAAGGTATCTGACAGTCCGGGTGCTTCATACCCAGACCATTCTGACAGTACAGCATCAGTTAGTCCCGGTATTTTTCCGGGGCCTGCCAGTCAGACCTTTGCTCTCCTTCTTCTCACCGGTTTTGTCAGCTCCTCATCACAGTTCATACTGATGCGTGAGGCAGTGATCCTCGGCGGAGGAACGGAGGCATCAGCAGGCCTGTTCCTGTGGCTTTGGCTGATTATCGCAGCGGCGGGTGCCGTAACAGGAATCAGGTCAGGCATCACAGACCCCAGGAGGATGATATGGACATTGCTGGCAGGCACGGCACTGGCACCTCTCTGTTTTTTGCTGATGAACATTATTATACTCAGTCCGGGCGCAACCCCGTTGTTTTTTCAGATAATGGTGATCCTCTCTGTCAGTGTTGCCCCGGTTACATTCATCTCATCATTGGTATTTGTCCGGCTAACGGTCCTGAGGCGTGCTGCCGGCGGGTCACAGCCGGGAAACAGTTTCGCAACTGAGACGGCAGGATCAGTGGCAGCCGGTATAATAACTGTTGGTACAGTGATGCTGCATATACCAAATTTCGAGCTTTACATACTCATACTCCTGTTCTCGTCAGTAATTGCCCTCTGGTACCTGGGTTATCCCGCATGGGCCAGGATAGCAGCGGTGATAGCCCTCATCCCCCTTGGTGCCCTGGTCATGAGCCTTAACCCCGATCTGCCTGCCAGGGGTGTTCTTCTCCGAGGGGTAAACGTGCATGAGAGCAATGATACACCCTTTGGCAACATCACTACAGGCACCTACGGCGGAGAGATGACCGTATATTACAATCACAGGCCACTCTTCTTCAGTGGCGATGTCATCACTGCGGAAGAGAATATTCACTATGCCTTACTCCAGAGAAAAGTGTATGACAAGGTCATGCTGATCTCGGGGGGCCTGCAGAGACACCTGGAGGAGTTGAAGAAGCATGACATCAGAGAACTGGTGTACCTTGAGCCTGACCCGGGAATAATTGCTGCCGGTGGCGCGCGTGACACCATCTGCGGCACGATGAAGGTGACCGTGATCAGCAGTGATCCGATAGCGTTTATGAAAGACGACGGTGAGATATGGGATGCTGTTCTGCAGCTCATACCCCCTCCATCAACACTCTCTGTCAACAGGTACTACACGGTGGAGTATTTCAGGCTGGTCAAGGAGCACCTCTCTGCTGATGGCATTTTCATGTGCACCCCGATGCCAGGGTTTAACTATTCACCGGAGAGTTACAGGAAGGGTTTTTCACCTCTTTATAACGCTCTTGCGGAAACATTCAGCCATGTTTCAATCATCCCGGGGGCATCGTTATATGCCATTGCCTCGGCTCATCCTGTTACCTCATCAGTGGTCCGGCTGGTGGAAGGCAGCGGCATTCAGACGAGCTATGTAAACCGCGACTATCTTGATGATTCTGAAATACGTGCGAGGAGAGAGCATATTCTCTCACAGGTAGACCGGGAGGCTGGGATAAACAGTGCATTAAGGCCCTTATCTGCACTTTTTGCGAACATACTGTCACTGGAGAGGATGGGTGTCAGGGGAAGCCTTGCTGTGCTGCTGGTGGTGCTTATGATGATTCCGCTGATGTTTGCGGGCCGTGGTGGTGTGATGATGCTTGCATCCTCCGCCGGGCTGGCTGGTTTCGGGATGATAATGATATTTATACTGCAGATGGCTATTGGTAATTTTTATCTGCTTTCCGCCGTCATTCTAACGTTGCTGATGACAGGTCTTGCCGCAGGCGGTGCCTGGGGTCAGACTTTCGCCCTTAAGCGTCTGGCAGTATGTGCGTTGCTTCTCTCAGCACTGTATTCTGTCACCGGTTGGCTTGCCCCGTCTCTGGTCATCTCCGGGCCCGGTCCGGTCCTTGCTGTCATTTTTATAACGCTTCCTGCCGCAGGATTCATCACAGGTGCCATTTACAGGATAGTCACATCTCCGGGTGGCAGGGGATCAACCGGTGCGGTATATGCATCCGACCTTGCAGGTTCGGCGCTGGGTTACCTGACGGTGTCCACCATGCTTGTTCCGCTGGCCGGAACAGCTAATGCATGTTTTGTGCTGGCAGCCGTGATATTAGTGTCGGGTATAGTTGCATCGGTGACGATTAAGCATTAGTTTTATACAATGCTATATCGAAATGCATGTCATTGGTAAACAGTGAAATGAAGATAACAAGGAGGATATTTACAAGGCAGGGTTCGCTGGCCATGGCAGCAGGAATTGCGTCTCCTCTTCCGTTTGGAGCCATGATACCGGCTACCGGGGAGAGACTGGCCATGTTCCAGGAGCAGGGAGCTCGTGGAGTCGTATGCCTTATCTGTCCAAATGAATGTACTCTCAACGAGGGTGAACTGAGCGATTGCCGGAACAGGATCGTCAGAAAGTCAATGCTCTATACGATGGCCTATGGTAATCCATGTGCAGCTAATATTGACCCTGTAGAGAAGAAGCCATTGTACCACTTCCTGCCCGGTTCGGCAACATTTTCAATAGCCACCGCCGGATGCAACCTGGCATGTCTCAACTGCCAGAACTGGACAATCTCACAGACTTCTCCAGACAAGACAAAGAACTATGACATGCCGCCTGAGAATGTTGTAGAGAGAGCCATTGCTGCCGGTTGCAGGTCAATAGCCTATACCTATTCCGAGCCTGTCACCTTCTATGAGTATGTTTATGAGACCTCCATGGTTGCCCATGATGCCGGCGTTAAAAATATCATGGTCTCAAACGGTTATATCAACCGCGAGCCGCTGAAGCAGCTGTGCAGACACCTGGATGCCGCAAACATCGACCTTAAATCGTTCAGTGAAAGCACATATCTTAAGCTGAACGGCGGCAAGCTGCAGCCGGTGCTTGATGCCCTGAAGATCTACCGTGACGAGGGAGTATGGCTGGAGATAACCAATCTCATTGTTCCGGGCTGGACTGATAAACCCGAGGAGATAAAGCAGATGTGCGGGTGGCTTGCCGCAAACGGATTCACTGATACTCCATTGCACTTCAGCCGTTTTCAGCCGCAGTACAAGCTTGAACATCTTCCTCCCACCCCTGCCGGAATATTGACCAGCGCGGCAGAGACTGCCCGAAGTGAGGGGATTAAATATGTTTATATAGGGAACATGCCCGGTGCCGGGATTGATGATACAATCTGCCCGGGATGCAATAAGAAGGTGGTTGAAAGGAGCGGTTTCCGGATTGTGACAAATGATATTCATAAGGGCTGTTGCACCTGCGGTGCCACCATCCCAGGTGTATGGAGCTGAGTTCATCAATTAATGAGTGACAATTACTGCAAATGAAGCTTGCTGACGCAAAAAATAGGGCTGAGGAACTCAGGAAAACTATAGATGAACATAACCACAGGTACTACGTACTTAATCAGCCTGTTATATCCGACTTCGAATTTGACTTATTGCTTAACGAACTTCAGACTATAGAAAAAAAATTTCCGGAGCTTATCACCTCTGATTCCCCGACCATGAGGGTAGGCAGTGATCTCACGGAGGAGTTCATGCAGTCAGAGCATAAGTGGCCGATGCTGTCGCTTGGCAATACCTACAGTCCGGATGAGGTGGCCGGGTTTGGCGAGAGGGTCAGGAAGACGCTGGGTTACGAGCCTGAATATGTATGTGAGCTCAAGTATGACGGGGTTTCTATCAGCCTGAGCTATGAGGATGGCTCACTGGTCAGGGCTGTCACAAGGGGTGATGGCACGGTGGGTGATGATGTAACCGTCAATGTAAGAACCATCAGGAGTATCCCGGTCAGGCTTACTGCTGCCAGGATCCCCTCCTCCTTCGTCATGCGTGGTGAGATATACCTGCCCCGCAAGGGTTTTGAGGAGATGAATGCTGCCCGTTTGGTTCGCGGGGAACTTCCATTTGCCAATCCCCGTAATGCTGCCGCAGGCACCCTGAAGCTGCTTGATCCGAAGATCGTAGCTTCCCGGCCACTTGAGTGCTATCTATATTACATATTGGGAGATGAACTTCCCTCGGGAACTCACTATGATAATATTGCAGCTGCCCGCTCCTGGGGTTTCCGCACACCTGATGTCATTCAGCTGTGCAACGGAATGGATGAGGTCATCAGCTTCATCATGTCATGGGAGACAGCGAGGAAAGGACTTCCATATGACACTGACGGGGTGGTGGTCAAGGTCAACTCGCTGAAGGCGCAACAGCTTCTGGGGAGTACAGCCAAGTCGCCGCGCTGGGCCATAGCCTATAAATATGCAGCTGAGCAGGCTGTCACCGAGCTTCTCTCAGTCGATTTCCAGGTAGGCAGAACCGGAAACGTCACACCCGTTGCCAACCTGCGTCCAGTGCTCCTTGCCGGCACAACGGTGAAACGTGCCTCACTGCATAACAGTGATCAGATTGAGTTGCTGGGGCTTCACTACGGTGACACTGTGATCATTGAGAAGGGAGGTGAGATCATTCCCAAGATAGTGGAGGTTGATGCCGGCAGGCGGGTTACAGGATCAGAGGCAGTCGTCTTTCCGGAGAGCTGTCCCGAATGCAGCACCACTTTGGTACGCACTGAAGGTGAAGCCAATCACTACTGTCCCAACTACCTGCATTGTCCACCGCAGATAACAGGGCGCATCATCCATTTTGTCTCGAGGAAGGCGATGGATATTGAGGGGCTTGGAGAAGAGACCGTTGAACTTCTTTTTTCGAACGGTCTGATACATAATGTGGCAGACCTGTATGACCTCAGGCATGATCAGCTGGCCTCGCTGGCGAGAATGGGTGACAAATCGGCATCCAACATCATTGCCGGCCTCACCGCCTCTCTTTCAGCACCATGGCACCGGAAGCTGTTTGCTTTAGGTATCAGGCATGTCGGAGAGACAGTGGCAAAGAGTCTGGCTGCCGGATTTCCTGACATCGACTCCCTTGTCAGTGCCTCCGGTGAGCAACTTTCTGCGCTTCCGGAGATTGGTCCACGGATAAGTGCAAGCGTGACAGAGTATTTCTCAGATAATGAGAACATCGAGATCATCCGCAGACTCCGCGCTGCAGGGATGACCTTTGAGGGCCCCGTGCTAAAGAGCGTGGCAGGCGGGCCACTCGCAGGCAAAAATGTGGTGGTGAGCGGCACCTTCGAAAGTTTTACCCGAGACAGTATAAAGGCAGCGATTGAGGCTTCGGGCGGAAGGGTAACTACTTCTGTTTCAGGCAGCACCTCCTTCATTGTTGCCGGAAATGATATGGGTCCGGCCAAACGTGCCAAAGCCGCGGCACTGGGTGTCCGGATAATTTCCGAAGAAGAGTTCATGAAAATGATAAAAGAATAATCACCTGTCTGATCCTGATAAACCAAAAAAAATATAGGTTTGTATTCTAATGGAACTGTTCAGCAATCTCAGGTTAAAAGCGGGCCGGTATATGCTCCACCAGCGTCTTTCGTCGCTGAGGAGGATGCAGCCCGATTTTAATATTGAGAATGTAAAGAAGATCGGCATATTATGGGATGCCGCCTATGAGAATGAATTCCAGCACCTTGCAGCGCTCAACAGGCATCTCTCAGAGATGGGTAAGAGTGTAGAGGTAATGGCATGGATACCAGGGAAGATTGTCCCCGACAGGCTTACAGGACTGACATACATGAAGTTCCTGAGGAAGACAGATCTCAACTGGGCTTATATGCCAGTTTCTGAGGATGCAAAACAGTTTATGGCAGCCAGGTTTGATCTGGTCATAGATATCAATCCCTCGTCACTCTTTCAGTTAAGCGCTCTTGCGGCGCTTTCACCGGCACCCATGAAGGCAGGTCCTGATGTGACTAACGAGCCCGGAAAGACGCCCTATGACCTGATGATTAAAATCCCGAAGCCCTTCAGCACCGCGCTCTTCATTGAACAGACAATGCATTATCTTTCAATGATTAGCAGCCCGGAGACCAGGGCTTAATAACTCAAGACAACATAAGGAATATCAGATGATGAAGAAATTCAAAGGGACGGGTGTGGCAGTTATTACACCCTTCAAGAGCGACCTGAGCATTGACTTTACTGCAATGGGCAGGATACTTGAGCACCTCATTTCCGGAGGGGTCAACTACATTGTTCTGCTGGGCACCACGGGTGAAGCACCCACTCTCAGCATGGATGAGAAGAGTGCACTCCTGACATTTACCGTTGAAAGCATCGGGGGCCGTGTTCCTCTGGTGCTCGGCGCAGGTGGCAACAATACCTCTGAAGTAGTTACCAGTATCAGGTCAGCGGATCTTGAAGGCGTTGATGCAATACTGTCTGTTGCTCCATACTACAACAAGCCTTGCCAGAAGGGTCTTTACCAGCATTTCAGGCAGATATCCATGGCCAGTCCGGTGCCTGTTATCCTATACAATGTGCCGTCGCGTACCGCCAGCACCATCCTGCCTGAAACATGCCTGCAACTGGCCAGGGACTGCGAAAACATCATAGGTATCAAAGAGTGTTCAGGCAGTTTCGAAAACGTGATGAAGATCATCAGGGATAAGCCCGGTGAGTTCCTTGTGATTTCCGGAAATGATATGGAGATTCTTCCGTTTGCAGCTGCTGGAGGCTCAGGGGTTATTTCGGTACTGGCCAATGCTTTCCCTTCAGAATGCAGTGAGATGACACAGCAGTCCATCAAGGGCAACTTCAAGACTGCCAGAGACATACAGCTCAAGTACCTGGAGCTTACGGAGATACTGTTCACCGAAGGCAATCCCGGTGGCATTAAGGCCACGATGAGTTTTATGAATCTCTGCCAGAACTATCTCCGGCTGCCGCTGGTACCAGTAAGCCGGTCACTGCAAGCAAGGATTGCCAGGGCAGTGGAAGGTGTCAGGAAATAAACAGAACCAGTCGGCGATCAGACGCCGGCAGCATCACCGAGGCCCTGGCCGTGGCAGTGTTTGTACTTTTTGCCGCTGCCGCACGGACACGGGTCGTTTCTTCCAACTTTCTTATCAACTCTCACCGGGGCGGTTATCTGTTGTTTCGGCTCCGGAGAGCCTCCTCCTCCGCTGCGATAGCTATCGAAATCGCTCTTCTGGGTCTTCATCCTGCTCATGTCTGCCTGTCTGCGTCTCTGCGCCTCCCTGACGTTGTCAGGTGATGTGACGGGTATTGTACCCTTCATCAGAAGACTGACTACATCATGGTTCACCTTGTTGACCATGGTTTTAAATAGTTCAAATGACTCGAACTTATAGATGAGAAGCGGATCTTTCTGTTCGTAAGTGGCATTCTGAACCGACTGTTTGAGTTCATCCATCTCTCTGAGGTGTTCTCTCCATGCATCATCAATGGTTGCCAGAACAGCAGTCTTTTCGAATGAGCGGAGCAGCTCCCTTCCCGAGCTCTCCACTGCTGCTTTCAGGTTGGTAACCACGTTGTAGGTTCGAACCCCGTCAGTTATTGGGACAACCACATTCTCATATGTGGCTGACATTCTTTCATATACATCTTTAAGCACAGGGAGGGCGGTAGATGAGATGGTTTCGCTCTTGCGACGGTATGCATCAAGCACCTTGGCATAAACCACATCTGTGACCTCCTGTTCATTGCTCCTGGTGAAATCAGATTTTGAGACCGGAGAGTCAACTGACAGTAACCTGATCAGAGAGAACTGAAACTCTTCAAAATCGCCGGAATCCTTGTTTGTGGTGACTATATTGTCAGTGGCGTCATACATCATATTTGCAATGTCAACGCTGAGTCTCTCACCCAGGAGGGCATGGCGGCGTTTGCTATAGATAACCTCGCGCTGGGAGTTCATTACATCATCATACTCAAGCAGCCTTTTCCTTATGCCGAAGTTGTTCTCTTCCACCTTTTTCTGGGCTCTCTCAATCGATTTGGTGATCATGGGGTGTTGAATCATCTCCCCGTCCTTCAGTCCCAGCTTGTCCATGATGCCTGATATCCGTTCCGATCCGAAGAGGCGCATCAGGTCATCCTCAAGTGAGACGAAGAACTGTGACGAACCGGGGTCACCCTGGCGTCCGGCGCGACCTCTCAGCTGTCTGTCAACGCGGCGCGACTCATGTCTCTCTGTCCCTATGATGGCCAGACCGCCGGCCTTCTTCACCTCAGGGGTGAGTTTGATGTCGGTACCGCGGCCTGCCATGTTGGTGGCGATAGTGACCGTACCGGTCTTCCCTGCTTCAAGTACTATATCGGCTTCACGCTGGTGTAGCTTGGCATTAAGCACGTTATGCTTCAAACCCTTCATCTTGAGCATGCGGCTCAGCAGTTCGGATATTTCCACTGATGTGGTACCCACGAGCACTGGTCTGCCGGCCTTGTTCAGGTTGACAATCTCGTCGATGACGGCATTATATTTCTCCCGTTTGGTCTTGTAGACGAGGTCCTCATGGTCGTTCCTGATGACCTTGACGTTAGTAGGGATTACAACCACATCAAGCTTGTAGATATTCCAGAACTCACCGGCCTCAGTCACGGCTGTGCCGGTCATGCCTGCGAGCTTGTGGTACATCCTGAAGTAGTTCTGCAGTGTGATGGTGGCATAGGTCTGGGTTGATGCCTCCACCTTCACGTTCTCCTTGGCTTCGATAGCCTGATGGAGACCGTCGGAATAGCGGCGTCCCTCAAGGATACGACCGGTCTGCTCGTCAACGATCTTGACCTTATTATCCATTACAACATACTCCACATCATTTTCAAAGAGTGTGTAGGCCTTGAGCAACTGTGTCATTGTATGAACACGCTCTGACTTAACTGCAAAATCCTGGAGCAGCTCATCCTTGGCTCTCATTCTTTCCGTCTCGTCTTTGACGCTCTTTTCAATATCAGCGATTTTGCTTCCAACGTCCGGCAGAACGAAGAAGCTGGTGTCTTCCACGGAGCTGGATATCAGGTCATGGCCCTTCTCTGTAAGCTCTATTGAGTTCCCCTTCTCGTCAATCACGAAGTAGAGTTCCTCTGTGACCTTGGGCATCTCCTTGGAATTATTCTGCATATAGAAGTTCTCCGTCTTCAGGAGCAGGGTTCTTACTCCCTCTTCACTGAGGTACTTGATGAGAGCGCTGCTC
>JBFYPM010000182.1:0-13448 GCA_041303295.1 Bacteroidales bacterium
CTGACAGGAACATAAAAAAGGCAATGACGTACTGTATGAATGCCGAATAACCGGAAATGCTCGTGTTCTTGGTTGAAAAGCCTCCAGTGGCAACAGTGCCGAATGTGTGGCAGATACTGTCAAAAAGATCCATGCCCCCCACGCTGAGAAGGATTATCTCAGCCACAGTTATCACGAGATAAATCACAAGTACGGCCAGAGCGACAGATTTTGTGCGTGGAAGTATCTTCTGCTTGAGAGAAGACTCCAGTGAGAACAGGTTATACCCACCCACCTTCAGCGATGGAAGGACAATAATTACCAGGAGTATTATGCCTATACCTCCTATCCAGTGTGTCAGACTGCGCCAGAATAACACTGATTTGGAGATTATCTCAACATCTGTCAGTATTGAGGCACCAGTTGTTGTATACCCTGAGACACTTTCGAAGATGACATTCACGACGCCTCTGATTTCTCCGCTGTACACGAAGGGCAGGGTGCCTGAAAGCACGAGCACCAGCCAGCCCATTGTAACACTAAGGTATCCTTCCTTTGTTGTGACCTTTTCATGAAGGCGGCCATGGATAAGAAAGTACATAAGTGTACCCGGTACGATAGCTGTGATGAATGACAGCAGGAAGGGGGCTACAGGCTCAGAATAGATCAGCGCTACCGGGATACAAAGAAGAAAAGAGGCAGCAGAGATAATCAGTATCAGCCCGATAATCTTAAGTACAGATGTAAAGTTGATGGTGCTCATGCCACCCAAATGGTATATAAACCTGTGGCTTATGCCGTCGGCTGTCGTGATTCCGGAGCGACTCGAACGCTCGACCCACAGCTTAGAAGGCTGTTGCTCTATCCAACTGAGCTACGGAACCGCACTATGTTTTTTTTAAACCGCCGCAAATATAATCACATTTTTCCTTTTGTCAACAGTAGTTTTACTGAACCCTGCAGCGTCAGGCCGTCTTCATCCAGTTGACAAGCCCCTTTTTCTCAATGATTGACTTCAGCTCCGGTGGCAGAGGTTCAAAATGAAACTCTCTGTTACCTATCATCAGAGAACCCTTATCGAAGTCTATCTCTACACTGTCACCGGGTCTGTAAGCCTCCACAGCCCCCATGTGCACAATCAGGGGCAGTCCCTGGTTGATGGAGGAACGGTAGAATATGCGGTTGACCGACTTAATTATGATGGCTCTTATACCCAGGTGTGCCAGACCAACCGACGGGTGTTCACGAGAGCTGCCACAGCCGAAGTTATCGCCTGCGATTATGACATCTCCGGCCTGGGCATTCTTGCTGAATGACGGATCGAAGTCGCTGAAAAGCAACGGCATTATACCTGCAGCATCGGAACTCATGACGCTGTAAGTGTGCTTGCCGGCAAACATCTGGTCGGTGTTAAGGTTGTCAACGTCGGCATAGTTCCATACATTGCCCTCTCTTCTGTTCTCACCCTCACTGATCGTGTTGGTTTTACTCTGGGGAGGATTGAAAGGGTATACCTCATTGCCTTTGGTAATCCTGGGATCGGTAATGACTCCGGTGATGGCCGAGGCGGCCACGGTGGAGGGTGAGGCCAGATAGATGGAAGCCTCCTTGTTGCCCATCCTGCCCAGAAAGTTACGGTTGGCGGTGGAGATCACAATATGCCCGCTGGCCGGTATTCCCTGACCGGTACCAAGGCAGGGGCCGCATGAAGGACTGAGGATATTGGCACCGGCCTCAATGAGGTCAGTGATGACACCTTCCCTGATTGCCTGCATATAGATATCCCTGGATGCAGGAATGATATGAAGCTGGAATCCCGGCTTCACCTGCGCTCCCCTGAGTACTGCCGCAGCCGTCCTGAGATCCTCTATCCTGCCATTGGTGCACGTGCCGATGAGACCTTCATGTACTACGGTGCCTGCCACAGAAGCCACTGACTTGATGTTGTCAACATTATGGGGGGCAGCAACAAGAGGGAATACAGTGGCAAGGTCAATAGAGATCCGGCACCGGTATTCAGCATCTTCATCCGCCCAAACGCCATTAGTGGCAGAACCGGTATATTTATGCAAGACTTCGTCAGATGGGAATACAGCATTCTTCGCCCCCATTTCGGAGGCGAGATTGGCAACGGTCATCCTGTCACTGATGTTCAGGGAGCCGACTCCATCACCGTGAAACTCAATAGACATATAGTTGGCGCCGTCAGATCCAAGCATACCAATGATCCATAGAGACAGGTCCTTAGCGCTTACACCCGGACGCAGTTTCCCGGTAAGGTCAATACGCATTGACGGGGGAACCAGAAACCATGTCTCTCCTCGTTTCCATATCCCGGCGGCTTCTGTGCGGTCAATGCCAGCAGCAAGTGCGTTGAAGGCTCCTGCCGTGCAGGTATGACTGTCGGAACCGACAATTATCATCCCGGGACGCGCATGGTTTGCCATCATCTGGTGACAGATGCCCTGGCCGGAGTCATAAAACTTCTTAATTCCCTGATCAGCGACAATATTGCGTATGTCCTGGTACTGTGTCGCCAGTTTGGCATCAGCAGGAGGAGCATTATGGTCCAGAACAACAAGCATCTGGCCGGGATCCGATACCCTGTCGCCGCCCATCTTACGGAAGGTCTGATAGATGCTCGATGTGTTATCATGTGTCAGGATCAGATCAGGTTTCCTGAATACCACCGCTCCCTCAGGAGCGCCAAGGATCTTCTCAACAAATGTCATTGGTTTCATATTCCGCGTAGTGACTGTTTAAATTTTACCCAGGAGCCCGCCTTTTATATAAATCTCATACTGTGCATCATAAAACGGGTTAATTACAGTGATGAGACCGTTGCGTTCATTGACAACATCACCATTCAGGAGGTTGACTGTGATGACATCTCCATCCCGAATGTCAATCTTGTCAAAGGAATCATATGTCATCACCGGGAAAGCTGCATTGATTGCGTTACGCTCGTAGATTGCCCCGAAAGACCGGGCTATTACCGCCTGAATGCCAAGGGAGACGAAACAGTCTACCGCCTGCTGACGAGAGCTTCCGCTGCCGAAGTTCTTGCCGGCGACAATGATGTCACCCGGCCGGGCCCTCTTTGCAAAGTCTCTGTAACCCTCCAGGTTGTCAAATGCATACTGGCCCATCTCTTTCATATCTGTGATGGCAAGGTAACGGTTGTGGAAAATCATGTCAGTATCAATGTTATCACGCTCAATCACCCAGACTCTACCCTTGATAATTGTTGGTTTGTCGGTGATAACTGCCTGCTGTTTAGGTGCCTGCGTGACAATCTGCCTGGTATTTACTGCGAACGTTTTTGGTTCGGCAGGAATGGCATCCGGGGTAGTTATATAGCCGGCAAGAGCCGACGATGCTACCACCGCAGGTGAGGCCAGAAAAACGCTTCCCTGCCCCTGTTTTCCGGGGAAGTTCCTGTTGCCGGTGCTTACTGTCACCTCTCCCTTGCCGTTCTGGCCTACCTGGCCTGCTGCGCAACCGGCACATCCGGCGTTGGACACGAGTGCACCGGAGGACTTGAATACTTCAATCAGTCCTTCATCAAGGCACTGATTCCAGATGGCGTCGGTTGCAGGCACTATCTTGAGCACAACACCGGGAGCGACTTTCCTGCCGCGCAATATGTCGGCCGTGACTCTCATATCCTCAATACGGCCATTGGTACAACTGCCAATGAAGGCAGAATCGATCACGGTGACAGGCAGTTCCTTCACTCCCACCGTATCATGAGGCTCGCCTGGTCGTGAGACCATCGGGACAAATGCACTTACATCAATGTCTGCGGCAATCTCGTATGTGGCATCAGCATCAGCATAAACAGGCTCAAAAGCCGACCTGGAACGTGCGCGGCAGTAACTGATTATCTCCTCCGTAGGCGGGAATAATATGATAATGGCGCCCATCTCAGTGGCCATAGAGGCTATTGTGATACGCTCATCGAGGGTCATCCTCTCCGCTGCCTCGCCACAGAGTTCGATGCTGTACCCAAGGAGGGTATTTGCACCATAGATGTTCAGAAGATTGAGGATGACATCCTTGGCGGTCACGCCCTCAGGCAGCCGTCCTTTTAGGTCCAGCTTCACCGATGCCGGCACCTTGAACCACACCCTGCCGCTGTTCCATGAAGCAGCAATATCCATATCGCCCATACCCTGTCCGAACGCTCCCACAGCCCCGAGAATATTGGCGTGCGAATCGGTGGAGACAGCAGTGGCCCCGGGCCAGACATACCCCTCTTCAATCAGAAGATGGGTGCCGATACCGGCGTTGATATCATATACCTTGATACCGTTACTGCGGGCATATTGCCTGCATATATGCTGGTTGACGGCATACTTCTGATCAGAGCCGGTAGGATTGCAGTCAAAGGTAAAAAGTGTCTTGTCCGGATCTTCCACCCTGAGACCAAAGTCGTTCAGGTTCTTAACCACGTTGGCACCGCCGAAGTCCCTGGCTGCGCGGGCATCAATTGTAATGTCTATTATGTCACCAGGTTTAATGCTGTCGTATTTTGAATGTGACGCAATGATCTTTTCAGTTATGGTCATTCCCATGGCAATACTGTTTTTGATTGTTGATTCAATGGCAAATGTAGCAAACAGCTTCGATCTCCGACATGAAAAAAGTCATCCGCTGCAGGTCATTGTAAAATTAGTGATAGTACCGTCAGATTCTGTATTGCGCCCGGTAATCGCGTGCCGACATGCCGGCATGCTTGCGAAACTGTTTATTGAAGTTGGAAACTGTAGCGAAGCCGCATTCAAACACTATCTCGTTAATCTGGTGGTCAGTCTCCCGCAGCAGGTAGCATGCCTTGTTGGTGCGCACCTGGTTGACATAATCGACGAAGCCACTACCGGTGTTACGCGAGAAGAAACGACTGAATGAGTGGGGGCTCATACCTGCTATCCCTGCAACCTCTTTCACAGGTATGGGTCTGAAGAAGTTAGCACGCACAAAAGAGCACACCTCTGTAAGGCGGGCATCAGTCATCTCATGATTACCTGCCGGGCTCTCTCCGGATAGAATCCTGTATTTTTCAGCGGAGGAAAGGATTGCGAGCAGCCGGAAGAGGCTCACCATCTTTTTCATGCCTGTCTCAGTCAACAGCCTCCGCATAGGGTCTTCTGCGGCCATTCCTGTCTCTGCGTTGAAGGAGATGCCCCTCGATGCGTCATTGAGCAAGCGGCGAAGGTCTGCAGTCTCAAACTGTGAGAGAAGGGGCTCTCCGAGTGACTCCCGCCTGAAGTGGCACATAATGGCATGCCTCCCGTTGTCATACTCCCCGCCCTTATAGAAGTTCCAGAAATGGCGCAGCTCCGGCCCGAAAACAACCAGATCATAATGATCGAAAATCTCTACCGAGTCCCCGGCAACGCGAGTGCCATTACCTGTTACGTTCAGCACAATCTCGTACTCGGGATGGACATGAAGGAAGCTGCTTTCATTATCGACCCACCCGGCCCTGAAGCCCGAGCCGTCGTCATGCCTGATGCTGATGATTTCCGGTATCATTGGAAGAATTTTTGATGTCAGAATATGGAATGATCTGATATTCCGAATAAAAATAATCATTCCAAATGATAATAACAACCAGCTCTGAGGATCAACACACTAATATTTATTTAAAAAGTTGCATTATGTATTATAATTGTTTATATTTGTACAAAGCTAAGGCTTGAATTAAAAAGAGGAGAGTAGGGGTTACTTGTGGGAATCAATAGGATTGTATTGCAGACATTGACTTTCACATGGACCTATAGGCTGACTACCATAGGTTACTTCCTTTTATCAGACAGTAGATTCCGGGATTATCTCATAAGCCCGTTCCTTAAAGTACCACGGTAACCCTCTCCTCTTTTTTCTTTTGTATCCGCCAATGAAAACTTTCCTTCGAAGATTTGAGAATAACAGGGACCTTGTCATTCTCTTCGGCACCTGGGGTATAGATGATAAAGCCTTCTCTAATCTCTGCACAGACAATTCCGATTTTATCCTTTTCTATAACTATTCGGCTGATGAACCGCTCATTCTGCCCGAGATGAAGACTTACAGGCGGGTTACTGTAATAGGATGGTCTCTTGGGGTTTGGGCAGCAGAATATTACAGCCGCAGACTGGGTATCCGGCCTGACCTTACAATCGCAATTAACGGAACTCCGGTAGCCGCTGATGATAAATTCGGCATACCCCTCAAGATATTCGAAGCAACCCTTGAAAATATCTCCAACTACAGCATGGGTAAGTTTTATCTCAGGATGTTCGGTTCAAGAAGCCGTTTTGAGTTGAACAGGGACTATATACCTACGCGTACCGAGAAATCGCTTCATGATGAGCTGCGATGGCTATACAACAGGATGATGGAGCCGGTTCAGACAGGGTTTGTCTGGGATTATTCGCTGATCGGATCGGAAGACCGCGTCTTCAGGGCTTCAAACCTCATCAGTTACTGGTCAATGCACCCGGAGACGCGACAGATTATTGTTGATGCACCGCATTACCTCTTTGACAACTGGAATTCACTGGATAAGCTTATAAGATATGTCAGGCGGTTCCGCCTCTCTCCTTTCCGGAACAGGTAACCAATCAGATATCGCGAAGCAGTACATTTATTTCTGAGCTGGCGACCAGGCTCTCGAACTTTGTCAGGGCGGCATCAATCTTCCTGTAATCGGTATTGTTGATAACAACCTTATGCAGCGAGCCCGAGGTCTCAATCTTCTCCAGCACAAACGATAGCGTCATCTTATTGATGTCTGTACCCGGCTGGTAGACGTACCTCTCAGTCTCCTCATTCCATACCTCGGTAACCATAGATGCTTCACGAAGCATATCAAGACAGTCATGTACTGTCCGTACCGGCAGGCTAAGTTCCATTGAGATCTCCTCCGGTGCCCGGGGTTTAACACCTGTGACAAAATCGTCTATCAATGAATGCATGACAAGCAGGGAAAGCCTCTTCTTCTGCCTGGGTGACACCGTCTGAACATCAAACTCAAACTCGTAACGGGTAATGTTCTGCATGTAATAAGAGAGCTGTGCTCCCATCAACACCACAACCCAGCTCATCTGGATCCAGACCATAAGGAGGGGAACTGCGGCAAAGCTTCCGTAGAGGGCACCGAGCCTGGTGATACCCATCTGTGACTCAACATATACAATCTGCAGCACCTGCAGGGCTATTCCTGACAAGAGTCCGGCAAAGAGAGCCGATCGCAGTTTTACCCGGGTGTTCGGCATTGCCAGGAAGGCCGCCGTTGAAAGGGTACAAAGAAGTATGAAAGGGATCAGCTTGACAAGGAAAGAGACAACCGGTTTCAATACCTCCAGCATGTCTGACCGGCTCAGTATTTCAGTCAGTTTGGTGGTCCCCAGAACCGTGGCGCTGCTGGAGGCAATGAAAAGTGCCGGGACCAGTATTATCACAGCCAGGTAATCGGTCACCTGCCGATACCAAACCCTGGTCTCATCTACCTTCCATATCGAATTGAAGGTACTCTCAACATAACCAAGCAGTTGACCTACAGTATAAAACAGGAAGGCTACACCTATCCCGGCAAGCCAGCCCCCGCTAGTCTGCTCAAGTGTGTTGTTGGCAAAATCAAGAATCCAGTTCATTACCTGTTCCTGGTTATGAAACTGCATGATGATCTGAGCCCTTAACTCATCGGAGAGCCCAAAACCCTTGGCAATTCCAAAAGCAAGAGCTACAAGGGGTATGACGGAAAGGATCGAGAAGAATGTGAGGGCCGAGGCCTTAATGTAAATATTATCGCGCTTAATGCCTTTGTAAAGAAGGTAGATAATGCGCCGCTGACGAATCCAGTAAGGAACGGATTTCCTCAGCCTCTCTGTAACAGCCTTGCGGTGAGCGGCTGTACGCTGAAGGAATTTCTGGCTGATCCTGTAAAAGGGTTTCATCAGTATATTTTGTGATTATTGCCGGAAAGCAAATTTAAGAAATGATCTTCAAACACTATTATTATCTTCACCATTTGAAGTAAGTATGATGGATATTGCTATTAAAGAGTTCATCAGGGGCGCACAGGAGGCTCAGGGCGTGACAGTTATAATCGATGTCTTCCGTGCCTTCAGTACTGCATGCTATGCCTTTGACAACGGAATCAAACGTCTTCTTGACGTCGATACCCCTGAAGGGGCATTTGCACTTAAGGATAAACTGAAGGCTGATACAATTATTGCAGGAGAGCAGGATGAAAAGAAACCGGCCGGATTTGACCTTGGAAACAGTCCTACCGAGATGCTCACCGGACAAATAAGCGGCAAAACAATGATCCACTGCACAACAGCAGGCACAAATGGAATAATGCAAGCTTCAGGCGCTTCCGAGATTCTTGGCGCCGGCCTGGTGAATGCCGGAGCAGTGGCATCATACATAAAAATACTAAACCCTGAAAAGGTCACCCTGGTGGCAATGGGCTACCGGGGCATTGAGCCTGCCGCTGAGGACCTGCTATGTGCAAGGTATATCAGAGAACTGCTCATGGGTCATGAGCCTGATATATCAGCTGAAATAGCCGCCCTGAGAGAAGGTTCCGGAAGCCGCTTCTTCAGGCCGGAAAACATATCATTCAGCCCTCCTACCGACTTCTTCCTCTGCACGGCACTGAACCGTTTTAACTTTGCTCTCAAAGCGGTGATAACAGCATCAGGCTACGCGGAAATTATCAGGGTGGACATGAACCACTAGAATGGCAGGAAAATTGTATAATGCTATAAATACAACGATTGAGCACATGAGCACCAGGTATTTTGCGACAATATTGATTATTGGGTTCCTGAATGGCTTCAATCTGCTATGCGGACAGACAGGCCACTCTATCTCGGTAACAGTCAATCATGCTGCCGAAATAAAGGTTAGACTGGCATATCATGTTGGCAATCAGCAATATGTTAAAGACAGTACTATTACCGACAAGAGCGGTAAATCAAGATTCACCGGAAGCGAAAAACTCGCTCCTGGTGTCTATATGATCGTCCTTCCGGGTAACACCTTCTTTGAGTTTCTGCTCGGCGACGACCAGCACTTTGACATGGCATGTGATCTCAATGACCCGGCAGGTACACTGGTCTTCACCGGTTCATCAGAAAACAGCCGTTTCCTTGAGTACCAGAAGAGATGGAAGGAGCTTCTGGATGAGGCTTTGGCCCTGAGCGAAAAGCTCCGCACAGCCCCGCCATCCGGTCCTGAGGCCGCTGACCTGAAGGCACAGCTTACTGCGCAGGAGAAAAGGATGAAACAGTATCTCGCAGAGACCGCCGAAGGCAATAAGGGCACCCTCCTGGGTGCCATCGCCAGGTCAATTATCTCCGTGGAACCTCATGAACCCGCTATTCCTGCCGGCACTGTAAACCGCGATTCAGTAGGGCGCCTGATGTCATATCTTTACTATAAGGACCATTTCTTTGACAACATTGAATTCAGGGAGCCGGGACTCATCCGCAGCCCGGTGCTTGGCGGAAAGCTTGAACAGTTCTTCAGACAGGTGGTTATACAGTTGCCCGACTCTATAATAAAGGAGTCCGACAGGGTGCTTGAGATGAGTTCCGGCAATGATGATGTATACCAGTATGTTTCAGTATGGCTTATGCAGAGGTATGCCACGAGTGAGATCATGGGACATGATGCGGTGGTGGTGCACCTGGCCGATGAAATATTCCTTGCGGGCAGAGCCCCGTGGGCCGCTGAGGAGTATATTACTGATCTTAAGAAGAGAGTCGACCGTCTGAGACCCAACCTGATAGGCCGGAAAGCCCCGGAATTATTAATGAACTCATTTGCAGGTCACTACGTGTCACTATACGATGTGAAGGCCGACTTCACAATTGTCTATTTCTGGGAACCCGACTGTGGCCATTGCAAAGAGGCGACGCCCATGCTCAAAGAATATTATGAAAAGCACAGGACTGAAGGTATAGAGGTCTTTGCCGTATGCACCCAGCATGACAAGGAAAAATGGGAGAAATATATTATTGACAATAGCCTCGGATGGGTTAACGGATGGGATCCACAGCGTCTCAGCCGGTTTGACTACCTCTACAATGTTGAATCCACCCCGCTGATTTACATTCTTGACAGGGATAAAAAAATTATCGCCAAGAGGCTTGCTGCCGGAGATGTAGGATCCTTTATCGAAGCTTACCGAGAATTTCAGGGTCACTGAATGGGTCTGTCGGCCAGGCTGCTCACAAGGTCGTATAGCGACCTGTAGTGTTCTGTTGCTGCATTTCTCACCACAATCCATTCGGTACCATCACGGTTCTCGCTCACAGTGACCTTAAGTGATGCCTGCGGGTCTTTGGTGTATCCGCATCGGTTAAGTGCCCTTTCGGTCAGTCTTACTGCCAGACCTTTTCCCTCAAGTGCGATGCCTGTCTGTTGCTTCCTGATAAAGCTGAATGTGCCGGTATTGCTGCTGAATGAGAGCTGCGGGCTCTCAAAGGCCCTGGCTACGGTGCCTGTGAGTATCAGATCCTCCGGAGCTCCCTCAGCAATCCCCTCTCCTGTCATAAGCCATATCCTGTCCGCTTCATTGATTGCAGTATCAAGGTCATGCGTAGAGTAGATGACACATTTGCCCCGCTCATGGGTCAGTTGCCTCAGGAGGCTTACGATGCCGTATCTTGAGGGCAGGTCAAGGAAAGCGGTAGGTTCATCCATTACAAGAAGAGCTGTATCCTGTGCCAGTGAACGTGCAATTAGTGTGCGCTGTCTCTCGCCGTCGGAGATATTGTCAATGCTTCTATTGGCAAGCGGTAAGAGTCCGGTAGCCACCAGAGCCTCATTGACAGCCTCTTCATCATCCGGTGTGAGTGAACCTATCCAGTTTGTGAACGGAAACCGGCCCAGTGCAACCACATCACGCACTCTTATATTGCGCACTGCCACAGGTTCGGTGGATGTAAAGCTGACTATCCTGGGCAGCTGTGATGACCCTATTGTGTGCAGATCCAATCCCTGGAGCCGTACTCGCCCCCCGAGCTCAGGTTGCAGACCCACCAGGGTCCTTAGCAGAGTACTCTTTCCCGTTCCGTTGCGGCCGATGAGAGCAACCAGCTCACCCCGGCGTGCCTGAAGTGACAGGTGTTCCATGACCATGTGCACCCTTTTGCGTGCACGGTAGCCTATTGAGAGGTCAGCTGTCTCTGCAATTATTTTCTCAGTCCTCATCAGAATCGCCTCCCTATCCCTTTCCTTCCCAGGATAATCCAAAGCACTACCGGTATTCCTGTCAGCGAGGTGACGGTGTTAACCGGGATAATATGTCCGCCACCCGGCATAGTTGATATTATATCACTCAGCAGCAGCACCGCAGAGCCGCAGAGTGCCACGCCCGGCATCAGTGTCCGGTGATCCGTTGTTCCAAAAAGCAGACGGCCAATGTGAGGCACTGCCACCCCGATGAAGGCCAGGGGGCCGCAGAAGGCGGTCACGCTGCCGGCCAGGATACTGGCCGATGCGAGCAGGACAGCCCTGGTCCTTTTCATTCTCACCCCTACCGTCCGTGAAAATGTCTCACCCAGGAGCATTGCATTGAGAGGTTTAACCATCAGAAAGGCAATGAAGAGTCCTGCCGCGGTGGAAAGAGCCAGTGCCTTTATCTGCGGGTATGATATATTGCCGAGGTTTCCCATAGTCCATATGACATAGGTCCTGAGCATGGCCTCGTTGCTGAAGTACTGCAGCAGGCTGACCACGGCTGAGATGGCACTGGCGAGCAGCAATCCTATTATCAACACTGTCATAATATCGCGCATGCGTGCGGAGACAGCCATTATTATGACCATCACGGCGCCGGCGCCGGCCCATGCAGCAAGTATTATGCCCCATCCCTGCAGGGCGCTGCCTGCAGTGATGGTGAAGAGAGGCGTAAGTGTAAGCACCGTGAGGGCTACGCCCAGGCCGGCGCCGGAGCTGACACCCAGAACATCAGGACCAGCCAGCGGGTTGCGGAAGAGGGTCTGCATCAGAAGCCCGCTGACAGACATCGCCGCGCCGGCGATCAGCGCCGTGATGGCCTTCGGTAGACGAAACTGCGTCACAATGATCTCGCCGCCAGGGGTGCCATTACCAAAGAGCGAGCGCAGAACCTCACCAGCATTTATCCGGGTGCTCCCAATAAGAAGATCGGCAATGAACAACAGGGCCACCAGCAGTATGAGCCCCGCCATGGTAAGAGTCAGCCGTGATGATCTACAATTCATTGCAGCCGTTTGTAATAATATTGCCGGTGTTCAGGCAGAAGTTCAGGGTGGATGATTGAGACGATATCCTTCAGCAACAGGTCTGGCCTCACAACAGCGCTCTCCCAGTAATCATTGCCGCCCCCGGTGGTCATCCTTTTCCTGTTATTCCAAACACGGCCGGAGGTGTATACAGGCAGTCTTGTCATGCGGTGGTCCGCAGCAGCAATTTCTGCGAGGCTCTCAGCAGTGCCTGGATTTAACCAAATCTCTGCTTCCGTTGCCCGTTCAAAGACAGCCTCAACGGAGAAAGGAACCGAGTGGGCTTCAGTCAGATCACTGAAGAGATATCGTCCTCCTGCATCCTCTATCAGCCTTCCCGTATAAGAGTTGGCAGGTGAAACATACCATACATCCTCCCACGGTGATCCCAACAAAACACCAGGTCGGTCATGGCTCCCGGCGCGTGCCTTCTCAACGAGCTCAAGGTACGCCGCTGACACCGCCATGAACAGACTGTCAGCCAAGGCCTCCCTGCCGGTAAGCAGGCCGAATACTCTTATCCACTCACTCCTTGCGAGAGGATGTTCCTCGAGATAGTCTGCGTTATAGAGCACCTTCACTCCCAGTGTCGGAAGCCTGCCGGTATTGCCCGAAGAAGGTGCAGCCACGCCATATGCAATTAGCACGTCAGGTTTGAGTGTAACTATCAGCTCATTATTCAGGTTTCCTTCGTAACCAACATCCTTTATCCTGCCCTGGCTAACGGCATCAAGGATCAGGGAATCATAAACGAGACCAGGACCGGAGAACCCCACCAGGAGATCCGTCGCATCAAGCGCTCTCAGCATTGCCAGGTGAGTGGTGGACATGCAGATCAACCTCCTCACAGGGATGCGTATCACCTGCTCCTCAACCACTCCTTCCGGTCTCACCGCACCATGCGGCAGAAGGTACCAGTACAGCTCTGTACCATGGGCATTCTGCCATGGGTCCCTGACAGAAAGTTTGGTGTAGCCATTCATCTCTTCAAGGGTAAACCTGTCAGCAGCATGTGGTGTGGCTCTGCCCGGGAGTGCAGAAGGACTGCCTCCATGGCCGCATGACCAGAGAAGAACTGTCACTGCCACGATAATGATACCGGATTTCATCACCGGGAATCGGTTTTTATGACTGTACCGGTGTATCGCACCGAATCATTTTTAAGACTGTAGTGATAAATGCCCGGAGCAAGGAACGGAA
>JBFYPM010000183.1:0-26836 GCA_041303295.1 Bacteroidales bacterium
GGGGGAAGACCCTCTTTTGACAGGGCAATGGAAGCATCAAGCTTCTTGTCCATCCCGCAGTAGATGAAGAAGGCTATTAAACCAACGCAAAGCAATATCAGTGCAACGAGGATGGGCATCGATACATGACCAAGAGCTTTAGCCAGCGGAGCCGATCCGGCAAGAGCAAGAGTGGTGCCGAGTCTGGCAGTAGCCATCTCAAGTCCCATGGCCAGGGCCAGCTCCTTTCCCCTGAACCATTTGACAATGATCTTTGAAACGGTTATCCCGGCCGTTTCAACACCTACTCCAAACACCGCATAACCCAGTCCTGCAATGAAAACCTGGGGATTTGCATCCCAGAACAGGAAATGCCAGCTCTGCCCAGCAAAAGCATCAGTCGACACGGCCCAGAACTTTATCGCGGTCCCGACTACCATCAGCATGGTCGCCATTTTCCCGGTGAACCTGACCCCCATCTTGTCAAGGATAATCCCGCCTATTATAAGCATAATAAGGAATACATTGAACCAGCCATATGCGCTGGTGAACAGGCCGTAATCTTCGCTGCTCCACCCCAGCTGTTGCTCAAGCATGGGCTTCAAAGGTGCCATTGCATCGGTCAGGAAGTAACCGCACAACATAGTAAATGCCACAACCCCCAGTGCAGTCCACCTTGCAACCTTTGAGTCAGCAAGTGTCTTTCTTAATTTTTCCATTTTTGGTTTTTGAGTTTGTTTAACAAGGTGTGTAAATGTATAAAAAAAACATTCCACTACTCGCGTCAAAAAACATGAGCAATGAACTTTGTGGCATAATTTTGGTTATCAAACTGAATTACTAATTTTGTGAAAGAAATATTAAATAATTGAATCAATTGTAATTATCTATAGATCATGAAGAAACTTTTCCTTATACTGTTGTTGGCAGCACCCGCTCTGATGATCACTGCACAGACTGCTACTGTCAAGTGGTACTCAATTGAGGAAGCAGCTGCTCTTGCCAAAACGGATCCGCGGCCTATTTTTGTTGATGCATATACCGACTGGTGCGGGTGGTGCAAAAAGCTTGACAAGGACACATTTTCCCATCCGGTAATCGCAGAAATTCTTAACACAAAGTATTACGCCGTCAAATTCGATGCTGAAGGCAAGGAGCCTGTCACTTTTCAGGGCAGAAAATTTGTGAACGACGGCAGCCTGGGAAAGACCCACCAACTGGCCTATGCACTGCTGCAGGGCAAACTCGGATACCCCACTGTTGTGTTCCTTACAGCAACCAGTGAGCTTATTACTCCCGTATCAGGCTACAAGACCCCGGTTCAGATAGAGCCTATGCTTATCTATTTTGCCGGTACAAGCTGGCAGAAACAGAGCTACGAGGAGTTCATGAAGACTTTTACTGGTAAGACTCAGGAGTGATTAACTACTTCTCCGGCAAAAACAGGAGGTTTTAAGACAAAGTATTTATTAATGAAGGGAGTGTAAAAATGATACCCGAATTAGCCCAGACACCATACCAGATTACTATACAGCTTGAGGATGCTATGAGCACAACAATCAAATACCTCAACCGGAAAGTAAGGCCGCACTCAAGCATTCTTGACGTAGGACAGCTAAATCCATTAACTGAATTACTTATTAACGGGAATCTGAAGCCTCAAATAACAAATACTGAAGGAGACCTTGATGTCTTTACCCTCCGGGATGACGTTAAGTATGATTACATTCTCTACAGTCATACTATTGAACATCAGTTCAATCCGCTCCATACTCTGCTTGAACTGAAAAAGGTTATGACTGATAAAACCCTTATGTTTATTATCCTTCCCCGCAGAGGCAAGCTCCTTTGGTGCAAAGGACACTTCCATGAGATAGATGATTACAGGATGAAACTGTTGCTTGAGCGTTCCGGTCTGGATATAGTCAGTCTGGAGACTTATAAGGCCTGGAGACCTTGGTATTTCTATTTTACTGGCTTTAAACCAATCCTGAGATTGTTCCTTGAGTATAATGCATATTATGAAGTAAGGCTAAAACAGTGACCCTGCCATTCCGGATGAGGGAAAAGATACTATATATTTCTCCTGATAATTCGACATTCATACAGAAGGACATCAGTTTCCTGTCACAAAGGTATGATGTGGTCACCCCGTCGCACGACTGGAAGGTAAAAGGGGAGACTCCACTGAACTTCCTCAAACAGATGGTTTTTCTTTTCAGGCACCTGAAGGGCTCCAAAGCGGTCTTTGTCATGTTTGGCGGTTACTGGTCGTTCATGCCAGCACTGCTTGGGAAAATTTTCCGGATCCCTGTATACATCATTCCAGGGGGGACTGACTGTGTCTCCTTCCCTACCCTTAAATACGGAAGCCTCCGTAAGCCTTTATTGAGAACCTTCATCAGGTGGTCTTTCCGGTTATGTCATGAGCTCCTGCCTGTTGACGGTTCGCTGGTGATCAGTGATTACAGCTTCCATGAAAAGAGTGATTATCCGATACAGGGATACAAATACTTCTTCCCCACCATAACAACTCCCCACCGGGTGATTCACAACGGTTTTGATCCCGGTTTCTTTAACTGTAACGCTGACCGGAAGAGAGCCGGGAGCTTCATTACAGTGGCAACAGTCACCAGCATGACCAGGGTAAGCGTAAAGGGTATTGACCTCGTATTGTATCTTGCCGGACAATTTCCTGGCTGCTCATTCACCATAATAGGAATCTCAGACAATATAACCAACCAGCTTGGCACCATTCCTGGCAATGTTGCAATTCATCCGTTTCTTGAACAGGAGAGGTTCAGGTCTTATTTGGAAGAAAGTCAGTTTGTGCTTCAGTTGTCAGTCTCCGAGGGTTTTCCCAATGCGCTCTGCGAGGCGATGCTGTGCCGCTGCATTCCGGTGGTATCAACTGTAGGGGCCATGCCGGCAATCATTGGAGAAACAGGTTTTCGCGTCACAAGTTCGAATAAAGAATACCTGATATCGAGATTTAACGAAATCCTCCAAACTGATGATTCTGTCCTACGCCAGATGGCTTCTGAAGCGCGTACCAGAATATCGGAGAATTATCATATTTCAAAGCGGGAACGGGCATTCTTCAAGTTGTTGGAACCGGGAGGAGAATAGTCCTCAGCCGGCAATCGGCAGCCTGCAGTCACAACCAGAAAGTAGTCATTATTAATCAGCAGCCGGCAATCAATCAACAAGTTACTGGCTGAAGACTGAGGACTGTAGACTTTAGACTGGCTTTACTTACCAATTATAAAATTGGCCGGCAGCGTCACCGTATTGCCAAACTGGTAAACCAACTTGCGTGCAGTACAGAGGATTTCATCTCCATCACTTATTCTTATCTCTGCAACGTCAGGAACCCTGTAGTAAAGCCTGTCGCTGGCTGCCAGTTCCTTCTGCGAGGAGACAGGCCTCACAACCAGCTTTAGTTCCCTGGTCTTGCCTGAGGGTGTCATCTCAATATATACATCGATGCCACCCACATTGCCTGCAGGCAATACTCCGATTGTCTCCGAGAAGCTGAAGAGTGGTCTCTTCGCTCCCGTCATTGAAATATCAGGTGTGAGCCATATGCGGAAATGCTTTTCCTCAGACCGGGTCTTGCCGGCAAAGAGAGCCGTATATTCGTGTTCGAGCCGGTTAATCTCATCGATTGCTGCAGGGTTCTGAGGAAATATGTTCGTCTCTCCGGTAAGGATCATATGCCTGCCCTCCCGTAGCTCGAGCAGCCTGTCGGCTGCTTCCCTGGCCTCCTCCTCAAGAGTCATGCCTTTCTTCCTCTGCACCAGGTAGGGTATGCGGATGAAAGCCGTATCAGCCTTCACCACCCTGTATGCTGTGTCTGTCTTTGTGGAGACATATTCATAGGCGCCTCTGTCAGGGAAGAGCAGGCCCCGGTTTCCGGTCTCCTGCCCGAGGTGAGAGTGCCCTGACTGCGCATAGATGTCGGGGTTGATGTCAAGAACCAGTCCATTCTCCTTCAGCGCAAGAAGATTGGTCTGCATCAGAGAGGTTCCCTGAATAACATAAAACTGCTCAGGATCAAGCTCCTCTATGGTTTTGAGATTAACGCCTGTAAGTCTCCAGGATTCGTACCCTGAGGTAATAACGTTATCGAGTCCGATCATTTCTCCTGCATATGTGGCGTACGGGCCTGGTACTCCTGTTATTCTCTCCGCAGTCACATCTATCTCCAGTACTGTCAGCGGAAGTGCATATACAATACTGCCCTCTGTCACCCTTACTTCCCCTCCAAGAGGCAGCACCACAATGTCACTGGCACTGTTCATCCGGATGTTTGTACAACCGCCTGTGACGACCAGCAGGGTCGGAATAACAAGGAATGCAAATCTTTTCATCTCATTGGTTTAAAGATACATACTGAGGCTGTTGAAATGTGTTTCGCGGAAGGCTCTTCCAATATTCATGAGGATATCACCTGCGATTACAGATTCTTCCGAGTGTATTCGCAGGGCCACGTCGCCCGCCAGTCCGTGGAGGTATACTCCTGCCACTGCAGCATCTGCGGGATCGTAACCCTGGGCCAGTAGCGATGCTATCATTCCCGTCAGGACGTCTCCGCTGCCGCCAGTTGCCATGCCCGGGTTTCCGGTGCTGTTAAAGTACACCTCCCCTTCCGGCACTGCAACAGATGTATGGGCACCCTTCAGAACTACAATACAGTTATATTTTGCTGCGAAGGTCCTCTGCTCTTCCATGAGCCGGTAATCAGTGCTTTCGCTCCCGGTGAGTCGCCGGAACTCCCCGGGATGAGGGGTCAGCACGGTATTTGGAGGCAACAGATTAAGCATCTCCCTGTGCTGAGCCATGATATTCAGAGCATCTGCATCAAGGACCAATGGTATGGTGGCTGTTTCGAGCAATTTTCTTATTACCGCGGCAGTGTCAGGGTCTGTCCCCAGTCCCGGCCCAACACCAGCTGCATCATAAGAGGCGAGGTCAGGCAGGCCGGTAATGTTCTCTGTCCCCTGATCTGGCGAAACCATTGCTTCGGGTAGTGCGGCCTGAAGAGCCATCACGGCACATGCAGGAGTATGAACTGTAACCAGCCCGGCACCGGTGCGCAGGGCAGCCCCGGCAGCAAGGGTGGCGGCACCGGCTTTGCCATAACTGCCGGCCATGATAAGGGCATGCCCGAAGGTGCCCTTGTGGTCAAATTTCCGTCTCTTCTGAAGCAGGGGCCTGACACTCTCCCTCATAATATAATGATAGGCAGACGGCATCGAGGAGACAGTCTCGGTGTGAAGTCCGATGTCTATCACCTCCCACTTGCCGGCCTGTTCATCATTACCGGCAAACATAAAGGCAAGCTTCGGGAACTGAAACGTGATTGTCTGGGAGGCCCGCACAATCCTGTTGCGGTCGGTACCGGTGTTATCCTCACAATAGAGACCAGATGGAACATCCACCGATATAATGTAGGCGCCCGTAAGGTTTATTCTTTGAATTACGGCTGCAGCCACACCAGCCGGAGGTTTGCTTAGGCCGGTCCCGAATATGGCGTCGATGATAACCTCATCGCGGCCAATGACGGGAAAGTGCTCCGGATCAGCCAGTGTGAGCGGCGAGATTCCCGCTCGCTCCAGGCGGTCTGCATTCAGCCTGAACTCACTACTGTGTGCCGACCCTGACTCAACAATGAATACCCTTACCGGCCAGCCCTCCTCGTATAGAAGCCTGGCTACGACAAGTCCGTCACCTCCGTTGTTGCCGGGACCGGCGAATACATTGATCTTTTTCTCCGGAGGAACAGTGTCCTTCAACAGCTGAAAAAGCGTGGTCGCTGCTCGTTCCATTAAGCCTGCCGGAGTAACCGGTTCAAGACGGATGGTAGCGGCATCTATCTCCCTGATCTGAGAGGATGTGAAAATCTTCATATATTTCCGATAGGTCCGAAAAGTACAAATGTAAAAATATAACAATGCAAAATTATTGACCTGATGATATAAAGCAATGACTCCAAATTAAAAAGATTGATATATTTGTCACCATCAGAACAAATTAAACCAACTAATACAGAAAACTATGCTCAAAAATCATCCAAAGGGTCTCATTGTTGCCTTCTTCGCCAACATGGGTGAAAGGTTCGGCTTTTACACAATGATGGCAATCCTGGTTCTTTTCTTGCAGGCGAGGTATGGCCTGTCAGCCGAAAATTCCTCCGAGATTTACAGCTGGTTCTATTTTGCCATCTACGCCCTCGCCCTGTTCGGAGGTATCCTGGCAGATGCCACAAGCAAATATAAGGCTGTTATACTTACCGGCATTATCATTATGTTCGGCGGGTACATCTTCATGGCGATTCCAGGCATGTCACAGACTTTCACTGTGATAGCCCTCTTCACAATTGCTTTTGGGAATGGACTTTTCAAGGGAAACCTGCAGGCTGTTGTAGGACAGATGTATGATGACCCAAAGTATTCAAAGCTTAGAGATTCAGCCTTCATGATTTTCTATATGGGAATAAATATAGGTGCAGTTTTTGCCCCCTATGCAGCAACGGGTATCAGGAACTGGTGGCTGAAGACAAACGGATTCCTGCATGACGGAAGCCTCCCTGCGCTCTGTCACCAGTATATCAACAATACGATGACTGACACCTCCACATTCCAGCAACTGGCTGACAAGGCAAGCATTTCAGGTCCCGTAACTGATCTTGGCACATTTGCAAACAGCTACCTGGAAGTCTTTTCAAAGGGTTACAACTATGCCTTTGGTATTGCTGCAGGCGCAATGATAATTTCCCTGCTTGTATTCGTAATCTTCAAGCACCTGCTTCCCAATAAGGAGAAGGCTACAAAGGAGTCTGCCGGCCCGAAAATGGAATTCAAGCCATGGGCACTCATCGGCGCTGCTCTTGCCATGGGTCTTACTGCGTTTGCCCTTTCATTCCTCGTTGATTACAAGGATGCCCTCGCCTACGGACTGTTTGCAGGTTTTGTGGTATGGATACTTGTAAGTGCTAAGAGGGAAGAGATGAGCAGGGTTTCTGCTCTTATAATGGTTTTCTTCGTTGTAATCTTCTTCTGGATGTCATTCCATCAGAACGGCCTTACACTCACTTGGTTTGCGCGTGACTATACTGTGAAGGAAGTGGGCAAGCTGACCTACATATTCTTCACCCTGCCTTCGTTGCTGGCTGTGGTTTTTTCAGTGCTCGGCCTTGTGCTCCTGGTCAATAAAAACAGACATGCAAGTACAAAACTCATCGGTGGTGCCCTGTTTGCAGCTGCCCTGATTTTTGGCTATTTCTGGCTTACTGGTAGAAACGATATGAATCCGATAGCCCCGGAGGTCTTCCAGAGCTTCAACCCGCTGTTTGTTGTATCGCTGACCTTTCCGGTGATGGGGTTCTTCGTATGGCTCAATAAAAAGAATATCGAACCCTCAACACCGAAAAAGATCGGATTTGGGATGATAATTGCCGCAATTGGTTTCGTGGTGATGCTACTCTCATCGGTTTCGCTTCCATCCCAGCCTGAACTTGCAGGCGCACCGGTGTCTGAAACAATGAGAGTCACCCCTTACTGGCTCATCGGGACATACCTGATACTAACTGTAGCCGAGCTGTTTCTCAGCCCGATGGGATTATCCTTTGTTTC
Source organism: Bacteroidales bacterium (assembly GCA_041303295.1). Taxonomy (GTDB): domain Bacteria; phylum Bacteroidota; class Bacteroidia; order Bacteroidales; family VadinHA17; genus SR-FBR-E99. The sequence continues at coordinate 7,617 of JBFYPM010000183.1, forward strand.
AAAGGTAGCACCATCAAGATTCCAGGGCCTGATGCAGGGCGGCTGGCTGCTCGCCACTGCGGTTGGCAACAAGCTCCTGAGCGTACCCGGGAAACTCTATGACAAAATAGAACTGTGGCAGTTATGGCTTGTTTTCATTGTCTGCTGCCTGGTTGCTGCAACCTTCATTTTCACTCTAATGAAAAGACTCGAGAATGCTACAAAATAAAATACTGGATTAGTATTGAGAGAGCCGCCGGATGCGGCTCTCTTTTTTTATATGTTATTGACTGACATAGAAGCACCGAAAAAAAGGAATAAATCATATATTTGCTGATCATAAAATTAATGTGATGAGCAGCAGCAGGAAAATGTATGAAAAGGTCTTTGCCATCTTCGGCACGGTTATGGTGGTCTTCTATTTCGGTCTTGCATTATTTATACTGACGTCCGACCTTTTAAATATCGATAAAGCCCTCAGGATTGTAATTTCCACTCCCCTGTTCATATATGCTCTTTACAGGGTTTTTACATCTTACGAAAAGATAAAGGAGAGCTTTTTTTCCGGTGATGAGGAGTAAAGATACAGAGGCCTGCCGTAAGGGTCAGGAGACCCCTTTGCGGTCATTAATTATTATGGCACACACTTTGCATCCTCTCTTTTGTATGTCATGATGCAAAATTAACTCAAGAGCAGAAGGCAGAATTGAGAGATAATTATTAATATTGTGGCTCATAGTTAGTTGAAAAGCGGGAAGGATGGAAATGATATCAAAAAACAAAGTCGCGGTTTTTGCGGGTGTAATCCTGATAATCACTGCGTTTGCGTTTAACGCCTGCAGAAACAAGGGAACAATCAACCTGGGTGAGACACCAACCACTGGTGACATCAGGATAGGGGCTGATGAGTCATTTCAGCCTATCGTTGATGCCGAGGTGGCAACCTTTACAACCTTTTACAAGAATGCATTTGTGGAGCCAGTCTATAAAGCGGAGAATGAGCTCGTGGCTGATTTTCTGAATGACTCCGTGAAGGTCATTGTCTCGTCATGGGCCCCCACCGAGGAGCAAAGGGAGACCCTGCTTGATCTGCAGACTGTAGTGCGCACAACAGTTGTAGCTCATGACGCCCTTGCCCTGGTACTTAACCCGGGAAACGTTGATTCACTGCTGACTTACAATGAAGTTAAGGACATCTTTACCGGAAAGATTACCGACTGGAACCAGATTAACCCAAAGTCGAAGCTGGGCCCCATAAATGTTGTATTTGACAACGTCCGCTCAGGAAATATCAGGTACTTCAGGGAGAAATTTGATCTTCCGCAGCAGCTCGCTCCGAACTTTTATGCGGTTAACAGCAACCCTGAGGTGATCGATTATGTGTCACAGAGCCCTGGTGCCCTGGGTATCGTCAGTGTAAACTGGATCAGTGACCAGGATGATTCTGTCAGCTTCAGCTTTCTTAGCAAGATAAAGGTGGCAGCGGTTTCACAACCGTATCTTAATGAGTCATCATTCTATCTGCCTGAACAGGGCTCAATTTATGAAAAATCGTATCCTTTTGTAAGAGAGGTTAATATGCACTCCAGAGAGTCATTTTCAGGACTTGGCTCGGGATTTGTAAGCTTTGTAGCAGGAGAAAAAGGACAAAGAATAATACTTAAGTCGGGACTTGTACCCGCCACAATGCCGATCAGAATTATACAGGTAAAAAATGAGTAACTAAAAATTGATAACGATGATTAAACGAAGTTTTAAACTGGCTTTGCTGCCAGCAGCTGTTTTCTGCATGTTTTTCGGCACCGGACTGAAGGCTCAGACTCTCCAGGAGGCCATTACATTCACAAAGAACGAACAGTATGACAAAGCAGAGGCACTGTTCCAGCAACTTATCAAGAGTGAGCCGGCAAACAGCCTTAATTTTTATCATTATGGTGAAAATACCCTGCTGAATTATTTTGCAGATACAATTTCCAACTCGCTTACCGTAGCGACCAAGGAAGCTGAAGATATATTCAATAACGGCATTACCGCCAATCCTACTGATCCCATCAACTATGTCGGGCTTGCCAAGGTAGCCTTTTACAACGGTAATAACGCAAAGGCTGAAGAGCTCAGGATGAAAGCAAACGGTCTCCTTCCTCCATATAAGAAGGTCACCAAGATTCAGAATCCAAAGAACTATGCTTACACACTTGCAAAAATTGCCGAGTCATATATACGTTTCGAGCAGGTTGACACCAGCAAGGCACTTCCGTTCATAAGGCACGCTCTGAAGATTGACCCGAGGAACAGCGAAGTATATATAATTGCCGGTGATATCTACATTCTTGTGAATGACGGTTCAAAGGCTATAAAGAACTATAACCTTGCGCAGGACTGGGATCTGCAGTCGCCTGCGGCCAACATGAAAATCGGCAGCATCTATGTCAAGGGACGCAATCTCATGGCAGCAATACCTTATTATGAGCAAGCCATTGCACTTGACCAGAACTATGCCCCCGCCTACAGGGAGTTGGGTCAGCTCTATTCAATGGCAGGCCGTTTCAACGATTCGAAAAAGTACTTCGAGAAATACCTTGAGCTGACGCAGGGCAACATCCCTGCAAAGATCAGGTATGTCAACGCCCTGTTCTACGCAAAGGAATATGAGGAGGTCATAAAGAATGTCGAGGAGATATTTGCTGTAGACAACTCAAGGACATATATGAACCGCATTGCAGGTTATTCTGCCTATGAAGAGGGTAATTTTGACCTCGCCGCTCAGTATATGGACAGGCTCTTTGCCAACCTGGATGCAGACCGCATCATTAAGAAGGACTATATTTACTACTCAAGGATTCTTGCAAGAAAGAATCAGAATTTCAGCAAGATGGTCATCGATGCGGACAATGACGCCGATGAGCTGAGCAAGCTACAGGCCAAGTATTCCACACTGAAGAGCCCCGCAAAAGAAAAAGCCAAGACTGACATTGACGCCCTTCAGGCCAAAGTAAATGCTGTCAAGGCACAGATAGCACAGGCAGAAAAGGAACTTAACAAAGCCTTTGAGGCATATGAGAAGGCAATCTACTTCACCGATGAGGAGGACCTTAACCTCATCTATGAAAAGGGAACCGTACAGTACGGTGCACGCAGGTATGCCGATGCAGCAGCCACATGGTCTCGCCTGCTCGAGAAGGGCAAAGACAGTGAGAACGATTTCATCCAGGTAGGAAGAGCATTCTATCAGGCCAAGTCATTTGACAAGGCTGATGAGATCTTCGGCAAGATGGTTACCAAATACCCGAACAACCTGCAGGGTTATCTCTGGATGGCCAATACAGCCTCTGCCAAGGATCCCGATTCAGAACTGGGACTGGCGAAACCAAAATTCCAGGCTCTCCTTAAGCAGGCTGCGTCTGACTCAGTCAAATATGTGAAGGAGATCCATGACGCGCTCAGGTACCTTGGTTATGAGGCACTCCAGGCCAAGAGGTATGATGAGGCAAAAGCCTATTACAACAGGATGATGAATCTGGCACCTGAATATGCCACTAAAGCTCACAGCTCTCTCAGCACTATGTATATGACCATGGGAGAATATTCCAAGGCTGTTGAAGAAAATAACAGGATACTGGCAATAGAACCCGGTAATGAGGCTGCAAAATCGACCATCCAGTACATCACTCAGCTTCAAAAGAGTGCAATTCCCAAGGCCCATCCGAACGAGATCACAGGCGTTATATCTGATTCGTCAGGCGAGCCTATCCCCGGTGCCTCTGTCAGGGTAAAAGATACCGCAGCAGAAGCATGGACCAATGCAAGGGGCGAATACAAGTTCGTCATGCCCGAAGCATCAGATATTCTGGTAATTGGCGCTAAAGGTTACAAATCAATTGAGGTAACTGTAACACAAAAGCGAGTCTATAATGCCACACTTGAAAAATAGCAGCATGGCAAATCTTCTTATTATGGCATCTAATTGACTGTTACTATTGTAAAAGTATTTCAGAAATATTATTTTTGTCCACTGTTCAAAATTAAACCAACTAAAGAGTACTAAAATGAGTAAAAATTCCAAGTCGTCCAGCGGTGTATGGCAATCGCTTTTTGCACCTCTAACCATTGTAATAGCATTAATTGCTGCAATAATTATTTTCCAGAATGTCCTGGGTAACCCAGTGAACTTTGAAGGTGGCAATAACAAGGGTCATCCACTGCAGGGAAACCTTCTCGGCCTGATGTACAAGGGAGGGGTTATAGTTCCTATCCTTATCACCATCATCATCACACTTCTTATCTTCACAGTCGAGAGGGCCATTACTCTTGCCAGGGTTAAAGGTAAAGCCAGACTCAATGTATTTGTCTCCAATCTTCAGCAGATGCTTGCAGAAGACAGGATCGAAGACGCTATCGTTGCATGTGACAAGCAGAAGGGTTCACTTGCCAATGTCATGAAAGCCGGTCTCACACGTTACCGTGCTCTCCAGCATGACAAGGAACTTGAGAAAGACCAGAAGATCACATCGATGAAGCAGGCTATCGAAGAGGCAACAGCACTTGAGCTTCCTTCACTTTCAAGGAACATGGTGATGCTTTCAACAATAGCTTCAATCTCAGTGCTTGTTGGTCTTATCGGTACGGTTATCGGGATGATCCGCGCATTCGCAGCCCTCGCTCAGTCAGGCGCTCCTGATGCTCTCGCATTGTCAACCGGTATTTCCGAAGCTCTTGTCAATACTGCATTCGGTATCACAGGCTCAACCCTCGCCATCATATTCTTTAACTTATTTTCAGCAAGAATTGACGATTACGTCTTCAAAATTGACGAAGCAGGTTTCAGCCTGACCCAGACCTTTGCTGCATCCGTCAGAAATTAGTTCGCGGATTTATTCTTTTGGTTTAAAAAAGAAAGGATTTGAAACATGCCAAAGATTAAATTAGCAACCAAGTCACCACGCATCGACATGACGCCAATGGTCGACCTGTTTACGCTGCTGCTCACATTCTTCATTCTGACAGCAACCTTCAGGCCCCAGGAAGCTGCACCTGTTGATACGCCTTTTTCTGTATCGGAAAAACCGATGATGGATGCAAACGTTATGACAGTTCTCATCGCAAAAGATAACCGGATATTCTTCAATGTTGACAACGGACCTGACACCATTCTTAAATTCAGGCCAAAAGTCCTTGCCGAAATGGGCAAGAGATACAATATTGAGTTTACCGAGGAGGAATTGCGGAAGTTCGAGAGGAACGGAGCATCATTCGGTGTAGCCATACAGGATATGAAAGCTTACCTTGCTGCCAGGGACTCGGATGAAAGGGCTGCCTATGAAAAGGGTATTCCTATCGATTCCACAGACAATCAGCTTGCATTATGGATCCTCTTTGCCCGCCAGGTGAACCCTGCCGTTCAGACGATGATCAAGGGTGATGCAGACACTGATTTTCCAATAGTAAGGGAAGTACTTGATATTCTGCAGGACAAGAACGTGAACAGGTTCAACCTGATCACCAATCTTAGAGGCGCGGGAGAAATTGTAGTAACTGAGGAAACAACCGAGTAAGATGGCAGAAATTCAACAACAAGAGCAAACAAAAGGCGGCAAGAAGAAACCCAAGAAGGGTGATGCCCACGTGGATATGACGCCGATGGTGGACCTCATGAGTCTGCTCATCACATTCTTCATGTTAACTGCAGCTTTCAGCAAACCGAAGGTCATGGAAATCGTTCTTCCCGAGAAGCTTAAGAAGGATGAGATTGTTGAGCCTCCGAAAATTGCAGAAAGCCGTACTCTCAACATTATCCTCGGACCTGAAGACAAGGTTTACTGGTACCCCGGTAAAGCCGACCCGGCTGTCACCGTTTTACAGGAAACCGACTTCAGCCCCACCGGCATACGCCAGGTTCTGCTTGACAGAAACAGGGCACTGTTCCGCAAGATTGACCAGTTTGAAAAAGATGTCATCGCAGGGGTGATAGATATCAGGCAGGACTCTTTGCGAAGCGCCATAAGTCAGCTGAAGAAGGATGATGATACAGGGCCTATCGTTCTTATCAAAGCCTACAAGACATCAAAATATAAGAACTTCGTCGATATAATCGATGAGATGTCGATTGTCGGCATTGCCCGTTACACATTTACTGACATCAGCTGGATTGAGGAAAACCTGGTTAATACCGCTCTCGGCATTACCCCGGTCACAGCCTCAGGATCAGCACAATAGAAGGAGACTGATATGGCAAAAGATATAAAAAATTACCCCAGCCTGGATGACATAGTCTTCGAGCACAGGAATAAGGAATATGGAGCATATGACCTCCGCAGGAGATACTCCCGGACAATGACCATTTCAATGATCATTGGTCTTGTGATTGTCTTCACGGCTGTGATTGTCCCTTACATCAGGGCCAAGAATATTGCACAGGTTAAGGCCAGGGATGCCAATGAGATCATAGCCGAGATGGCCAATGACCTCCAGCAGGAAGAGGCCGCACCTCCTCCTCCACCTCCACCCCCACCTCCTACAGAACAGCAGACGGTTGTCAAGTATGTGGCTCCCGTAGTGGTTGACTCTGTCAAACCAGATGAAGCAGCACAGTTTATGACCGCTGACGACGTGGCCGAGACTGTTGTTGACGCTGAAGTGGTTGAAGTCATTGAACAGGTACAGGAGGAAGTGCAGGAAGAGGCACCGCAGGAGGTGTTCGTTGTAGTGGAGGAGATGCCGTCATTCCCGGGAGGGGATACTGAACTCTTCCGCTTCATCTATGACAACATCAAGTACCCCGAACTCGCCAAGGAGAATAACATCCAGGGCAAGGTAATACTCCGTTTCTGCGTGACCTACAAGGGCACCGTTGACCAGGTATCCGTTGTCAGAGGCGTTGACCCGTCTCTTGATGAGGAGGCCATCAGGGTCATCAAGATGCTCCCGCTGTGGAAACCCGGCAAGCAGGGCGGTAAACCCGTAAACGTCTGGTACAGCGTTCCGATAAGCTTCCAGCTCAAGTAATCAGGGCTGCATAAAATAAAAAAGGTGTCTCGCAACTGAGGCACCTTTTTTTTATTCTCCGAAACTTATATACAACGTCAAAGCATAAGAGCAATATAACGTTCTGCAAGAGCCGTGTTTTCAAAACCCAGTCCGCTGATAACTATAAGCCTGCCTCCCTGCCGGGCAATGTGAAGCACACCGTTATAACCATCCTCAAAAGCATATTTGAATATCTCCTCCCCCGGGGTAAATGCATCACCGGCAAGCCTGGCAGCCATAGCTGCTGCTTCTTCACCATCTTTGCAGTTGAACAGGTAAATCTCAAAACGGTCACCGGTAACTTCGTATGAAGCCCTGAAAGCACCCCGCAGAAATTCATGTCCCAGCACGCTCTCAAGCAGATAGGTCTCCTGATTTCTTAACAGACCATCGGCAGGAAAGAGCTTCAGAAGTGACGGGAATTCATTCTTTCCCTCAATCCGCCCTGCGATCATACCGGCAAGCTCCTTCATCTTTTCATTCACCTTTGTGGAACCGGAGTGAGTCATGATCTTGACATAATAACGGTCTTTATAAAAGTGAACAGCACCCTCTTCATTATATCCCTGAACACCGGCCTGAATGAAGTTATATCCCGGCGACCGCTCCATAGAGTACATGCCGAAAGCCATGGCATCGTCGCCAAACCTGTAAATTTCTGCCTTGATGGTGCTCCTCCCCTTTGTGTATTCGGTGATATTGAGGTCAATAAATCCGAGAGCCAGGTATGCGTCTGCTGCACCGTTTATATAATCCCATAAATCATCAGGAGTATATACCGGGTAATCAGACACTGATTTGTATCCCTTCAACACGGGAAAGAGCCCCTGTGCTGACGTAAAACCTGAGACTGCAATGAGAATTGCAGTTATGAGTTGAGTCTTTCCTGATCTCATGATAAGGTATGATTAAGCTAATAAGTCATATGGAACACCGGCAAGGCGTGAGATATTTGTTATCTTCTCCCTGATATTAAAATCCTTGACACATGCTGCAGTGCAGGTGTCACATCCGGCACAAGGATCAACACCAAGTCCAGTCTCTGTGATCAGTTCCGATGCCATTCCGAGGTTTCCGTAACCATAGGCATACATGTATGCGCGCATCAGTTCAGGAATCGGCAGATTATTGGGGCAGCCTGGCTTACATTCGCTGCACGCATTGCAGTAGAGACCCTGATATGAGCCGCCGGCAAGGAGATCATCATTCTCGGCAGCGGTCAGAGTGATGTCAGTCATAACCTGAAGATCCGCAGTCAGCTGGTCAAATGCTGTTATTCCGGGTATTGTAGTATGTACATTCGGATTTGAAAGCACCCATTTCAATGCAGCCTGAGGATTCACCGCGCGGGTCTTCTCCTTGTCGAGCCACCCTCCTGCCATGGTCTTCATAGCTACAACGCCCAGGCCTGCTTTGCCTGCTGCCTCAAGGGCACTGTTCATGTCACTGAGATGAGTCTGTTTGAAATTGTATGATGTGAGCACAACATCCCAGATGCCGTCCTCAATCATTGTTTTGATGACAAGAGGCTCGTTCTTGTGGGTGGAGATGCCGATAAACTTAACTCTCCCCTTCTTCTTGAGATCGAGCATGACATTTACGGTCTCCCTATGTCTGACCATTTCAACGCTGTCAACTGCATGCATATAGAGAATGTCAACATAGTCCATCTTCAGCCTCTTCAGGCTAAGATCAAATTTCGCAAGGAAATCCTGGCCTGTGGTATCCTTCGAGGGAAGACCAGTCCGCTGGTCAACGCCTGCCGGCTTGACTTTAGTGGCGATAATAAATGAGTTGCGGGGCACGGTGCTGAAATAATTGCCAAGCATCTCTTCATTGCGTCCGTTCATATAGCCGTGGGCTGTATCAAACATCCTGATTCCCGCGTCATAAGCAGCCTTCACCAGGGAGCTGTTATCAGATCTCATCACACCGAAGCTTACAACGGGAATCTGTAACCCTGTTTTACCAAGGGTCCGGTATATTATGTCATTGCTGCCTCTGCTTACACTGCCGGCAACGGCCGAGCGGTCAAGTACGGCCAGCCCTGCTGTTCCAGTAAGACCCGCTCGGAGGAAGTTTCTTCGTTTCATATGTTCAGATTTTAATATTTCAAAGTGTCTGAACCAATATACAAATATTTTATCTATTTTGGTGGTGCTGCCCCGCAGCTGAAAAAATCAGGATCAGTATGTCGCGCTACATTCATAACCTTATTGCCAGGGGTGAGGGCTTGAATCTTGACTTTAAATACTGCATCTCTGATCCCCGCAAGATTGCAAAAACTCTTTCGGCATTTTCAAACAGCCACGGAGGCAAGCTGCTTATCGGTGTCAGGGATAACGGCTCACTTGCCGGGGCCAGCTCGGATGAGGAGTTTTACATGATTGATGCTGCTGCAAGGCTTTATTGTGATCCGGAGGTGGTTCTCAGCACAAGGACCCACACCATCAACGGAAAAAATATATTGGAGATCGATGTTCCGAAAAGCTCCACAATACCGGTGAAGGCCAAGGATGAGGATGGAAGGTGGAAATCATATTTCAGGCAGCATGATCAGAACTTCATGGCTGACAGGGTCATCATGCAGGTTTGGCGGCGCAGCATCAAATCAAAGGGGCTGCTGTTAAAGTTTGAGGCAAAGGAAAACCTGCTGCTTAACCATCTGCGAAGTGAAGAAAGGATCACATTTCCGGAGTTCAGGACTCTTGCAGGCATAAATTCAAGGACAGCGGAAAAGACTCTGGCCGACTTCATCCTGTGTGGTATAATTGCCTATGAGGCCAGTGAAAAAGGGATCTTTTACAGGTTGAGTGATGAATTCAGGGCAGCTGAGTAGCGTTACTCTATTTTAAATCCGATAATCAGAATATCATCTGTCTGGGGCGCTGACCCCATCCAGCTCTTCAGACGCTCCTCAAGCATCTCCTTCTGCTTGCTCATCGGGTAATTCTGGATGTCAAGGATCAGTTTCCTGAAATTCTTCTTCATGAATTTTTTTCCGCTGACACCGTTGAACTGATCGGCATATCCGTCAGTAAAAAGGTAGTATGAGGTATTCTTTTCAAGTTTCCAGTCATGCTGGGTGAATTCCTGATCGCTCTTAGGTTGTATCCCGGCCGGAAACCTGTCGCCATTGACAGTCTCAAGGATGTACTTCCCGTTTGAAAGGATACCCTCGTCATCTCTTGTTCGACCGCCCTTCCATGCTGCTATCTCCTCATCGGTCATCTCTCTCAGCCTGTAGCACTGGGTGCCGGCACCCGAAAAACCGATTGAACCATTTGTGCGGTCTATCGATAGCAAGGCCAGATCAACTATGGCCGGTTGTTCTCCCGCAATGCCTGTTCTCTTGTGAGCAGCGGCCAGTTTTCTGCGGAATTCGCTCACTATAACTGAAGTCTTCAGAATAATCTGACGATTGCATATTTCATCAAGGAATGAGAGTCCCATCAAGGTTGTAAAAGCCGAGGAGACACCATGTCCTGTACAATCGCCCACTGCTGCAAAGAAAGTGTCGCCCCTGCGTACCATCCAGTAGAAATCACCACTGATGATGTTACGGGGCTTATTCAATATGAAACTGTTGCGGACGGCATCATAGAGTATCTTTTCAGATGGCATAAGTGCCTGCTGGATTCTGCCGGCATACTGTTCCAGACCCGCCATCTCCGTTTTTGCCCTGTCAGTGGCTTCTGACCGCTGCCTCATAATATCTTCGAGCCTCCTTCTCCTGGTTTTCAGCCTGCCGATATAGAATTTCGCGGCATTGTACAACAGCCCGGCAGCAATCACAGAATACAGTATCAATGCTACAAGGGAGGCGTACCAGGCTCTTCTGACAGAAAAGGCAAATGTGACCTCCTCACTCTCGAGTCCTGAAATGGTTTTTGACTTCAGTCTGAAGGTGTAGTTTCCCGAAGGAAGATTGGTATAATCCCTGTTGGTTCTCTTGTCCCACCCCGACCAGTCAGAGTTGAAGTCATCAAGTCTGTGACGGTACTCGGTCTTATCCTCCGCAACATAGGAAGTGGTTGTCCAGCTAAGAGTGATATTATTCCTGCTATGTATCAGCGATATATCAGCTCCTTCAGGCTGCATGGCTGTCGGGATCCTTGCTCCTCCGGGTGAAAGGCTGGAAAAAGAGCCTTCCATAATCACACTGTTATCACCCGTAATGATGCGGGTAAAGAATGTATTAAAGGCGCCATAACTGAATCCCAGCTTCGATTTATCTATGACGAAGATGCTATTACCCTTGGCAATCCATATGTTTCCGTCAATATATGTCATACCTGTGGTGGCAAGATCGGGAAGAAAGTCAAATTGCCGCTTGAATACAACATGCCCCTGGCTGGTGGTAGTCACCTGTGCATTGAAATTACGTGTGTCAAATCCGGCAATGAAGATGTCTCCTTCCGGAGTCTTGATCAGATTGGTTATATTGACATTGTCAAACCCCTCCCCTATCAGGTCACCATCCTTTTGGAAGAGGTCGCTCTCTCCGTTATATCGCCAAATGCCCTTTCCTGTGCATGCATAGAGCCTGTTATTTACTACGGCAATCTGGCTGAGTGTGTCACAGGCAAGGCCCTGCTCCCTGCCATAGGAAAAAAACAGGGTATCGGAGTTGCCACATTGCATTCGTGTAAGCAATGAGGGTGACGATGTGAGAATCCACCATTCATCCTGATGCAACTGAATAATTTTCTTTATTGTTCCATCAAGCGGTTCATTGTTAACTGGGCTTAGATTTCTCCACTCCTCATCCTGGTATTTCAGTGTCCGTATGATACCGTCATGTGATCCTGTAAGCAGTAATGTCGGGTCAAAACTACCTGATCCCAGCGCGGTAAGGTGTACATCGCTGAGTATTCGCATAACCCTTCCCCGGATATCTGTCTGCCAGAGACCATCAGATGAAGCTGCCAGCAGCACTGTCCCGTCAGGCAGCTCTGCTCTTACAATATCATTAACCCTCCTGGCAGGCCTCTCAAGTCTCCTGAAAAGTACCGTTCCTGATTTGTCAATATAGCTTTTATAGAGTCCGTCATCAGCTGCCACATATACGGAGTCACCGAACTCCGTTAATCCTAAGGATAATGATGGTAAACCGGTTGCGCTGCCAAACTCAGATGCTGGCAGCGAAATATAGGCCCTGTTTATGAATCCACGGGTAGTGAACCAGAGCTGGGAATTTGACCTGTAATCACAATACATAGATGTCACAGTCGACTCACGGATGTCAGTGGTAGCATCCGAGATATGCTGCAACAAACGGCCTTCATGGCTGAATATAAGGACTCCTTCGTTAGCTGCCAGACCTACTGCGATCATTTTGCCCGGCAGGAGAGTGATCGCCGTCACCGGGCCTTTCCTGATCCTGTCATTGTCATCTCTGTCAATAAACTGGGTATTCAAAACACCGGACCTGTGATTGAACAGAACCAATCCTCTCTCCTCAGTTGCTATCATAATGTTATCCCTGTCGTAAGGGAGCAGTCCTACAAAGCTGACCATCCTGATCTTTTCCCCTCCCGGCAGACGTGTTAGTCTGCCATCCATGTACCAGAACAGTCCCTCCATGTCATCAGCAATGAAAGTCTTTGAATCAATTGAAAGCATGGTGCCTGCATTCGTCAGACCAAACTCCTTCTCCATGTCTGTTACGGAAACTGAATCACCTTCAATATCGTGGAGATATAGCCTTCTACCGTCGCTGAAGAACACGGTATTGCTGTCGGCAGTAACCGACAGTACAGGTCCCACCTGGCTTCGGGCAACCGAATCCTTTATCAGACCGGTAAGTGAACTGAATTTTAGTCTGCCGGTATTATCAGGCTCAAGGAGGCCGAAGTCGGAATCACCACCTGCGAAAACCACGCCTCTGTGATCAGTAATAAGTGCGTTTACTCTCTGGGGAGAGGGCATGGGTATCAATCGCCAGGTGGTTCCGTCATACGTCACTATCCCGTTTGACTCATTCCCGAAGAACATCACCCCGCGCTTATCCATTGTAATGCACAGGTTAAGGAGATCACCGGGAGTCGCGGCAGCATCAAACCAGCTGATCATGGGCGTGCCTGAACGGTTTACCTGCGAACTCGATGTTAAATAATAGACAAAAAGGAAGATTACAAGCAGAAGTCCCTTCTTCATTCCTTGAACAATTACCCTAAATTAAAAGTTAAATATACAAATTCAATTTGAATTAAGTCAGCAACCCTTTTTGGCATCTGATTTGAGACATATTTTAATTATCTTGGCTTCGACATTCAGGTTATGAGGGTAAATCACAGAGCAATTGTTCTGCTGACAGCAGGTATCATGCTGCTGTACTGGCCCGGTGTCCGGACGCAGACCCTTGAGGGGAGAGCTGCCGGTGACAGGGCGCAGGGCCATGAGGGCAGGTCTGCCGGTGACAGGGACGCAGGAAATTCTTCAGCCAGGGCATCATCTATATCATACCGGGCCGAAGAGCCTCGTTTCAGGAGAATCACCGACCCATCAGGCAACTATTTGCGGATGCAGCTTCCGGGTCATCATCACACTTCCGAAACAGGTAAACCGGAACTGCCCGTTTACAGCCGACTGCTTGAGGTTCCTGCGGGTATGGACGTAAGTGTCACACTTTCCGGCGTGTCAACCCGAAGGATCAGGTTTGCAGAACTGGGAGCCGGCAATGCCGAACTCTTTCCCGTTCAGCCTGCTCAAACCAAGAACGAAGCCCAGGATGAAAAGATAACTATCAAGGAGAGAAGTTCATATGCCACCAGGGGGATTATAGCTCATGATACAGTGGTGATAACATATGAAGGTATTCACAGAGGACAAAGGCTGGCTAATGTTGCTGTTTACCCTGCTTTTTACGATCCGAAAGACTGCTTCGTTGACCTTATCACTGCAATGGAGGTGGAGATAAGCTTCAAACCATCAACTGCCAAGGGTGATGAAACGGAGATACCTGACTATGATAAAGGTGGATATGCATCTGATTCATATATAACGGGTTATACTGACAAACCCATCGAGATGATCATCGTCACCGATTCATCGTTCACTGAACAGCTAACTCCTTTCATCAGGTGGAAGATGCTCAAAGGGATACGCAGCACAGTTCTATACAGGACAACCGGACCTGCTGATACAATCTACGCCGATCTAAAGAGGAGAATAACCCAAATCTACGCACGCTCAGTGGATGAAGGCAATCCTGTTCAGTACCTTCTTATAGCAGGAGACCCGGCGATTATCCCGACCTCGCGCGGCACAACAAATGTTTCAGACCTGTACTACGGCGAGTTTGACGGCGCGGGTGACTATATCCCGGACCTCTTCATTGGAAGGCTTCCGGCGTCCGATACAGCCCAGATGAGGGGGATGGTCAAAAAGATAATTGACTACGAGTCATTCAATTATGATCCGTCGAATAATTTCTGGGCAGGAGCCCTGGCCACCGCGGGAAATGCCGCCGGTTTTGAGCTTTATATGAATGGCCAGGTGAAGTACATTTATTCAAACTATCTTAGCCAGGACACCTCGCTGAATGCTGTGCATTGGCTTTATCCTGACTCACCGCTGAAGGACGATTCTCTCCTGGTAATGCTCAACCGCGGGCTTGGAATCCTGAACTATACAGGACATGGAGAAGCCGCCGGATTCAGCGACCCGGTGTTAAAGGCTGCAATGGTGAGCGGGCTGACCAATGAGCATGAATATCCCATGATAATTGCCAATGCGTGCCGTACAGCCCAGATCAACGTCACACCATGCCTGGGCACCTCCATGATAACGGCAGCCGGAAAAGGCGCTATCGGATACATTGGTTGTACAAATGACTCATATTGGATAGATGACTATTTCTGGGCTGTAGGGCCCGGCACACCTGCACTTGACAACACATATGAAACTACAGGGGCTGGAGCTTTTGACAGGCTCTTTCATTCTCATAACGAACCTCCCGGCGGGTGGTATTATACAATGGGCCAGATTAACTTCTCGGGGAATATGTCGGTCTCCGCAAGCACCAGTCCCCGCAAGAAATACTACTGGGAAACTTATATCCTGCTGGGCGACCCCTCTCTCTCTCCTGTGATAGGAAGACCTGACACATTCAACATCGAGCTTCCGGACACTGTACCACAGGAGCTAAAGGCTCTCAGCTTCTTTACCACTCCCTTCTCCTATGCCGCACTGACCAATTTCGACACCCTTTGGGATGCAAAGTTTGTAAGCCCTTCAGGCAATGTCTCACTTACCATTCCTGCCGGGGTGAAGGACTCCTGCCTCCTGGTGGTGACAGGCCAGAATATGCTGCCGCTGATCAGAACTATATACTTCGGCCCGGTGAACGGTGCATTCATAACCCTCCAGAATATAATGTTTGATGATCCATCCGGCAACGGAGACGGAATACCGGATTACGGCGAAGAGATTGACCTCACCGTTACTGTCAGGAACATTGGTCAGGCTGCCTCTTTTCACCTCACTGCTGATATTTCTGCGACCTCCGGGTCAATTACGGTCGGATCAGCATCAGCAAACATCGGGGTTTTGCTTCCCGGAGCCTCCTATACAATTTTGGGAAAGTTCACCTTCAGTGTGTCAGATGAGGTTGAGGACGGCGAGCTGGCATCATTGCTCCTGGGTCTCACTGACAATGACAATGAATACAGGTTCGGGATTGACATGACCCTGCATGCACCGGAATTGAAGATAATATCAGCAGTACATGACGATTCCCATTCCGGCAACACCAACTTCCTGCCTGATCCTGGAGAGACGATTAACCTGGATATACGTATTAAGAATACGGGCTCATCCGCTGCCAGCGGCCAGGTAACAGTCACTCCATCAGGGCCATGGCTTACGATTGAGGAGCCGGTGCTGCCATCGGGTGCTATCCTGCCTGGTGAAGAGAAGGTTATAAGTTTTGAGGCAGAGATATCAGACCTTGCATCTCCCGGGACCCTTTTACCATTCGAGGTGGAGTTTGCATGCGGAAGCTATGACGCTAAAGGGGCCTGGTCCTTAAAAACGGGCAAGACCCGGGAGACATGGGAGTTCAGCAGGTTTGATGTCTTCCCATGGCTGCAAAAGGAGACATATCCCTGGACCATTAGCTCATCATCATCATATGAGAATACACACTCGGCCAGGTCGGGAATAATTCCTGACAAGACTGAGACAATCCTTTCGATTTATGTTAATAACCCCGTAGCCGACACCCTTTCCTTCTATTCACGGGTCTCATCTGAACCGGTATATGATGAACTCATCTTCAGGATCGACAGTGTTGCTGACATGCAGATATCGGGCGACACGCCGTGGGCCCTCCGGAGGAAGGTTTTAAAGCCCGGGGTTCATTACCTCGAGTGGGTCTACAGGAAGGATGTCTCGCTCTCCGGCGGAAATGATGCAGCCTGGATAGACCAGATTACTTTCCCGGACATTTCATTCCTGGAGGCTGACCTGAGTATCGACTCCGTATATGCCCCTCCGGCATCGGCAGTTCTTACTGGTGTAACTGTTTCAGGAAGGGTCATCAACTTCGGCAGAAATGTACTCACAAGCTTTCCTCTGGCTTACAGGATTAACGAAGGAGAACCGGTTAACGAAACTTTCTTTATCAAGATTGACCCGGGTGATACCGTTGACGTTGTTTTCGCACAGAAATGCAACCTTCAGCCTGATGTCAGCTATATGATCTATATAATGAGCCGGTTACCGGAAGATGGATATTCAGGAAATGACACTGCGTACGTCTCTTTTATCAAGTCAGGTACGGGCACTGAGATCAGTGAAGAGTCTGTGAGGATACTGCCCAATCCCTTCCGTGAAAGCTTTGTCCTGGAACTTGACAATGAGGGCGGACAAGAGATGGTTATCTGGTTGATTGATGCCGCCGGAAAGGTTGTTATGAGCTCAGCGCCCGAGATGACGTCCGGAAGAAACAGGATCCCGTTTGAATGCCGCCATCTTGCCGGAGGTGTATACACTCTCAGGATCAGCCGGGGAGGAAAGAGTATCGCACTGAAGGTGGTAAAAACAGGGGTAGCATATTAATTGAAAATAAGGAATTAATAATTAAGAATTGAGTATTGAATGAAAGGTACTTAGACCGCAAGACCGCAGGACGGAGCGAAGCGACAGATTGACGATCCGCCAGCTGGCGGAGAGGAAATCCCGCATCCGCCGGCTGGCGGATCGGGACCTTCAGACCTTCAGACATCAGACCTTCAGACTAAGAATATGGTAAGCAACAAACCAACACGTGAAGAGGCGCTGGAACTCTTCAGAAAGTATAATAAGACTGATAGCCTCTTCAAGCATGCACTTTCGGTAGAGGCTGTCATGAGATACATGGCCCGGAAACATGGCGAGGATGAGGAGATGTGGGGGGTTGTAGGACTGATTCACGATCTCGATTACGAGATGTACCCTGAACAGCACTGCACCATGACTGAAAGGATAATGAGGGAAGAGGGATGGCCAGAGGTGTACATCAGGGCGGTAATAAGCCATGGTTTTGGGATTTGCTCAGACAAAGAGCCTCAGACACTCCTTGAGAAAACTCTCTATGCCATCGATGAACTGACCGGGCTGGTAGCCACCAGCGCCCTGGTCAGACCCTCGAGAAGTGTCCTCGACATGGAAGCCCGGTCAGTACGCAAGAAATGGAGTGACAAGAGGTTTGCAGCCGGTGTAGACCGTGGTGTCATAGAAAAGGGAGCCGCCAACCTTGGCGTTGAGCTCAATGATCTTATTTCGGACACAATAGCTGGTATGCGCGAAGCCGCCGACGAGATTGGCCTTAAAGGAAATCCGCAGGGCTTATAACATCACATAAAAAGGGCGCTCAGTATACCGGGCGCCCTTTCTTGTATCAGGTGCAGTTCAGGTTAAAGTTCACGTATCTGTATATTCCTGTACCAGACATCATCGCCATGGTCCTGGACACCGATGTAGCCCTCTCCTGCCACATTGGCCCAGTTTGGATTAAGCCCAGGGAACTTGCTTCCTGCAACCAGGGTGTTCCATTCAGGGGTCCACAGATGGTATTCAAGCACGGTCTCACCGTTCTGGATATGCCATACCGAACCTTTGTAAACCTTTATCTCTGCAGAATTCCATTCACCGGCAGGTTTTGCATTTTGGGGCACTGCCGGTATCAGGTCATAGAGTGAGCCAGCCTTGCGGTTGCCGTCCTTGCCGGCTTCAGCATCAGGGTGACGGTCGTTGTCGAGCACCTGCATCTCAGGGGCACTCTTCCAGATGTAATCCAGTTCAGGGCTCTCCTGTGCCAGGTAAAAAATGCCGCTGTTTCCTCCCTCAGATATCTTCCATTCAAGCTTCAGGTGGAAGTTTGAGAACTTCTTGTCATAGAGGATGTCACCTCCACCACCGCCTGCCTCGCCCCTGCCTGAGCCGATACAATGTAATGTACCATCAACAATCTCCCAACCCTGTTCCGGAAAAGTTGCCTTATTATAACTGCGCCATCCCTGCGTGGTTGAGCCGTCAAAGAGAAATGTCCAGACTTCTGCCTCTGTAGATTTATTCTCAGCATTCTTTTTCTCTTTGCCTGAACCACATGAGACAAAGGAAGCTGCAAGAACCAGTACTAACATCATTTTAAATACTTTCATAAGAAAAAGGTTTTAAATATTTGATTTATGATTATCATACTTAAACCGGCATCTCCGGGAGCGACCAGCCGGCGCGATAGTTGTGTCTGATCATCTCATCAGCAAACTGTTTTGCGTTTAGTGGATCAGTCCATTTTTTATTAAAGGTCGGGTGACCGTCGGTGATGCTGAAATTATCTTCCAGGCAAATCTTGATGGTCTCGGTATCATTGATATTTGTGAACTCCATCTTTTCACCGTCCCATTCCAGGATCTTGTTAAGGCCCTGCAGTCTTACTGCGAGCACGCCCATTACAACCATTTCATTGAAAGGTCCGGCTTCGGAGAAGTCTGATTTGGTCATCACCCTCGTTTCTGCGGGCTCCTTGCAGGCTCGTACCCAATCCATCTCATGCCCTCCGCTTGTTGCATTCTCTACCCTTCTTTCTGTCTGCGGGGCTTTTGGAACCCGGCCTGAAAGAAGCCATGGATTTAATCCATAGCAACCGCAGATAAGCTTATCTTTTGTTCCATGGAATATGACTCCGCCGCCATTGTCATTCATATCCTTGCCAGCTGGCCATCCTTCTG
>JBFYPM010000184.1:0-22259 GCA_041303295.1 Bacteroidales bacterium
TGTTAGAGAGGGCGGGCCATTTGCACCGTACAGGCAGAGTGACAGGAAAGAGATCTATCACCGTTATGCAGACGATCTGATAGAAAAGGGTGACGCCTATTATGCCTTTGACTCGCCGGAAGAGCTCGACAGGCTCAGGCAGGAACATGAGGCCCGCGGGGAGACCTTCAATTACGGTGGCGCTACACGGATGAGCATGTGTAACTCTCTCACCCTTAATGCAGAAGAGATAGAAGCGCGGAAGGCTTCAAGCGAACACTACGTGATCAGATACCGCATGCCAGAGAATGAAGATATCCGTTTCTCCGATCTGATCAGGGGCGATATTGTGGTTAATTCCTCGAGTCTTGATGATAAGGTGCTTTATAAGTCTGACGGTATGCCGACATACCACCTCGCCAACATCGTGGATGATCACCTGATGGAGATATCACATGTCATCAGGGGCGAGGAGTGGCTGCCATCACTTCCGCTTCATGTTATGCTCTACCGCAGCTTCGGCTGGGAAGCACCGCTGTTTGCACACCTGCCTTTGTTGCTCAAGCCCACAGGCAAGGGCAAGCTAAGCAAGCGCGACGGAGACAAGATGGGCTTCCCGGTATTCCCTCTCTACTGGCCCTACGGAGAGACAGCCTCAGGATACCGCGAAGAGGGCTATTTCCCGGAAGCATTCGTGAACATGCTTGCCCTGCTTGGATGGAATCCCGGTACGGAGCAGGAGATATTCTCAATGGATGAACTGATTGCAGCATTCTCAATAGAGAGGGTGGGCAAATCAGGCTCCCGCTTTGATCCCGAGAAGGCAAAATGGTTCAATACCAGGTATTTCCACTTGAAGAGCGACGATGAGCTAGTCTCACTGTTCATGCCTGTGGTAAATGAAAAGGGCTTTAGCCCTGCGCCGGAGACACTTAAAAAGATCATATCACTGGTGAAGGAACGGGCTGGGTTTGTGAAGGATCTTTGGCACGAGGCAGACTTTTTCTTTGTCGCTCCGGAAAAATATGACCCGGAGGTTGTCAGGAAGAGATGGAACGCCGATTCCCCCCGGCAGATGGCGGAACTCCGCGATGTGGTTGCAGGAGTGGAGCCGTTTACTTCTGCGACTATTGAACAGAGAGTCAAGGAGTGGATTGCCGGAAGTCCATATAATACCGGCACTATCCTCAATCTCTTCAGGCTCCTGATGGTCGGCACATCAAGAGGCCCCCACCTTTTTGACATCGTTGAGCTGACGGGAAGAGACGAGACCCTCCGGAGACTTGATAACGGCATCAGCCGGCTGACGGCATCAGCATCATGAACCCCGGAAGGGAAATAAGATACATTGATTTCCACACGCACCATTCCGGTGGCAGTGATGATACAATTGCCATTATGAACCTTTTTGCAGGGGAGGATGTGCCGGCAGATTTTTCCGCGAACACCCTCTATTCTGCAGGAATCCACCCCTGGTATCTGACAGAAGAAAATTCAGGTCAGCTTCTGACAGAGCTTGTTCTCACTGCAGCCCATCCTCATGTAGTATTGATAGGGGAGGCGGGATTTGACCGTCTGAAGGGAGCTCGAATGGAGGTGCAGTATAGCGCCTTTATCAACCAGGCTGAAATAGCCGGCGAGATGCTCAAGCCCATGGTAATCCATTGTGTCCGGGGCTGGGAGGAACTGCGCCGGGCATACATAGATATCCAACCAGACAGACCATGGGTAATACACGGATTCAGGGGTAACGCTAAGCTGGCAGCCTCGCTGGCGGAGGAGGGTTTCTGGTTCTCACTGGGTAAAAAGGGGATCACCAAGGAGATCCTTGGGGTGATCAGTCGCGAAAGAATCCTTCTGGAGACGGATGAGACAGGGGAACCGATAGCTGAAGTTTACCGTCACTTTGCAGAGAAAACCGGCTGCGATGGAGAGACTGCCACCGGCATCATTCGGAATAATTTCAATACTCTTTTCAACTTCGGTATCTGATGGAACAGTGGCTGGCACGCACGGAGATGCTCCTCGGCAAAGAGGCCTTGCATAAACTTAGCAATGCACATGTTGTTGTAGCCGGACTGGGGGGAGTGGGGTCATGGGCTGCCGAGATGATATGCCGGGGCGGCATAGGAGCCATGACCATTATTGACGGCGACACCGTGTCTGCTGCAAATAAAAACCGGCAGTTACCCGCCCTGACATCCACTACAGGAAGGAAGAAGGCTGAGGTGATGGGAGAGAGGCTCCTTGATATCAACCCCGCCCTGAAGCTGAGTGTCATCCCTGAGTTCATCCGTGACCAGAGGATGATTGATATACTGGAAGCGGACAGATACGATTACATTGTTGATGCCATTGACACTCTTTCGCCCAAGGTGTTCCTGATATATCACTCATTGAGGCTTAACCTGAAGATTGTCAGCTCAATGGGTGCCGGTGGCAAGTTTGATCCTACCGGTATAAGGGTGGCCGATATCTCCGAGACAAACTTCTGCAATCTTGCCCGCATGCTCAGGAAGAAACTTCATAAGCTGGGTGTTCACGAAGGTTTCACAGCGGTCTACAGTCCCGAGGTTGTCGACAAGGAGCTGATTGTCCGTGGCTCCGATGAGAGCAATAAGGCCTCCAGCGTTGGCACCATGTCTTATATGCCGGCGGCATTCGGCATTGTCTGTGCGTCGGTAGTTATCAGGGATCTGACAGGAACACTGACAGAAAAATAAGTATTTCCCTACTTAACCATTGTTCCCTTCAATGCGGGAAGATCATAACCCGGAGGTGTACTCTGCCTGATATTCACCTCGGCAATTTTGCCGGGGCAGCCGGCTTTACATAAATGGATTTACTTCTCTGCGGTTTTCTCTTTTTCTGTTATCTCTTTTGCAGTATAACCCAGCTTTTCAATGGCTCTTTTCAGCTGCTCAGGCTCCGCTTTATCCTTTTGATACTGGATAGTGACCTCTTTTGTAGTAAGATCGCATTTCACATCTTTTACCCCCTTGATAAACGGGATATTCTTCATAATTGTGTTGACGCAGTTCTCGCAGTCAATACTGGTCTCGAACCTTACTGTTGAAAGCTCTTTTTTGTCCTTGTCCTGTGCACCTAATAGAGCTACTGAAAAGATCAGCAGCATTGCAGCTGTGATGAAGATGTTTCTTTTCATTTTTTGAATTTATGAGTGATTATCAGTTTTCTGTTCGGTCGAGGGCAAACCTGAATCCGGCATATAGTTTCCGTCCGTGAACAGGTCCCCATATCATGTTTGAATCAAAATACTCGCCAAAGGGATTTTCAGCGGCGATGATTGCATCATGCTGTCTTGACCCCGTGATATTCTCCGCCCCTATGTATATGCTCCACTTCCTGAAGTATTTTGTTAACTGGGCATTCATGACGGGGTATGCGCTGAAGGTTTCGTGTCTCATGTAGGGCTCCGGGTTTGCCATTGTTGATGGTATTCTGCCCGGGCCGTTATACTGCAGGGTATAATCCACCTGCCATTTTCTCATCCTCGTTGTATATGAGACTGCGAGCAGTCCCTTGTAGCGTGAGGTGAGCGGTTTCTCGCGCAGTTCACCGCCGATTGTCTGTCTGACATCGTTCCAGCGCCAGGCGGCTGTTATATCAAGTCCTGTAACCGGTTGCAGCTGAGCCTCCAGCTGGAGGACATTGGAATATGATTTACCGTTAAGGTTGTAGAACAACACCTGGTCAACGCTGGAGTCGAGGTCGGTGACTATCTGTTTCAGGAAGGTTGTCCTGTACGCTTCACCTGTCAGCCTCAGCTCACTGCTGCCCAGGGGTATATAACCGGTGAGGTTTATGCCGGTGTTCCAGGCCTCCTCTATATCGAGGTTGTCAGAGATAACTATATTCCGGCTGCTTGCCAGGTAGTACATATTCTCGGCCATGACGTGCACTGTCCTGAATCCCTTGCCGGCCGATGCCCTCAGGGTCATCTTCGGGGTCAGCTCATAGCGCAGGTGTATCCTCGGGGTGAACTGTGCTCCGTGGTTTCGGTAGAAGTCGTACCGCACACCTGCCAGAAGAGTCACCTTTGCCGAATCGGTATAGGTATACTGGAGGAAAACTCCTGGTACCGATTCGATGGTTTCATCAATCATGTCAGGAACCACCTCATCAACAACAAACCTGTAGGTGCCGCGCATCTCGTCATAGTGGTCAAAGCGGTAGCTTGCACCTGCATCAATTGTATGCTTCTCTGCCGGGAAATACTGGTAGAGAAGGTTGGAATAATAGCTTTTCTGGGTGCCGTCATACTTGTTATATCCCATCCATGAATTCATCTCATGGAAAGTCATGCTCTGAATCCAACCGACAGACATATTGTTACCGGGACCGAACATTCCGCCGAGCTTGGTGAACGCTTCGGCCCGCCCGGTGCCGATGTTTATGCCGTAACCCTCATCCCATGTGTTGTTACTGCTGCGGTCATAGTCAAACTGACCGCCGATACGCTCTTCCTGCATATATTTGATGCCGGCGCGGAAGGTGAGGTTATTGCTCAGGTAGTCCCAGCGGTTCATGAAGCTGTACTGCCTTACATCGGGTTCATCGCGGAAACCGTCCTGGTTGTGGTCGCTGGCGCCCGACTGTGTCTCGCCGTGGCCGAGGATCATGGTGCTCCAGTAATCATTGAGCTTCACCGAAGCGTTCGCGTTGGTCTCGATCTTGCCGGCATCACTGACGAAGCCGTTTACAAAGACTATTTCGCTGGTAGCCGGTTTCTTGTATTCGACATTGATCTGGCCGGTGATCGACTCATTTCCGTTGCGTACCGAGGATGTGCCCTTGGAGACCTGGATCGACTCCATCCAGGGGCCGGGAACATAACTCAGTCCGTATGCTGCTCCAAGTCCATAGATGGAAGGGATGTTCTCAGTTAGTATCTGGACATATGAGCCGGCAAGGCCCAGCAGTTGTATCTGCTTTGCTCCTGTGGCGGCATCGGC
Organism: Bacteroidales bacterium; assembly: GCA_041303295.1. Taxonomy (GTDB): domain Bacteria; phylum Bacteroidota; class Bacteroidia; order Bacteroidales; family VadinHA17; genus SR-FBR-E99. The sequence goes on from JBFYPM010000184.1 coordinate 4,956, forward strand.
GTAGTTGACGTCTACTGACGGGTTGGTGACGAAGCTTTCCGACAGGTTGCAGCAGGCTGCCTTGCATAGCTCTGCCGCAGTTATATTTACTGTAGCGATTGTTGCGTCCCTGTCTATATGAGCCCCGGTGGCGCGACCGATGATTGTGACCTCTCCGATCATGCTGTTCTCATGCAGGAAAATTTCCACATAGTCATCGCCGGGTGCTATCCTGAGCGTATCAGGAGTGTACCCGACAAAACTTGCAACCAGCAGGTCATTGCCCCTGGCTCTCCGAAGGGTAAAGTAGCCGGCAGGATTAGTGGAGGTACCGGTAGCAGTCCCCGCCCAAACTACGTTGGCACCTGGAAGGGCTATACTGTCGGGTGATCCTTCGCCGCCCGCAATCATCACCTTGCCCTCTATCCTGCTCTGTGCAAGCAGTGAGGTCGGGATGACCATTATTAATATTAATATTATTTGCTTCATAGGGAAAATTTGATTGTAAATGGATTTGTTTACCACCCGGGTAAGAGGTTACATTGAACCTCCCTGCGGGTATTGTACAACATCAGGCGTAGGCCATGATATGTCTCATGCCAACGCAATTTGTTGTCCCTATGAATGATTCAGGAGATAATCTGACAGTTCATAGTTGTCAGATCGCGTCCGTAGTGGAACGCATTGTCATTGATAATGTGGTGGATGGTCTTTAAGGGATGATCCTGTATGACGGCTACTACAGTTGCGGCAAGAAAGTATGGCAGAATTTCAATCTGAACCTCTGCACGCAACAACTCGTCAGTCACAAACCTCTCAGCCTCATGCGTGCAGCAATCGTCCGAGAAGACCATCTCATCCGAACTGTGATTGTGATGAATTGACCCGGCAGTGTGATTGCAGCAGCAGCTGCTCTCCTCACCGTTAATCATTACAGCGGCAACCACCTCGTCTGTTCCGCACTGCTGGCATGTATGCCGGATAAGGGTATATCCAAAACTGCCTGACAGGATAAGCATCATCAGAAGGATCGAAATGATGGGCGATATGGTCCGGATCTTTTTCAACGTTACAAATATAACAAAAGATAATCCGCTTTGTTGTGTTAAAAAAATCAAAGGGCGCCAGAGGCTGGCACCCTTTTAATACTATGTTCCCTGATTAAGGTTTGCCGTCACTTCCTCATGCTTCCCATCCGACTTGAAAATTTTAACTCCTCCGTGCTTCAGAAAGGAGACCAGGTCCGTGGGTTCTCACTTGTGACTTATACAACTTCAAAGGAGATCTTCACGTTTACACGGTATTCAGTAATTTTGTTCTTGACCACAACTGCACTATGATCCTTCACATAAACTGAACGTATTTCCTTAACAGTTTTAGCTGCCACCTTCACGGCATTAGCCGTGGCATCTTCCCAGCTTACGGGTGATGATGCAAGGAGTTCAATAACTTTAAGTATAGCCATAATTTCTATTTTAATAGGTTAATAACCAATATGTTTAAATATATGCTTTACTCGTATCGAATTTGTAAGATAGCAAAAAAAATCGGGACTAACTAATAAACAAACAGCATAGCCAAATGTTAAGGACACAAAATGTATATGTCATGCTTTTTGTATATTTGAGTCATGTTAACCTGATCATATTTTCTAACCAAAAAAAACTTTCTGAATATGGGAATGATTAAAGAATTCAAGGAATTTGCCGTTAAGGGCAATATGCTTGACATGGCTGTGGGTATTATTATTGGCGGAGCCTTTGGCAAGATTATAACATCACTTGTAAATGACGTGCTTATGCCGCCACTGGGCATGCTGCTTGGCAAGGTCGATTTTACCAACCTCAAGGCAATATTGCAGAAAGGCCAGGAGGCTGTGATGGAAGGAGCCACAGTGGTGAAGCCTGCGGTCAGCGAGGTCTCACTCAATTACGGGATGTTTATTCAGAATATCATCGACTTTCTGATTGTCGCCTTCTGTATTTTCATGGTGATTAAGGCCATGAACAGGTTAAAGAAGAAAGAAGAGGTTGCGCCGGCTGCACCTCCTCCTCCGAGTGATGAGGTTGTTCTCCTGAAGGAAATACGTGACCTTCTTAAAAAATAACCTTGCAATTCTTTCGTTGTAATTGAAATAGTATGCAATTTTGCATGCAATCAGATTATGGCAAGAATCAAGAAATATTACTGGTGGCGGAGGCTCTTCCCTGACAGGGGCTAACCCCCGGTACCGTGGAAATGCAAAGCAAGGGAGGCTGCAGTCTGAGACTGCGGCCTCTTGAATTTTATTCAAAGCAAAAGTCCCGCCGGGTGGGCGGGACCTTCATAACTCCGGAAAATCTTAAACAGAACCTGTACCTGAAAGATTATTGGATGTAAAAGTTGTACTCGTAGGACAAACTATTTTCACGCAACCACCTGCGAAGTGCTTTTGCAATCTTCCTTTTCCGGAGCAGGACAATCCCTATTCCTTCCGCTGTTATCTGATAATAAGGTTTCATTTCTGCTTCACCCCCGGAAGGTTTTTAATCTCACCGGGCTTGTTTTCAGTGCTAAAATAAGCCCGGGGAGGCCCTTTACCAAGCATGTTTTGATGTATGGGAGAAAGGTGTTGACCAATAATGCCAATCCATAGACATGGCACCTTATGTCAGCACCTGTTTTAAGCCGTGTGGACTTTGCAAGGCGGACTTCGCCGGTAAATTAAAAACGGTCTGAAATCCCGTAATGCTCTCCGGTCAGTTGAAGTCTGTCAGGTATTTGTAGAGCTCGCTGTCAGTTGAAAGGATTATTGTTGTGGTTGAGTCGAAGGTCATGCGAAAGGTCTCCATCGATTTCATGAATCCATAGAGGCTGCGAGCGGCGGCAGACTGGTCATAAGCGCCGGCATAGATGGCAGCTGCCCTTGCATCAGCGCGGCCACGGATCTCCTCAGCCTTGCGGAATGCCTCCGATTGGATGGTTTTCAGGTCACGTTCTTTTTCACCGTTTATCTTGGAGGCCTCACCCTGGCCCTCAGACCTGAACCTTTCTGCAATACGGTAGCGTTCACTCTTCATCCTCTCATAGATCTGCGTCCGCACCTCCTCAACATAGTTCAGCCGTTTGATACGGACATCAAGGATCACTATTCCCAGGTCCTTTACCTTGTCATTTGACGAGATCAGGATCAGTTTTTCTATGGCCAGTCTCCCGGTCTCTATATCAGATAGTGTATCTCCGGCCTCTTCGCCGATCAGGCCTGAAGAGGTTGGGGTCCGGTTGGTTGAACGGACAACCTCCTCCAGGTTATGCCCGGCAATGTAATCACGTGTCTCACCGTCAAGAATGTCTGCCAGCCTCGACTGTGCGCCTCTTTCATCAGTCAGCCTCTTGAAGAACTGCAGGGGGTCAGTTATTTGCCACCTGGCGTAGGCGTCAACGAATATGAATTTCTTGTCCTTTGTGGGAACCTGGTTGGGATCGCCGTCCCACTCCATATACCGCTTCTCGAAGTAGTTGGTTTTCTGGATGAAGGGTAGTTTCAGCTTCAGTCCGGGGGTTGTTTTGGCTTCGCCTACAGGTTTACCGAACTGGGTTATGACGACCTGTTCCGTCTCCCTGACCCTGTAGATGCACTCAAGTATCAGCAGGAGTGTTACTGTGAGGAGGGCGACTACTACTATTGTTTTTGTGTTTTTCGGGAACATGGTTTATCTGTTTGAGTTAAGCTGCATCTGGAGCAGGGGCAAAACATTGTTCCCGGCTTCATCGGTAATGATCTTATGGCCAATTCTGGGGATGACCTCTTCCATGGTTTCGAGATAGATCCTTCTTTTTGTCACTTCAGGGGCTTTGACATATTCATAATAGAGGGCGTTAAACCGTGCAGACTCACCCAGGGCATTGTTCACCCTTTCAGTTGCATATCCTTCAGCGCGCTGGATGGTCTCTTCCGCCTGGCCCTTTGCTTTGGGAATAACCTTGTTGTATTCAGACCTGGCCTGGTTTATCAGTGTCTCTCTCTCCTGCTGTGCCTGGTTGACATCATTAAAGGCATCTTTGACAGGGTCAGGAGGGTTGACATCCTGGAGCACCACCTGCTCAATCCTTATGCCCAGTGAGTACTCGGTGCACAGTTCCTGTATCTTTTGGTGCACGCTGGAGGCTATCTCGGCCCTGCCTACAGTAAGCACTTCATTAACGGTACGGTCACCGACTATTTCGCGCATCGAGGCTTCGGATATGTCCCTGAGTGTTGTAACCGGCTCCCTGACCCGGAACAGGTAGCTGTACGGGTCAACAATGCGGTACTGGACGATCCACTCCACGTCGGCAAGGTTCAGGTCGCCGGTAAGCATCAGTGATTCATCAACTGTTCCTACCTTGGTGTATTCCGACTTTATGCCAGGCTGTGTGGTACGGAATCCGAACTCCTCCTTCTGCTGCCTTTCCACGGCAACCTTGTACAGGCGCTCAATAACAGGGAATTTGAGATTCAGTCCAGGCTCCACCTTCCGGACGTACTTGCCGAATCGGGTTATGACTCCAACCTCTTCAGGGCCTATCTGGAAGAGCGAGGTGACAAGGAGAAATAGCACTACGAGGGCCACCAGGAAGTACTTTATCATCAGTCTGTATTTGTCGAACCAGGTTTGGGAGCCTGATTGTCTGTAGGTTGTCTGTGCCAATTTCTTATGTATTATTCTGCTACTATTTTAATAAGCTTGCCTGCCTGTACCTGGTCTGTAAGCTCCATGTTATTCAGGAGCGCCAGTTCATTCATCATCTCCTGCTTCATGCCGAAGGCAGTGAATGCGTTGGCCAGTGAACCGCTTCGCTGTACCGCCTTCACATAGATCCGCTGAGGCTTGACATTTATCCTGTTAGACTCGGTCAGTTTTGCAAATGTCTTCATCGATGATTCCATGCTGGTTGCGTAATTCGGGAAATCGGCTTCAGTGGCCACGCTGTGGAACACATAATAGACCGATCCGTATTCGATTATATATGACAGTACTGAAGTGACGTTCACGGCGCCTGTAGACTGATTCTGACTCTCCTGTTTTGACAGGGCTACTATTGCCGGCATGCCGTTGATGGTCCTTTGCTCTGCTCGTTGAAGCTTCAGCCCGTACTGTGCCAGGGTTGAGTCAGCTGCAGCCTGAAGAGACCTCTGGTTTGAGAGGGTGAAGAGTATCAATGCCTTGCCGTCAGCCGGCTGTACGGTAACCTGTGTGGGCGCATTGGTAAGAGTCCAGCCGGCAGGATACGAGAACTTGAATTTCAAAACCGGGTGAAAGAAGGTATTATCATCGGTATAACCCTGCTTTGGATCCTCACCATAGACTATACCGTCAATTAGTTTCAGGTATGAGTCGGCGTTAACTTTGTATGCTGGTAGTTTCAGCTTGTCCTGCCACGCCCTGGTGTTTCTGATAACAGAATTGTAACGGTCACCAGGGTCGGGGTGGGTTGAGAGGAATGTTGGAACCCCGCCTTGAGATGAGGCCATATTCATCTTGTTGAGCACCTTAAAAAAGTCGGCCATCTTGGTGCCGTCATAGCCAAGCTTTGTAGCGTATTCAGAACCGAGAGCGTCCGCCTCCCTTTCGTCGTCACGGCTGAAGCTGAGGAAGAGCAGTTGCATTCCCTGCATGGCTTGTTCTGCATAGCCTGCCAGCTTCTCGGATGCAATCATGCCTCCGATGAGCAGCAGGGTTCCAAGCTGTTGTTTAGTCTGCTGACTGACGGAGTGCCGGGCCGTGATGTGCCCCATCTCGTGCCCTATAATTCCTATAAGCTCTGCCTCGTTATTCAGCTGTGCCAGGATACCCCTTGTAAGGTAAATGAATCCGCCCGGTACAGCAAAGGCATTCACCACAGGCGAGTCAACCACCTTGACATGATATTCAAGGTTGGGCCTGTGAGAGAGTTTCCCCATCTCAGCGCCCCGGGCCTGGACAAAAGCCTGTAGCTCCGGATCATCATACACCCCGAATGAGGCCAGCACCTGCGGGTCATAAGAGATTCCGAGGGCAATCTCCTGGGCTTCATTCATGAACATAATCTGTCTCTTCCCTGTGACAGGATTAACCGCACATGATATTACAAGCAGGATGGCTGCTGTAATAAGGGCGGCATTTAACAGGATTCTTCTGGTCTTCATTGTTTGAATTATTATGTTCTTCAATGACCTGTTCAGGTTTCGGGCAAGATGAGCAAAGGCTGACGGTCAAATTTAGTAAAAACTGATCAAAAAACAAAAGCCGTGCCTGAAGCGGCACGGCCTTTATTTACGCCATCTGAAATTAAATCAGATGGTTACTTTTTAATCAACTCAAAATTCTTTTCAGTTTTGTTTCCTGCAATGATATTCACCCCTTCAAAGCGGACGGTATCATATCCCTCTTTGGTGGCTGAGACCGAGTATGTACCCGCGGGTATCCCGATGATTGCATAGAAGCCAAGGGTGTCGGCGAAGGCAGTGGCCACAACGGTGTCCTGTTCAACCCATACTTTAGCTTCCTTGATTTTTACATCAGCAGTGTCAGTTACCATACCTTCCAGGCGACCTGCAGTGGTCATGTTTGCAGCCCTGATCACAGGCTTGAATATGAAGCCGTTGTTGTTGTTCATGTTACCTCTTAGGATGAATGATCTTGACAGATCAATGTCAAGGAGGAGTTCAGATGTGAGCCCTTCGGCGATTTCCAGTGCCGGGTCGATATGGATCTTAATACCCGACTGGCTGCCGCTCGGTACTTTAACGCTGTAAGGATCAATATAATCCCTGAGCTTTAGTCCGGCCTCTTCAACATACAGCCTTATCATATCATATTCTCCTGCCGGGATATCGAGGTCAAGGAGGGTCTCTGTAACCCCGTTCCTGAGGTCTATGAGATCGATGGTCACTGTATCGTCAGAGAGTGTAACGAACGGATTACCGTCGCTGATGCCGTCACCCACCTTTTTGATTTCGACCTTGGTAATAGTTACAGTGGCGGATTCTATATTACTGATATCAAAGGGATCGTCTGTTACCCTGATCACTACTCTTCCGTCACCTTCACCTGAATTTTTAATATCGTTGCATGCTCCCATACTCAGGAGGAATGCTGCTGTCATAAGGATTGGTAAGATTCTTTTCATCTTGTTTCTGCTTTTATGGTTTGCACTATACCGGCGCAAGTAACATAAGGCAGATGAAGTTTTAATGAAATTCACTTCATGACTATCTTCTTTAGTATGGAGAGACACAATTTTACCTTCGGAATATTCTTCTGAGGATTGATCGTCTCCTTTTGCCGGCTTCTTCATAGTCTACCACATCATCACTGAACAGGTCTATGAATTTGTCAAAGAAGCTCTTCTCCCTGAAGTCTGGGCAGTCCATGGCCTCAGCCAGCTCAGGCGGCAGTTCCGGAAAGGGTTTATTGATAAGCTTCATCAATTCGGCGTCGGCCTCTGCTTTCCTGAGTGTCAGTGCCACCAGTGGCAGAGCCAGGGTGCTTCCCGACCCGTTCCTGCCGCTGTTGAAGTGGATTGCCGGTGATGAAGCTCCCACCCTGGTTACAATCACCAGGCCGGGATTGAAGGCTGCAAACCAGGCATCAGCATAATTCTGTGAGGTGCCAGTCTTGCCAGCCAGGGGTATATTTACACCGTAGACACTGTATAATGAAGCGCCTGTCCCTTCCGTGATGGCTTTCTGCAGCATGGCGCCCATAACCAATCCGGTATTTTCTGAAATTATTCTCCCGTCCTGCACGGAGGGTCTACTCTGCCAGAGCACCCTTCCGTCAGGAGCCTTCACTGATTCAATGCAGTAAGGTGTTATAATCATCCCTCCGTTGGCAAATGATGCATAGGCTACCGCCACCTCAAGAATGCTGGCCTCGGCAGTTCCCATGGCAAGTGAAGGTGTGTTTACAAGCGGAAATGAGAATCCCATTTCTTCCCATATCCTCTCAACCTTTTCAAACCCTATCAGCAGGTAGAGGCTGAAGGTTGGGATATTCATCGACTGCGACAGTGCACCGGCAAGCGAGTACTTGCCTCCGTAAGAGTGGTTGTAGTTCTCAGGACTCCAGTCGCTGAAGCCTGACAGTGTCACCGAATCATTGTCGAGGTAATGGCATGGCTCCATCCCGTCCTCAAGTGCTGCTGCAAAGATGAACGGCTTGAACACTGATGCCAGTTGCCGTCGTGCCATTATCTGGTCATAGGGCTGAGTAGCAAAATCTATTCCGCCAGCCCATGCCATGATGCCGCCGGTGACCGGATCAAGGGCCAGCAATCCTGCCTGGAGAGTGGTCATCATCTGCCTCAGACTGTCAGGAATATCTTTCAGGGCTCGTTTTCCCAAAGAGCTGCTGTACTGCTCATCAAGCCTCTTCTGCATAATCGTCAGGTGATTCTTAAAAGCATCACCTGCAGCTTGCTGAAGTGACAGCCTGAGGGTGGTGTTGATTATAAGGCCATCTCTCTCAATATCCCAGTCTTTTCCGCGGTAGGCTGATATCTCCCTGATAATACGGTCTGCCTCCCCCCTTACCCTGACCATGAAATAGTCAGCAGGACCGGCAAGGTCTGCCTTGTTATATTTGAGCTGCAGAGGCAGGGCGCAGAGCGAATCAGCCGTCTCCCTGTCAAGGTAACCGTATTTCTCCATCTGATTAAACACAACGTTCCTTCTCTTCTTTGCATTATCAGGATAGAGACGCGGGTTAAACGAGGTGTTCGCCTTTAGCATGCCAATCAGAACGGCACCCTCCTCCACACTGAGCTCAACAGTCTTTTTACTGAAATACCGCCGCGAGGCGGCCTCAGTCCCGAAAATATTCTCACCAAAAGAGACAGTATTCAGGTAGAGGGTCAGTATCTCCTCCTTGGAGTACACTTTTTCTATGCGCCGGGCAAGCAATGCCTCCCTGGTCTTGTTCAGGAACAGGGATAGAATCAGATAATCCTTTCTTCCATACATGTTCTTTGCCAGCTGTTGCGTGATGGTGCTGCCACCTCCTGAACTGCGGTCGTTAAAGATTATGGTTTTAAAAATTACCCTGAGAATACTCCTGGAATCAATTCCGGAGTGCTCATAAAAACGGGCATCCTCCGTTGCCACCAGTGCCTCGGTAAGGTGACGGGGAATCTGGTCAAAGGCTATCTCGGTCCTGTTCTCAGAATAAAACTTTCCGATCAGGTCCCCCTCGGCTGAAAGGACCACCGAAGCCCTGGAATTCTTAAAGTCAAGCAGTGCTTTTTTACCTGGCAGACGTCCGAATACGCCTCCGTAAACGGAGGTAACAAAGAATGCCGGAATGAAAATAACGACGGCAGTGACTGCAATAACTATTTTCCATCGTTGCTTCATCGGCGGGATTCCCTGATGGTTTTTAAACGGAACATAATTTCAATTCTTTAAACTGATCCGGATGCAGAAAGAGCATGTCGGGAAAATGCAAAAATAACTTAAATTGGAGGTGAAATTTACAATATGCCTTTATCGGGTCAAACATGTAGCGGGAAATGTCATCGGAAGGCAAAATTCTATACAGGTTAAATGTCACCGGCATGGTTCATGGCGTGGGCTACCGCTGGAGCGCTGCCCGTGAGGCAGAGAGGAGGAATATTACAGGCTATGTGAAGAATCTTCCTGACGGCACCGTTTTTATCGAAGCCGAGGGCGCCAGGGAGGAGCTTGCAGGCTTTGCTGCCTGGTGCAGGAAGGGACCCGGGGTGGGATTTGTTGACTCTGTCAGGGTAACCGAACATCCACCGGTCGGTTATACGGAATTCCGCATAGAACGATGACCCCAGGTGCTTCCGGCCGGCTGCCAGGTGCCTGGTAACGGGCACATGACGGAGGCGCTTTGAATCTTCTCAGTTCCTACTAGAAACCTCCTGTCGGATTTAGTTGACTTCTCCTTCTTTTTTACATATCTTCGTTTTTCGTCCGTTGGTCAAAGTTAGTCAGGTGAACATCAAAATTGCTTAGGTGTTATAATGAACAGTCAATATCTTCGACATGTCAATTTCCTTATAAAGGATATTGTTTAAAGAGGATGGCACAAAAGTTGTGCATGTAAGCATGTTAGTTAGGTAATGGATAAAGAGATTATCGGATTGAGTTCAGATGTAATTAAAGAGCAGGCTATTATTAAGCCGGCCCAGAGGAAGTTGTCATTGAGGGACAGCGGCCTGATTCATCTTTTTGATGAGCTTGATCTTGAGGTGCGTCAGAGTCTGATAGATTACCTGGACCGTATGGGGCTCATTAAGGAGTCAGGCATGCTTGTCATTCCTTCATCACGTCATTATTTTTACGATGCCGAGGATATGAAGGGCATACGGACCGTCATCACTCTCAGGCAGCTCAACCATGTCAGGGAGGTCAGGGATTTCCTGAAACAGATAAAGACACTGCTTCCTGACAATAGCAATTATATCGGATGTTTTGTCGACAATAAGGCGCAGAATGGCTTCTCCGACAAGTATAGCAATATGCCCAGGCAGGAGTCAGAGAAGGCTGAAGCCTATGAGAATGGCATTGAGTCAAGGATTCCTTTCATTAACAGGATGTACAGCTTCATTGACTCCAAGACAAACAGGTACCTCACCAAAAGAGCTGTGACAAATCTCCTGCATGAGGTTGGGCTGGAGCTTGTCAGTATGAATGAGTTAAACGGTCTGACCTACTTCCATACCCGGAAGAACAAGCCGGCTGCCTGAATCTCCGAATCAAAAAGGGGCAGATTCCTGCCTGATAAATAGCTTATTCCAGACAGAAAGGCGTTAAACCCAACTTAATACAGTCTGTTGTGCCAAAAAAAAGGAGGTGCAGTTTGCCGCACCTCCTGACAGAAATAAAAAACAGAATTTTGAATAACAGAAACTTTCTCAGTGTTCCCTGATGCTTGCAGGGTATGCTGTGTTTTTGGAGTCTTGTTTCCAACAGAAGGCCGCATAGGTCTCCTGAGGGGCGCAATATATAGCTACGGTATAAAGAAGAAATTAAATCCGTATTAAATTCCAATTAAAATCTGCCCGGATGAGTATGGGTTAAAACCTGGATGAGTGAAACCTGCTTTACATCTGCCCGGGTGCCGCCGGTGGAAGTGATATGGTAATTTCAGTGCCAGCGTCGGGCTTTGACACAACAGTAATTTCCCCCTGGTGGATATCAATTATTTTTTTGGCAAGAGATAAACCTATGCCATGGCCTTTGATACTTCCCGACACCGTGCCGCGGTAAAAAGGTTCAAATATCCGTCCGATGTCGGTTTCAGTAATACCCGGCCCTCTGTCTTTGAATTTGATTGACAGCCTGTTGCCTGAGAAACTCAGATCAATGTCAACTGACTTGTCAGGGGAATATTTACACCCGTTTTCCATTATATTCGTTACCGCTGACCGTAACAGCTGGTCATCACCCAGAACCATCATGTTCTCCATATCTGAGATGGTCTCATCAAGGGATATGTTTATAGAATACCCGTGTTCGTACTTCAGAAGTTCATCGCGTGATTGCCATAGAATTTCATCGATTCTGACCTCGTGGAAACCGGTTTTTGCGCTTTCTGAACTCGCATGCGCCATAAGCAATAATCTGTCTATAAGCCTGTTAAGGTTCTTTATGTCTTCAAGTACAGCAACGATTGCATTCCGGTATTCATCTGTGGAGCGTTTTTTCATCAGCAGAACATCAAGCTGGCCTGTAATGGCTGTGAGCGGGGTGCGAAGCTCATGAGATGAGTTTGATATGAAGTCCTTCTGCACTGCAAATGCAGTCTCAAGTCTGTCAAGCATCAGATTGAAAGTGTGGGCCAGGTGAGCAAGTTCATCCTTCCCGTTACCCTCATCGAGCCGCAGATTCAGGCTAGTAATTGAAATCTCTTCAACCCTCCCCACAACCCTGGAGATTGGAGAGAAAGCCCTGGCCGCCAGGAGCCATCCTGCAGGGTAATAAAGCAGAAGGAAGAGTCCGTTGAGGAGTAGTAGTACCATCCTGAGATTCTTCTGCTTATCCACTCCAAAGATATCCCTTGCGGCAGAGAGTACCACAAACCTGTCTTCTTCCTCGGCAAAGAGCACGCCCATCAGCTCATACCTGCCGCTGTGTGTCCTGACTTTGCCATAGATTCTTATTCTGTCAAGCAGGGCCTCATCATACAATATAACATTGCGGGAATCAGTCGTATAGACGACATTATTATTATTATCGAGGATTATTATTTTTTCATCGGGAAGACTTACCGGATTGTCCTCTTCGATCTTTCTGAGCAGGTCTGCATCAATCTCCTCCACCTCAATCAGCAGCCTGGCTGTGCTGTTCGCTCTGCTCTCCAACCTCTGGAAGAAATCGTCACGCCTGTACCTGGCTGATGAAACATAAACGGTCACGGAAAAAAGCACCATTATGATTCCTGCCATCAGGAAGAACTGCAGCGTCAGTTTCTGGCGTATTTTCATTACTGGTCAGTGAATATATAACCCAGGCCAATCCTGGTATGTAGAAGTTTTGGTTCAAAATCCCTGTCGATCTTTTTCCGGAGGATATTGACATAGACCTCAACAACATTGGTGCCTGTATTATAGGTTATCTCCCAGACCTTCTCCGATATATCGACACGTGACAGGACCCTGCCCTTATTGCGCATGAAGTATTCCAGAAGTGAGAATTCTTTCGCCGTCAGTTCAATAACCCTGCCACCTCTTATGGCAACTTTTCTCAGGAGATCGAGCTCAAGATCCGCCACCTTAAGTGATTCGGACTTGAGTGATGCAGGTGTTTTCCTCTTAAGCAACGACTTGATCCTTGCCAGCAATTCGGGGAAATCGAAAGGTTTGACAAGATAGTCATCGGCTCCGGCATCAAACCCGGTTACCTTGTCGGCTGTGGTGCCAAGAGCGGTAAGCATCAGTACAGGAAGATCCGGATGCACTGATTTTATGCTTTTACACACCTCAATTCCACTTTTCCCGGGAATTATCAGGTCAAGGATCACCAGGTCAATGCCTTGCACCAAAGCCGTCCTTTCACCTGACAGCCCGTCATATACCACCTCCGTCTGATAGCCTTTCTCCTCAAGCCCCTCCTTGATGAAGGAGGCCACCCTTGGTTCATCCTCTATTATCAGGATTTTCATGGTTTAGAATGATTGCTGCTCAGCCGGCGGCAGGAAAAGAGCGTTGAAGAGCAGCTTGTAGGCTCCCTGGGTTGAAGCCCTGAACTGCGGGTTGAAACTGTAGAGAACAAGCTGACCTTTGCCTTTCCTGAGCCATATCATAGCCGGTTTGTTAGCCAGCAGCTCCTCCTTCTCACAGTAACCGCTAAGGAGTATCTCCTTTTCGGAAAAATGTCCTATGACCCTGCGGTCCATGTCAAACCTGGGGACAGATGTTGTGAAAGCGGGATTGCCCCTGTAAAAGACGCCTGCCGATGCCGGCATACCGTATGTTAGGGGATGATCTCTCTTCAGCTCGAGACGCACAAGGGCCCCGGGGATGCTGAGGCCATCCCTTCTTGCCTGTTCGGCGGCATTGGTGAAGGGCAGAGTAAATTCTTCGGTTACACCGGCAACTGTCATCTCCAGGAGGCCGGTGAAGAGATCAGTCGACTGTCCCCACGATAGGACCATGCCACCGTTGTTTATGAAGAGCAATAGCTTTTCGAATCCCTTCTTGCCCATTCCCTTCTGGTATTCGGGGTGATAGCTGCTCATGTATGCTCCGCCGTCGGAGCCGGGCTTGCCTGTCATGAGAATATTCTTCTGTGAGTTGGGGAAGATTATAATGTCGAACTCTCCTTCGAGGTCAGCATCAGCAAATTCGCCCGGACGGATAATCTTATATGGCAGGCTGTATGTGTCAAAGAGGTATCGTGTCCATCCCGCGTCCATGTCACTGAAATATGTCTCCACGAGGGCAATCCGCGGAATGTTGACCTCTGTTGCCGGGAGAGTGCCTTCCCCGCCTGCGTAGACCGGCTCAGTGCATGCCGCTTTTGCAATAGTGGCCAGGGTTGTGACATCACCGCCGCTTATAACGAAACTGCCTTTGCCAAGTAGTTTGCCTTCAATCTGCACTTCACTGTCAAGACGACTTACTTTCATACCTTTCCCGGCAGCCATGAAGGCAGCCATGAAGCTGCCGTTGCTGGCTACGGGGAAGACTGCCGGCAGCCGATAACTCTTCTGAAGGGGAGCATAAACCTCATCAAGCAGTTTGATCTTGCCTTCAAAAGCCTGATCACGTGAGGTGATCTCGTATGATGTCAGTCCCCTGTGAAGAGGCAGTGACCAGCTTGTCACATCATACGGCTTTATTAAATCTCCGCCGGGGCTATAATGCCTGACAGGGAATATTTGTTTCTCCATGACCTCCTTTATAAAAGCCCTGAAGGGCTGTGCCAGTGGATAGACAAAGTCGCCTGCCTTAAGGTTCGTACCGTCAAGGGTATGATCTGCTGTGAGCTGGTATCCGCTGACCCCGTGTTCCCTCATCAGGTTGACGAAGCGGATCAGTTCACTCTGGTCAGCCTGACCGGCCGGCACAACATAATAATATGGCGGTTCGCTGCGGCCTCTCTCCACCTCCCTGCAGCAAATGTCATTCCTGAAGCGTAGGATGTCACCCCGGTGCAGGGAGGCAGTCTTTATTATGGAGAGGGTCGATTCGATCTCCAGCCTGACGATGTCACCCAGTCGCCACCATCCGCCAGACCACGGCACGGGGAAGTTGATGCTTTTGTCATATTCTGAGAGCCCTTTACCGCTGGCTTGCAACTCGTTGGGCTCGATGTAAACGGGGGATGCCTCGCGCACGCTGGCTGCTTCAGTGAGCATGCCGATGACGTTCTTCCAGATGCATGTCTCTGTTGAACCAGGCCAGTACATGTCGAAAATGGTCTTCTGGCCCACACCGGTGAGGCCTGCTCCAGTGAGGTCACGCAACATATTTGTGCCGAAAACACCCGTCCAGGCCCATAACTCACCGTCAACATTCTCCGCAATAGGATCATGCGCCGGCGGTACGAAATAGCGTATACCCGTTGAGCCCATCTGATGCTTTTCTACCATCACCTGCGGAAACCAGTCGAGGTTGCAGATGCGTGCTATAGCCCTGGTGTCATCCTGGGTAAGACTGATGAAGTCACGGTTGTTATCGTGTCCCACGTATTTATGATAGACCTGCGGCAGTGACGCCCCCTCATACTGTGTGCCCCTGTATTTCTTATAGTTCTCAACAACCATATCCATTCCGTCAGGATTATGGTTGGGCACCATCATGTAGACTACATCATCAAGGTAGTTACTGATGAGCGGGTCGGCAGAGGTGACCAGCTGATATGCAATGAGAGGTGCGGCCTGTGACGGAGCAACCTCGGTCGAGTGCATTGAGAGGGTTGCAAGGAAGAAAACCTTGCCGTCAGCTATGTACTCCTTCCTCCGGGCCTCGGACAGGGATGGATTAAGAGCCAGCTCCCTGTTTATCTCACGCAGCTTTGGCAGGTTCTTTATGTTCTTCTCGGATGAGATAAATACTATATACATTTTCCGCCCCATCGGGCTGGTGCCAATCTCTTCCAAGCTGACCATCGGCGAGGCCTTGTCAAGCTTCATGAGATAATCAATCAGTTCTTCGTAGGAAAACAGATTATAATCTGAGCCTGGTAGAAATCCGAAGTGCTTTTCGGGCTGCAGCACGGAGAGCTGGGCCTGCGCCTGCGGTGCGAAGAAGAACATGACGCTGACAAGCAGTGCCACGGTTGAAAACTGTTTGAGACTTTTCATATGTCGGCTTGATTAGGGATTAATGTCAATTGCTTTTACTGTCTTATTCTTTTTTGCGTCATGCTCAGCATTTTCTGTTACTGTCAATCTTATCGAAGTCTATTTTATGTAAGGTGTCTTCCATGTCCGGATTTTCAACTTCAAATTGTTCTTTTATTGCGGTCTGCACACACAGCTTCGGTTAACAGTTCAGGAAGGCCCTTTTTCCACTCCAAATATAAGGGCATATGGCGATATTTTATCCTTTCTGCCCGTGATGATAACAGGCTATATTTCTACAGTAAGGCCATATCAGAAAGAAAAATCATAAATTCGGACCTGTAAAAACCGGGTGCAATGAGATTTAAGTCTATCTCTCAACTTTGATGGCGATGGTCCCTGAGCACGGAACTTAATTTTTCATTGATATGGCATTGGAAGTGGTTATAAGGCAGATTGCAGTGCTGGCAATCCTGGTACTGGCCGGGATCGTTGCGTCCCGGGCGAAGGTAATAACTTCATCATCAAAGGATGTGCTGGCCAGAATCATATTTTATGTCACTCTGCCGGCCCTGCTGTTCACAAATTTCAGCAAGGTGGACCTTACCCCGGAGCTTCTTTCAAGCAGTATGCAGGCACTTTTACTCGCACTCTTTGTTCTTCTGTTCATGCTGCTCATGGGAACGATAACAGCAAAACTGTTTGGTCTCAGGGGAAGTCACGAGGCAATATTCAGGCTTCACAGTATGCTGGGAAATATAATTTACCTGGGGCTTCCGCTGATAGCAACGCAGTTTGGCAGGGAAGGACTACTTTATGCCAGTCTCTTCGTACTTGTTTCAAACATTCTTATGTGGACTGTAGGTGTGGCAGTTGTTGCCCCCGGAAGCGGTTTAAGTCCGGGGAAGATCCTGTTAAAACTATTTAATATCAATACTATAGCCATCTTAGCTGGATTTGCATTGTTCCTTCTCTCAGTCAAGCTGCCTCTGATCATACTCGATTCGGTAGGGGCTCTGGGAAGCACTACCACCTATCTTTCGATGATATATATCGGGGCGATGCTTTATTTTGCCGATGGCAAAAAGATGTTGAAGAACTGGAATGTATACCTGTTATCCTTTAACAGGCTCCTACTTGTTCCGTTCTTGCTCATAGGGATCTTTGCCCTCCTTAATTATTTTTTTCCGGATCTGCTCCGGCGGGAGGTCCTGAATGTAGTGGTGATGCAGGCAGCCATGCCGTGCATGGTGAATGTCGTTATCATGGTAAACATCCTTGGAAAAGATGATGATATTGCAACGGCGAATGTCTTTGTTTCAACAATTCTGAGTGTTATCACCCTGCCGCTGATCCTGTTGAGCCTCGGGCTGTTTCAGTGAATCCGGGACATCAACTTATGTCTGGCTCTTCCGGGTGTTGAGACAATTCGGCTGGTTCTGGTAATCGGTTGATGAATGAAAATAGCCTTGAAAAAGTATGACGGCTTGCTCACCAGTAAATTATGCAGTCTGTATTTCTGCTTAAAGTTTGTAATAGATCTTAAGCATAATCTTTGGCGTATAGAGCA
>JBFYPM010000185.1:0-9925 GCA_041303295.1 Bacteroidales bacterium
GGCGTGATCAGAATGATGTTTTCCAGGTGAAGATTCCCTTTGTCTGGTGCTCCAATCCCTATGTTGCTGCAGCTCGGACCCAGTGCAGGCTATACCGGGAGGCTACAGGTGACACCAGTTATGACTACATGGAGGCCGCCATGAGAGACTGGCTCTTCGGCTGTAACCCGTGGGGCACTTCCATGATATGCGGGCTGCCTGCAGGAGGCGATTATCCTCTTTATCCACACTCAGCCGTCACCCGATACCTGGGGGTGACAACCACAGGCGGACTGATTGACGGGCCAATCAACAAGACAATACATGCGAACCTGAAGGGACTGACACTTCTCAGGCCTGACCCGTATGCTGCCTTCCAGGGTGGCCGTGTGGTCTATCACGACGATATCGGTGATTACAGCACCAATGAACCTACCCTCGACGGTACGGCAAGCCTTAGTTACTACCTCTCAACCCTTGAGAAGGAGGGAAGAAAAGAGCGCACAGACTACCAAGGAGATGTGTATGATGCCCATGGCGCAGTGATCAGAAAGGGATCAAATGAAAAGAATATCTACCTCCTGTTTTCTGCTGACGAATTCGGAGAAGGATTTGAACATATCCTTAATGTGTTGGATGACAACAATATAAAAGGATCATTCTTCCTGACGGGTAACTTTCTCAGAAACAAAAAGTGGGTAAAGGTAACAGGGAGAATCATATCTGAAGGGCATTATCTCGGACCCCATTCAGATGCGCACCTCCTGTACATACCCTGGGATAACCGTGACACGCTTCTGGTGAGTAAAGAGCAGTTCAATGCTGACCTGAGGAACAATTTTACGGTACTGCAGAAGGCGGGGCTGAAGAAGCAGAAGCCGCAGTACTTCCTGGCGCCGTATGAGTGGTATAACAGCGCCATCAGCAGGTGGAGCGAAGAGATGGGACTGACCCTTGTCAATTTCACACCGGGTACAGGCACCAATGCGGATTACACCACTCCTGACATGGCAAACTACCGTTCATCCGATCACCTGGTGAAGCGACTGGCTGGTTTTGAGGCAGGCTCCCCTGAGGGGCTCAGCGGTGCTATGATACTCATTCATCCTGGAACAGATCCGGCAAGGAGCGATAAGCTATATATGAAGCTCCAGGAGATTATTGATTTCTATACAAACAAGGGATACAAGTTTAATAAGCTATAAGCATGTCAGCACAAAACAAAATCCGGTCGCCCTGGGCATGGATACCTTCACTATATCTGGCCGAAGGATTACCCTATGTTGCAGTGAACATCATATCTGTTATAATGTACAAGCGGATGGGGATTTCCAATGCCGACATTGCCCTGTACACCAGTCTGCTGTACCTGCCATGGGTTATAAAACCGATATGGAGCCCGCTGGTTGATTTACTCAAGACCAAAAGATGGTGGATTGTAATCACACAGCTTGTTCTGGCTCTTGGATTTGCCAGCATCGCTTTGACGATTCCTGCCTCACTCTTTTTCAAGATCACCCTGGCTTTCTTCTGGCTGCTGGCCTTTGGCTCAGCCACACATGATATTGCGGCAGACGGATTTTACATGCTCGGATTGAATACCAACCAGCAGGCCAAATATGTGGGCATCCGCAGCACCTTTTACCGGGTTGCCACAATCACCGGGCAGGGACTCCTTGTAATTTTGGCGGGTTTTCTTGAAAGCTCTTCGGGCAGGGAGCCCGTTGAACTCTATATCGAGGCATCACCCGGTTACTCGAAAACTGTTCTCGAAATGCCTTATGTTGCGGCAGCGCCGGATAGCAAGGAGGAGTTGTATTTTTTTATTGAACATGATTCACTGAAGATAAGCACCCAAACCGTTGATAAGGACAGCCTGAATATTCTTCTGGATTCAATCAGAAAATCCAATCTGGGCTATGGTTTTGTACAGGCTGAGGAACTAAAAGTCAAGAGCAAGGGGTGGTGGGCTATTAAGGTTTCAGAACCCATGGGATACTGGATCAGGGAGAACTTCGGAGAGGAGAGAGGAAGTGTCGCATCAGTGACCGGAAGCGTGTCCGTTGTTCCCGTCAGACTGTCCGGGTCACCCGAACCAGGGGAGAAGGTAGTTCTTAATACCGTCCTGAAAAAGGGAGACAAAAGCATTGCTCTCGTCCAGGGAGGCCATCTCGTTTTCAACGAATCGAACTGGGATAAACCGGCCTACATGGTATTCCAGGCAGATTCAAAGCTTACCGGTAATACGTCAGTCAATTATGAGGGACTTTCGGGGAATATCCCGATGTCATGGGCGGTCACTTTCTTTGTCCTTGCCGGGCTGTTCTTCGTTTTTAGTTTCTGGCACAGGTTTATCCTGCCCAGGCCGGATTCCGACGCACCCCGTGAAGATCTCAAACCCTCTGATGTTCTGAAGGAGTTCGGGCAGACATTCGCGACATTCTTCAGGAAACCTCAGGTTGGGGTAGCCCTTTTCTTCATGCTGACCTACCGATTCGCGGAGGCTCAGTTGCTTAAGCTGATCAATCCGTTCCTGCTTGACCCCATTGACAAGGGCGGGCTGGGGCTTACAACCGGTGAGGTCGGGTTGGTCTATGGCACAATTGGTATAATAGGTCTTACGCTTGGCGGTATTATCGGAGGTGTGGTAGCAGCCGCCGGCGGCCTGAAGAAATGGCTTTGGCCAATGACCCTGAGCATGTTGCTGACCGCAGCAACATTCCTCTACCTTAGTTTTACCCAGACAGACAACCTTCTTATTATCAACATCTGTGTATTTGTCGAGCAGTTTGGATACGGGTTCGGGTTTACAGCCTATATGCTCTATCTTATCTATTTTTCGGATGGAAAATACAAGACAGCCCATTATGCCATCTGCACCGGTTTCATGGCACTCGGTATGATGCTGCCCGGATTGTTTGCGGGCTGGCTTCAGGAGCAACTGGGTTACAACCACTTTTTCCTCTGGGTGATGATCTGCAGTATTATACCTTTGATTGCGGTGTCATTGCTGAGAATAGACCCTGCATTCGGTAAAAAGAGCACTAAATAACAGAGTAAATGATCACATTCCATGAAAAAAGATTTGAGATTTGACAGCCTGCGGACAGAGCTGGAAGGTGATCTCTACTCTGATAACACCCAACGGATCCTCTATGCCACCGACGCCTCTGCCTACAGGGAGATTCCACTTGCGGTAACACGGCCCGGCAGCATAGATGACATACAGAAGATTATCGCCTTTGCGCAGAGCGAAGGCACCTCGGTCATACCGCGCGGGGCAGGCACCTCGCTGGCAGGCCAGGTTGTGGGACCGGGTATTGTAATGGACATATCAAAATACCTGAACCGCATCCTGGAGTTCAACCCTGAGGAGCGGTGGGTGGTTGTGGAACCGGGTGTCATCCTGGCGGAGCTGAACCGCTTCCTGGCCCCTTATAAGCTTCAGTTCGGACCGGAGACCTCAACAGCTAACCGCTGCTGTATGGGAGGTATGCTCGGGAACAACTCATGCGGGGCTCATTCGCTCATACACGGAAGTGTTAGAGACCATATCCTCGAGGTGGATGCCATTCTCTCGGACGGTTCGGAAGCCCGCTTCAGCGCCCTCACTACCGTTGAATTCAATGCGAAATGCAATGGCGACGCCGCACTCCTTGAGACAAGGATCTACAGAAACTTCCGGGATATTCTATCTGACACCCGCAATGCAGAGGAGATCACACGGGAGTTCCCGCACCCGTCCCTGAGACGGCGCAACAACGGCTATGCCCTCGACTCTCTCCTGATGACAGACCCTTTCATGGGCAACGGTGAGAAATTAAATATCTGCAAGCTCCTTGCAGGCTCTGAGGGGACCCTGGCCTTCACCACGGCAATGAAGCTGAACCTGGTCACGGTGACAGAACAGAAGACAGGGTTGCTGTGTGCTCACTTTGACAGCCTTCAGGATGCAGTCAGGGCCAATATCATAGCTTTGAAGCATAATCCCGCCGCCATTGAACTGATTGATGATTATATACTCAATTGCACAAAGGACAATATAGAGCAGAGCCGGAACCGTTTCTTCGTCAAGGGCGACCCGAAAGTCATTCTCATCATTGAAATAACCAGACCCACCCTTAAGGATATAGAGCAGACAGCCACCGCCATTCAGGCTGATATGCTCGGTGCCGGTTACGGTTATCACTTCCCGCTTGTCACTTCCTCTGACGAAATGGCAAGAGTATGGGATCTTCGCAAGGCGGGTCTCGGAGTGCTCCTTAATATCCCGGGATCGAAGAAGAGCGTGCAGGTGATTGAAGACACAGCCGTACTTCCTGAGCTTTTCCCGGATTATATTGCTGAAGCGGTACAGGTGCTCGAAAAGTACGGGTTGAGCTGCGCCTACTATGCACATATTGCAACCGGAGAACTGCATCTCAGCCCGCTGCTTGATCTTAAAAATCCTGATGATATACGCACCTTCCACGGCCTGGCGGAGGATATCGCCAGGCTTGTGAAGAAGTACCGCGGCTCTCTGAGCGGCGAGCACGGTGACGGCAGACTGAGGGGTGAGTTCATCCCGCTTATGCTGGGAGACCATAACTACGGCCTGCTGAAGGAGATTAAGAAGACCTGGGACCCCGGCGGGGTGTTCAATCCGGGTAAAATCACCGATACGCCTCCCATAACCGATAACCTGAGATATACTGCAGGGGTGACCAATCGCGTACCGGGCCTCGTCTTTGAGTTTCCGGAAGAGGAGGGGCTGCTCTATGCAACAGAAAAATGCAGCGGCTCGGGCGACTGCCGCAAGAGCGCCCTCATGGGAGGCACGATGTGCCCCACCTTCATGGCCACAGGCGACGAGGATAAATCGACCCGCGCCAGGGCAAACATACTAAGGGAGTTCCTGACACGGTCGGACAGGAAAGAGCGCTTTGACCACGATGAGATATACAGGGTCATGGATCTCTGTCTCTCATGCAAGGCATGCAAGTCGGAGTGCCCATCTAATGTCGATGTGGCAAAGTTCAAGGCCGAGTTCATGCAGCACTGGTATGACATTCACCATGTGCCCTTCCGTTCATGGCTGATAGCATGGCTGCCGAGACTCTACGCACCCGGGATGATGGTGCGTCCGGTGACTAACTTCCTGACGGGCACCACACTGTTCAAGCGGTTGATAGGATTCTCCGTCAGGCGCCCGATACCGGCTCTCTCAAAGACAACTCTCAGGGCATGGGAGAGACGGCATGGAACCAGCCGTACACAGGTTAACGGCAAAAAGGGCACAGTGTGCCTTTTCGCCGACGAGTTCACCAATTATAATGAGAGTGACATAGGCATTAAGGCAGTGATGCTGCTTCATAAGCTTGGCTATGAGGTAAAAATCCCCCGTCATCGTGAGAGCGGACGCACCTTCCTTTCAAAGGGCATGCTGAGGTCGGCACGCAAGATAGCCATAAGCAATATCCTTATGCTCAGAGACATAGTGTCAGACAACAGTCCGCTGATAGGCATTGAGCCCTCGGCGCTGCTCACGTTCCGTGATGAATATCCTGAGATTGCCGGCAGCACTCTTGCGGGCGATGCCAGGGCAATCGCCCGCAATGCCTTTCTCTTTGAGGAGTTCATATGCCGTGAGATTGACAGGGGGAATATCTCCGCAGAACAGTTTACTGATCAGCCTCTGAAAGTCCTGCTGCACGGGCACTGCCAGCAGAAGGCTATTGCCTCCACCAAACCAACCATCAGGATGCTCTCCCTGCCCGTCAACTACCGGGTTGAGGAGATTAACGATGGCTGTTGCGGCATGGCCGGCGCATTTGGCTATGAGAAGGAACACTATGACCTGAGCATGAAGATAGGCGAGATGGTGCTCTTTCCTGCCGTGCGCAGTGCAGAAACAGATACCGTCATAACTGCACCCGGAACATCATGCCGCCATCACATATCTGACGGCACCGGAAGAAACGCAGTTCACCCTATTGAGGTGATGTACGATGCTCTTAAAAAATAATGAAGGAAAATTAAAATAAGGAAACATGAATACTGTAGGGTTTAGCAAGGTTGAACAGGCATTCTTTGACCGTTCAGGGAGGAAAAAGATCACGGCAAAACTGCCATATCTGGTAGTGAAGAATTTTCCAAACCTCGGGTTACTCACCGCACTCAGGTTCCTCGAGTGGGTAGCCGGCAACCCCAATGGAGTCATAAGCCTTCCCACGGGCAAGACTCCGGAGTATTTTATAAAATGGACACAATACCTCCTTAATAACTGGGACAACCCGGAGGCACGAAAGATAAGGGAAGATAACGGCCTGTTCCTGAAAGAGAAACCGTCGTTGAGAGGACTCCATTTTGTCCAGATAGATGAGTTTTATCCCATCAATCCCCGCCAGCACAACAGCTTCTTCGATTATGTCAGCAAGTATTACATTGACGGCTTCGACCTGGATCCTTCAAAGGCGCTGCTTATAAACACCGAGGAGATTAAGCTTGCAGAAGGCCGGCACTATTCGGAGGTCTTCCCTGATAACCTCATTGATCTCAGCCTCCGTAACAGGGAGGCACTCAATCCGGTGGAGAAGCTGACACAGGCTTCGATCTTCCAGATTGACAACTGGTGCACCAATTATGAGAAGAAAATCCGGGCTCTGGGCGGAATTGGTTTCTTCCTGGGAGGCATCGGCCCTGACGGCCACATTGCCTTTAACACCAGGGGCAGTGACCACAACTCAGCAACAAGGCTGACGGCCACCAACTTCGAGACACAGGCTGCTTCGGCCGGTGATCTCGGAGGCATAGAGGTCTCCCGGACCCGACTGGTGATTACAATCGGACTGGGAACGATAACCTTCAACCCGGATGCGGTTGCTATAATTTTTGCCGCCGGTGATGCCAAGGCAAACGTGGTGAAAAATGCACTCGAAAACGGCCCGGACAACCTCTACCCGGCCACTGTACTGCAGGCCTGCACAAATGCCCGTTTCTACATTACAGAGGGAGCCTCGGTGCAGTTGCATGACACTATAGAAAGATACTACCGGGAAAGCGAATGGACCTTTGAAAAGACAGAGAGAGCGGTCTTCGAACTGTGCCAGAGGATTGAAAAATACGCCCACAAACTGGTTTTGGAAGACCTGCAGAACGATGAGTACTGTTCACTGATACCGGACCTGAGCCTCGGGAGGGTCAATGATGTTATTGAATCAACCAAGCGGAAGATTGAGACAGGACTCAGGAGGGAGCAGAATGCCACGTTCTTTCATACAGGCCCGCATCATGATGATATAATGCTGGGTATTTTTCCGGCGATAATACCTCAGTTGAGGGAGATAACTAACAAATTTCATTTCTCCGTGCTGACCTCGGGCTTTACCGCCGTCACCAACACAATGCTGCTCGGACTGCTTGAAGAGACCCTCCGCCTGATATCCATTGACAAGATTCAGATGCTTGTCTATCCTGATTTTTTCGAGGCAGGATATAAATTCAAGTGGGATAAGGATGTGAGCCATTACCTCGACAAGGTGGCTGATAAGGATGAGGCAGGAAAGCTCAGGGGCGTTTGCCACAGGATAGTAAGGGCGATGGTGGAAATCTACAGGCTTCGTTCAAAGGATGAACTGGAGTCGCAGATCAGGAAAAACATCGATCTGATTAACTCCAGCTACAGCGGCGAAAAGAATCCCCCCGATATCCAGCAGCTAAAGGGGATGCTCCGCGAATTTGAGGAGGAGCTGGTGTGGGCCCATTACGGCGTTCCGGTCAGGAATATTGAGCATCTGAGACTGGGGTTCTATACAGGTGACATCTTCACACAGCAGCCTGACCGTAACCGTGACGTGGAACCGATACTCCAGTGTCTCAGGCGTATTCAGCCAACTGTAATCAGCCTCGCTTTCGACCCTGAGGGGTCGGGCCCCGACACTCATTACAAGGTGCTGCAGGCAATAGCCGAGGCGTTAAGACAGTGGAGCCTTGAGAAGGATCTCTCAGATTTAAGAATTATTGGCTACCGGAATGTATGGTTCAGATTCCTGCCGTTTGAAGCCAATGTATTCGTGCCTGTCTCTCTTAACTCAATGGCTGTATTGAACCAATCGTTCCGCGACTGCTACGTCAGCCAGGTGAATGCATCGTTCCCGAGCCCTGCGTATGACGGACCGTTCAGTGACCTCTCGCAGCAGGTGTGGGTTGAGCAATTCAAACAGGTACAACTGATCCTTGGTAAGGACTTCTTCTACGAAAATGAGAGTCCTAAGATCAGGGGCACGCATGGCATGGTATACTATAAGGAGATGTTTATAAATGAGTTTTTGCAGCATGCCCGTGAGCTTGAAAAGAGTGTCGAGGGTGAGATGCAGCTCTGAGACCTCCGGCCGGAAATCAGCGGTCTATTGTGCTGAATGTAACAGGACTCAGCTTTAATGTCTTTAAGTTAGTACATTACCCGGTGTGAACCCGGGCAACTAATCGTACAGTAAATATTTCGATGCCGTTTTTCTGAATCCCGGGATGTCATTGGTCCATAAGCCCATGATATCGCTCACCCTGAATGATTTTGTGAAAACCTTTCTCACTTCATCGGTGCCGCACACCTTGTCGAACATAGAGTGCCGCGAAGGGTCACACATCTCAAACAGGTTCTTGTCGGGCCAGAGGCTGTGAGCCTCCTGAATGATATAAAACTGCAGCAGGGATAGCGGCGCAACAGAAGGATCGGTAAGGTGGATTTGCACGCCATGGACCATTTTGCCCTGGAGTGTACTGTAATAAGGTTTATAATGAACCGGTCTGAAGATCACCCCCGGGAGGCCCAGGTTGTTCAGTCTTCCCGCCAGCGTGTCGGCGTTTATCCACTCAGCTGCAAAGGTCTGGAAAGGTATTGTATAGCCAACCCCGATGCTTACGGCATAGAGCTCTCCGGCTATCCCGGTTGCAGGATAAAATAAAGGAGAATCCTTGTGAGGTACATGCGGCGAGGATGGGATCCAGGGCAATCCTGTCTCCTCAAAATACATAATTCTTGACCATCCGCTCATCTTTACAACCTGGAGGTCGCACTTCACTCCGTTTGCCAGCATGCCTTCTCCGTTAAGGAGCATGGCAAGCTCGCCGACCGTGAGTCCATGTATATAAGGTATGGCAAACTGACTCACGAACGAAAAGAATCCGGGCCTGGTGACGGCACCTTCCATACGTATACCACCAAGAGGATTTGGTCTGTCGAGCACCACCACAGGGATGTTGTTCTCCGCGGCGGCCTCCATCAGCAGACCCATGCTGCTGATAAAGGTGTATGACCTGGAACCAATGTCCTGGATATCATACACAATTATATCTATATCCTGAAGCATCTCTTTCGTCGGTTTCCGGGTTTTCCCGTATAAACTGTAAACCGGGAGGCCGGTTGAAGGATCCTGCTCAGAATCAATATATTCACCCGCAGTGAACTCACCCCTGACACCATGTTCAGGGCCGTACAATGCCACAAGCTTAACATCCGGAGCATTGAAAAGGATGTCAACAGTTGACCTCAGGTAGCGATCAACACCGGTCGGATTGGTTACCAGACCCACTCTTTTCCCCTTCAGAATGGCAAAATTGTTCCTCATCAGGTTCTCGAGGCCGGACTCAACCATCTGACCATTCATCACTCCGGAAAAGACAGATGACAGTGCTATTAACATCCAGATTTTGATAGTATGACTAAATAATGTCTTCATATACTGCATATTAAGTTGTATGTACTGATCAATTCTCTCCAATTTTCCAGCGGAGCCCGGGTCGCACTGGCAAGGTTTGTACCCGATGATCCCTGCAAACTTCATCTTTCAAAGTAAATAAATTCGTTCATCTATTGACTTGAATATGATTAATATTTAAATTTGGATTTGTAAGATGTAATACAACTTTCATGAAATCCTTAAACTACCTTATCCTCTTAGTATGTGTG
>JBFYPM010000186.1:0-4520 GCA_041303295.1 Bacteroidales bacterium
ATAATAACAGGTAGCCAACTCGCCAGGTCCGGTTACCTCTTCAGGCAACCTATACCAGGCAGGTCAGGCGAGAGGGTATAGAAGGGAGCCTTGTAATCCGGGCCTGCGGTAAAGGGCTCCAGGCCGGGTTCAATATGCGGATCAAGGTCTATGTGACTGAAGCAACCCATGCCTGCCGCGAAATGAACAGAACACCCAAGTGCAAGCTTCGTCTCAAGCATACACCCTATCATGAGCTTGATATTTGCGCTGCGGGCAATGGCGGCTATATCCATCGCTTCAATTATACCCGACTTCATGAGTTTGATATTGATGTAATCAGCGCAGCCTGTGCGGACGACGTTTATGGCATCGGCGCTTGTAAAGACCGACTCATCTGCAGCTATCGGAATTGATGTATGATCCTTGACAAAGCGCATCCCCTGCAGGTCATACCTTGACACAGGCTGTTCGAACAGAATGGGGCGGATGCCATTCTTCCCCATCTCCTCAATGAAATGAACCGCCTCGCAGGGCGAATATCCCTGGTTGGCATCGATTGTGATCCCGCATGCCGGGGCACCCTCCTTGATTGCCAACAGGCGATCTATATCATCTGTCAGTTTTTTTCCAACCTTGGTCTTAAGAACAGTATAACCTGCCTTTGCAAGCTTCATTGCATTGGCTTTTGCTGTCTCCGGTGGTACGATGTCAATTGTATAGTCTGTCTCAGCCTTGTTCCCGGCGCCGCCGAAAAACTGGTATAAGGGAATGTTAAGCACTTTTGCATAGGCATCAAGGAGCGCCATCTCAATTGCGCAGCGGGCTGTGACCTGAGCCCAGAACACACTCCGCAGAGTGGCTGAGATGGCCCTGTAATCGGTAATATCCTTCCCCTTGATGAAATCGACACAACTGATCAGCGTGGCAAGTACTGTGGCCTGATTCTCTCCATTGATCGGCTCCAGCGGCGCCGCTTCACCGTAACCTTCGATCCCGTTGTCAAGAACTACGGTGATCAGTGCGTTCTCAATGCTGTATTTTGTGCCGATGGCTATCCTGAATGGTTCTTCCAGAGGTACGTTAACAGGCTCAATAAATACCTTTTTGATTTTAATTGTTTCCATTTTTATCCTTCCATTTTTTTAACAAATCCAGTAACTGACTGATCTGATCTGCAGTGTGGCTGACAGATACTGCTATCCTGATCTGGTGCATCTCTTTTCTTACGGGGTAATTCATGAAGGGTGCTATCAATCCGTGCTCCTCAAGGAACAGGGACAGACCCCTTGCTTTCTCAGGAGCATCCATTATAACAGGGATTATTGGCGTCCTGAAGTGTGTTGTCTCAAAACCCATATCGATAATTTCCTCCCTCAGTCCCCATGATTTGTCAAGCAATTCCTGACGCAGGTTGGGATTTTTCCCGATAATCGCCAGGGAGGCGATGCCCGCGGCCGCAATTGGCGGAGGCAAAGCTGTTGAAGCCTGGTAGGTGGCCGACCTCTCACGAATCATCTCAGTCATACTCTTACTGGTTGAGATGAATCCTCCGTATCCTCCAAGGGCCTTGCTCATTGTTTCTGTCTGGTAAACTTTTTCATCGGCAGGAAGGCCGAAATGCTCGGGTGTTCCCTTACCCGTATTTCCAAGGATACCTGTTGAATGTGCATCATCAACCACAAGGAGTCCATTATGCTTTTTCACCACAGGATAGATCCTGTCGAGCGGAGCTATCTCGCCTGTCAGCGGGAATATACCGTCAGTAACTATAAGAGGGTTGGATCCCCTGTTGTAGTCAAGCAGATAGTCAAGATGATCTGCGTCACAGTGATCAAAGTACATCACCTTGACCACATCTGCCGGGATGGCAGCAATGATGCTGGCATGTGCCGACTGGTCGATGAAGATTGTAGAATAGCTGCCCTTAAGGATCTCGAGAAGGATGCTGTTCCCCTGGTACCCCGATGCAAAAACAACTGCATCCTCCTTCGCCTTGAACGATGCCAGTGCACTCTCCAGCTCAAGATGGAGATCGGAGGTTCCGGTTGTATGCCTTGAAGCAGAGAAGTTTACACCGTACTTCTCAACAGCCCTGATTACTGCTGCCTTTATCTCAGCATTGCCGGCAAGGCCGAGGTAATTGTTGCCCGCGAAGTATGAGTACTTCTTACCGTTACTGATTACGTAATTGCCGACTTCGCTGTTTAAAAGGATCATGGAGAATTAGATTGTAACAACAAAACTGTTTGTATCAAAATTACGGTTTAAAAAATTCATTCCCCACCCTGCTCAAGAGAAATTCTAAAACATAATGGGCATATTATGCCGTACAGCATAATGCAAAACGAAAGCCTGCATTATTGAGCAGCCTCATTTGAAGCAATTGATAGACCTGATTTTTTTATTCCGCTAATGGCAGGATGAAATCAAAAAGGCCGGCGATTGAGCCGGCCTCTCCTTATAGAATTCCAACAACAGCCGTTAAAACTTCTTGACTTTCAGTTGGTTATTAAGCTCGAATTTTACCGGAATGATGTACTGCACATCCACAGCCCTGCCTTTCTGAGAGCCGGGTTTCCATGCAGGCATCTCTCCCACAACTCTGACTGCTTCGGCATCCAGAAGCGGATGTACCGACCGCACCACCTTCATGTCTCCGACTTTACCAGTTTTGCTGACAACAAAACTGACAGCTACAAGCCCGGTCAGACCATCTTTGACTGCCTGCGCCGGATACCTTACATTCTGAGCAACCCAAAGCCACATTGCCTCTTCCCCTCCCGGGAATTGCGGCATCTCCTCTACAACAACGAAGACCTCTTCGCTCCCATTACCGGCCTGTGCTTTTCCGGCCTTCTTTCGGGTGGTGATCTCTATCGCACCTTCACGGGCCTTTTCTCCATACTTTTTGACTGCCATCTCTCCTTTTAATACGCTGATCTCAGCTATCTCTTCCGAATCAATCTCCGAAAGCGGCCTGTTGGTTACATTTCCGTCAAGAACTACCAGCACATTTGGCGGGATCCCTGCCGGTGGTGGTGGTGGTGGTGGTGGTAAAACTCCTGCAGGTGGTGGCGGAGGAGGTGGAGGCGGAGGCGGAGGCACAGGGCCAACACTAACCGTGTCAGTGACGACAGTTCTCCTGTTCATCGTGACATTAATATTACCACCTGCAGATTTAACTGAAACTACATTAGTTTCAAACCCGACATAGGAGATCACCAGGACGGCATCATCCGCGACATCCTGCAGGTCAAAGCGTCCCGCAGCGTCACTGGTTGTACCGACCGTCGTTCCCTTGATCACTATCACTGCCCCTTCGAGCAGGGTCCCCTTGTCACTTTTTATCACGCCACTGACGCTCTTGATAA
Source organism: Bacteroidales bacterium (assembly GCA_041303295.1). Lineage (GTDB taxonomy): Bacteria > Bacteroidota > Bacteroidia > Bacteroidales > VadinHA17 > SR-FBR-E99. Next base: position 3,354 of record JBFYPM010000186.1, read on the forward strand.
TCCCGGCTGTGACAAAGTCTGCGGGAGAGGTATCCTTACCGTCTGCAGTGACCCTGTACTGTGGTTCTGCAAAGGCGTAAAGCACAATTGCAGCAACAGGAAGGATCAGCAGTAGCCTGAGCTTTCGGTAAGGTGAACTGATTTTATTTTTCATCATTGTAAATCGTTTTTTGTTAAGTGAGAAACTAAAAAAGTTGCCCAGATCAATTACAGGTGACCCCGCAATCTGGTTGAGAAGAGCAGCCCTGTACAGAACCGGGTCAGATGTGCGCTGCAGCGCCTCTGCATCAGCAAGATACTCATGATTCTGCCTGACAAACCGGGAATAGATCCAGACGGCAGGATTGAACCATTGAACTGCACAAAGAAAACCTGAAAGCAACAGGTCCAGCCAGTGCTTCTGTCTGATATGCACTACCTCATGATTCATTATCTCCCTCGTCTCAGTATCGGAAACGGAAGGATTGACAACGACAAAAGAGAATAATGAAAATGGAGAAGTAAAATCAGATGAACGAATCAGCTTTACCGGATACCCTGATACTGGCCGGGCCCCTTTTGCTGCCTTTAATACAGGAACCATCTGGATGATAAACCTGGCAGCAATTAACAAAACTCCTGTCACCCAGATACCATATACCAACTGGATCAACAGGTCCGGGCGTGTCGCAGCCCGTGCAACTCCCCCGCTCAGGACTCCTGCAGTCATCTGGGTCTGAATTTCAGGCGCAGCAACTACATACTTAACCGTGAGGAAAGGAAGTATTATTGAAGAGAGTATTCCAACAACAAGATAGATCCTGTTCCATTGGAAAAACCTCTCATTCTGAAGGAAAACAGCATATATAAGCCCAAATCCGGTTATCCAGATTGCCGACTTAAGCAGGTAGAAACCAAGAGCTTCCATTATTGCAATTTTTTACGAGCCGATAATTCCTCCCTTGTCTCTGACAGGAGTTCCTCCAGTTCCGCCACGGAGAGATCCTTTTCACGTGCAAAAAATGATGCCATGGCGGGGAATGAGTTATCAAAATAGCTTTCAAGCAAGCCGAATAGCTGGGTCTTTGAATACTCATCCCTGGAAACAACCGGGAAATACAGATGGACGTTACCGTAGGACTTGTGATCCACAAACCCCTTCTTTTCAAGTATTCTCACCACCGTCGA
>JBFYPM010000187.1:0-8980 GCA_041303295.1 Bacteroidales bacterium
ACTGTTGATATTCAGGGGTCTTGTGGCAAACGGACAGTGGTTCGTGCTTATCGCTGCGGTAATACTTCTCAGTTTTGTTATTTATGCCATGAGCACACGAATCATGCATATAGCCTTCTCAGAACCGAGGGATGAGAATAAGGTACAGTCGCCCGGGGCTGTCAACCCGGTTGAAACGGTGAGCCAGTTTTTGCTTCTAGCCTTAGTGATCATGTTGTGCTTTTACCAGCCGCCATTCCTGGTTGAGATGATTGATCAGAGCTTTTCCAATTTCCCGAGATAGAGACGATGATCAAACCGAATTACATAGAGTTAAAAAATGGCGCAACTCCCGTCATGCTCACAGAGATCCCGGTTCTTGAATACGATCTCTTTTATGAAGAGGTCATCGGGCTTCTCGCTGATAAATCAAATCACTGTGTATCATACTATTGTCAGAATTTTTCGGACATTCTTAAATTCGTCTGTTGTATAGCTGATGATAATACCGGAAGCATTAAGATATTCAGTCATGAAATGAGATCGGACTATCAGCTGCTGAAAGCTCTGACATCTTTCTGTCCCGCAATGCATATATTTGAGCGTGAGATACATGAGAATCACGGAGTGGAGTTTGCAGGGCATCCATGGCTCAAGCCGGTGAGGTATCCACATTACAGGGCTGACCAACTGAGCGTCATGGATAATTATCCCTTTTACGAAATTGAGAGCGAGGAGCTTCATGAGGTCGGAGTGGGGCCCATTCATGCAGGGGTGATAGAACCGGGTCATTTCAGGTTCATCTGCAACGGTGAGAAGGTGTTGCACCTTGAGATACAACTGGGCTACCAGCACAGGGGTATCGAGAGGCTTTTTGTTGACAAGGGGGAGGCACTGCAAAAATGTCTCCTGGCAGAGAATATCGCCGGTGATACGGCTGTCGGGCACGGGCTGGCTCATGCGCAGCTTATTGAGTCGCTGGCCGGCATTGAGGTGTCCGAGGCGTTGCAGATTGAGCGATGTATAGCACTTGAGATGGAGAGGATCGCCGTGCATATCGGAGATACGGCAGCACTCTCTGGTGATGTTGCCTATCAACTCGGCCAGGTAACCTGTGAAGCACTCAGGACCATGGTGATTAATACCACACAATTCTGGTGCGGCAACCGGTTCGGGAAGGGGCTGGTGAGGCCCGGTGGATCCAACTACCCGCTGACAGATGAGACAGCAGACGAGATTCTGAAAGTGCTGGGAGAGGTAGAAAGACGCTATGAAAATATTGCCGGCTGTATCTATACCCTTCCCAGCGTACTTGGAAGGTTGGAGGACATCGGTACAGTGACAAGGCAACAGGCTGAGAGCACAGGAGCGGTAGGGATGGCTGCCCGGACATGCGGAATCGGTCGTGATATCCGTAAGACACATCCATTCCAGTACTACAGGAATTTCGAACTTAATCCTATTACACTTGAAACAGGTGATGTGCTGGCCCGTGGTATGCTGCGAGCGCTCGAAGTAAAGGCATCGGCAGGCATCATCCGCGTACTGATCGAGAGCTGGAGGAAAACGCAGAAATCAGCAGGGAGACCGGTATATAATTACAAACTCAGGCCTGGCAGATTCGCCATATCACTCACAGAAGGGTGGAGGGGCGAAATATGTCACGTTGCGGTTACTGACAGTGAGGGTAAGATGGCTCATTATAAGGTTAAGGACCCGTCACAGCACAACTGGATGGCTCTGGCCCTCGCGGTACGAAACCAGGAGATATCTGATTTTCCTGTATGCAACAAGAGCTTTAATCTTTCATACTGCGGGCATGACCTGTAGATTTAAATGAGGCTGCATTATGTTTAAGGAAATTAGGATACTTTCTGATCATGGCAAACAGTTTATTCCAGACCTGAGAAACCAGCCGGTCTCTGAGAGGTTTCGTGGCAGGCCGGTCATCTCGGCTGCGATAACTGCGGATGAGACAGAGAAGGTTGCCGCAATCTGCCCGGTGAAAGCTATTGACAAACGGAACGGCTCCATCGATCTGGGCAGGTGCACCTTCTGCAATGAATGCGCGCTGATGCTGCCCGGGACTATCAGATTTACAAATGACTATCGCATTGCTGCCAGCAGGAGGGAGGATCTTGTGATCAGACCCGGAAAGGAAGAAGCAATGAGGCTTGATGAGAATACGGTGAGGAAAGAGATTAGGCGACTGTTTCGCAGATCACTGAAGCTCAGACAGGTTTCGGCAGGGGGTGACAATTCCTGCGAAATGGAACTCGCTGCCTCATGCAATGTCAACTTTGACCTGGGCCGTTACGGGGTTGAGTTTGTTGCATCACCAAGGCATGCTGACGGAATAGTAATCACCGGACCTGTGACAGAAAACATGTCTGAGGCTCTTGAGATATGCTATAAAGCCGTGCCGTCGCCCAAGGTCATCATCCTCGCTGGTACCGATGCCATCAGCGGAGGATTATTCTCAGACAGTCCTGCATTGAAGCGAGGGTTTATTGACAGCCATCCGGTTGACCTCTATGTTCCGGGCAACCCTGCACACCCTTTGACCTTCATAAACGGGGTCATGGATCTGCTCGGACTCTGATCAGGCAGTAGTCCAGTCGGCAATCAGCAGTCCACAGTCGGCAGTCAGGGACCGCAGGACCGCAAGACAGCAGGACGGAGCGCAGCGACAGACCTTCAGACGTCAGACCTTCCGATCTTCATTTCTACTTCGAATTGAACAGGTCTATCATAGCCCTGCTCATGGCCGTAACGCCTGTGGTGTAAGCAGGTTCAAAATCAGGAGCGAAATTACTGCTGTGAAGCGCCGGAAGCATAGAGCCCTTCTCCAGGCTCTCAAAATACCTGGTACGGTTGACTCCTCCCAGCCAGAATAGGGCAATTTTTACCTTCTCGGGTGTGCGTCCGTATTTTCCAAAGTCCTCAGCCACGGTGGAAGGTTCAACCCTTATGACGTTCTCCTTACCAAGAACGGATGCCATTGAGCCACTTGCCAGGCTTACCAGATCGGGGTCATTTATCACGGGTGGTGTATATTCGCTGCCTGTTTGGATCACCGGCATCATATCCTCCTTCAACCCTGCCGCAACAGCCTGCCCGTCGGCAATTCTTCGAAGGGCGCTGATTATCTGCCGGTAGACATCATCAGAAAAGAACCTGATGGTAAGCTTCATATCAACCTCCCCGGGGATGATGTTGTGTTTCGTACCGCCATGGATTGATCCAACCGTCACCACCGCCGGTGAGACAGGATTGATCTCACGGCTCACGATGGTCTGGTAGTCGAGTATAATTTTTGCCGAGAGCACAATCGGATCAATAGTTTTATGAGGCATTGCGCCGTGTCCGCCTACCCCTAGGACCTTAATGTCAACTGAATTGACCCCTGCGAAGATGGGTCCCGGACAGTAACCTGTTGTGCCTGCCGGCAGATCGGGGCTAACATGATAACATAGTGCGTAATCAGGCACCGGGAACCTGCTGTAAAGACCATCCCTGATCATCTGTTCCGAACCTCCGCTCACCTCTTCTGCCGGCTGAGCAACGGCCACAATTGTGCCGCGCCACCTGTTCTTTAGTGACACCAGGGTAGCGAGGGTGCCATGCCAGACAGTCATGTGAAAATCGTGTCCGCAGGCATGCATTACCGGAGTTTCCATACCCTTACTGTCAGTGACGGTGACCTTGCTGGCCCAGGGGAGACCCGTTGTCTCCTTAACAGGCAATGCATCCATATCTGTCCTGAGCATGATGACAGGCCCTGTTCCGTTTTGGAGCACCCCAACCACGCCGTTTCCGCCAACCCCGGTGGTAACATCAAAACCAAGGTCATCAAGCAACCGTGTCATCTTTGCAGCAGTTTTGAACTCCTGAAGCGAGAGTTCAGGGTTCTGATGCAATTCCCTGTACATCAACCCGGCCGCCTCAGCAGAGCCGGATACCTCTTTTTTGATCAGATCATTTAGATCCTGCCCGGTAAGGGGAAAGACCAGGTATAATAGCATTATCAGGGCAACAGGAGTTTTTGTTTTCACGGCCAGGGTATTACTGATCTCAAATTTAAAAATATATTCGAAGGGGTGATGGAAAATTCAAAAAATTAGAAAAAGGCCATATGTAACGGTGGCTTTTTATTACCTTAGATTCCTTCATCACAACACCACCGGATCATGAAGACAAATGTATTAATCGGAACAATGGCATTTATGGGAACAGTACTCTTTACCTCATGCGGACAGGCCGTGGATAAGGCTTCAGTAGCGGAAGAATTTACTTATGAGGTTGACAGGTTTGAAGATATTAGCGTGCTAAGGTATCGCCTGCCGGGGTTTGACCAGCTGCCGGCAGCTGAGAAGGAGTTCATCTACTATCTGTCTGAGGCAGCTTTGTGCGGGCGCGATATACTTTGGGACCAGAATTTTAAATACAACATTATCATCCGCAAGACTATCGAAGCTGTAATTGATTCTTACAGCGGCGACAGAGATACGGATGAGTTTAAATCGTTCATCACTTATGCAAAAAGAGTCTTTTTCGCCAACGGGATACATCATCACTATTCGAACGACAAGTTTGTACCGGGCTTTTCACAGGCGTATTTTACGGGCCTGGTTAATGGAAGTGATCCGGCATTTTTACCTCTGAAAGAAGGAGAGACAGTTGCAGACCTGGTCTCCAGGCTGACTCCGATTCTCTTCGACCAGCAGCTTTATGCCAGGAAGGTTGACCAATCGGATGGAACGGACATGATTACCGCATCAGCCAATAACTTTTATGATGGTGTGACACAGGCTGAGGTAGAGGAGTTTTATGCTTCACTGGCTGACCCCTCCGATCTCAGGCCGGTCTCCTGGGGACTGAACTCCAAGCTTGTAAAGACTGAAGGCAGGATTTTGGAGGTTCCCTATAAGAGCGGCGGTCTTTACAGCACTGCAATTGACCGGATTATTTTCTGGCTGGAGAAGGCACGGGAGGTGGCGTTGAGCGATACCCAGAAGAAAGAGCTTGACCTGCTGATAGATTACTACCGGACCGGGGATCTGAAGACCTGGGATGAGTACAACGTACTGTGGGCAGGAAATACGGACCTATCCGTCGATTACATCAACGGGTTCATCGAAACATACGGAGACCCGATGGGCATGAAGGCTACCTGGGAGGCAGTTGTTGACTACAAGGACATGGAGGCATCGAAACGCACTGCCGTGATCACTGAGAATGCCCAGTGGTTCGAGGATAACTCTCCAGTTGCACCGGAATATCGCAAGGAGAAGGTTACAGGAGTGGCAGCCAGCGTCATCAATGTGGCAATGCTCGGGGGCGACTGCTACCCTGCATCACCGCTCGGGATCAACCTTCCCAATTCAAACTGGATCAGGACTGAGGCCGGGTCTAAGTCAGTGACACTTGCGAACATAACTGATGCCAAGGATATTGTGGCACGCGGCAGCGGCTTCCTTGAAGAGTTTGCCTTTGACCACTCCGAAATAGAGAGGGCTGTTGCTTTCGGCTCTCTCTCAGATGCCCTGCATACTGACATGCATGAGTGCATAGGCCATGCCAGCGGCAAGCTTGCCCCCGGAACGGATCCCAACGCGCTTAAAAACTATGCATCACCTCTTGAGGAGATGAGAGCAGACCTGTTCGCACTCTATTTCATGATGGATAAGAAGATGATTGAAACGGGGCTGATGCCCTCGGATGAGCCGGCCATGGCCCTGTATGACAACTACATCAGGAACGGGTTGATAACACAGATTGTCCGCATCAAGCCTGGTAAGGATATTGAACAGGCTCACATGAGGTGCCGGTCGGCAATAGCTCACTGGGTCTACGAAAATGGCCGGAACGAAAATGTGATTGAGCTGTTGAAACGCGAGGGAAAGACCTTCGTCAGAATAAATGATTACCAGAGGCTGAGGTCACTCTTCGGGGAGATGCTGAAGGAGGTACAGCGGATCAAATCAGAGGGCGACTTTAATGCCGGAAAGGACATGATTGAAAAATACGGTGTGAAGATAGATCAGGATCTGCACAGCGAGATACTTGCCAGGTATGAGAAACTGAACATGGCTCCGTACAGTGGCTTTGTCAACCCGGTGATGACAACGGTAACCAATGCGGAGGGAAAGATCATCGACGTGAAAATAGAATACAGTTCAGATTTTCTTGGGCAGATGATGGAGTATGGCAAGAAGTACTCCTTCCCGGACTGACATCGTCTGACTGAAATGTAAAGGCTTAGCCCTTCTTAAGGTTCGCAGCCTTAGCATACAGTATTCTATCCTCTTCAGTGACTGGCTGTGTATAAATATTATGTGGCTTGGGGTGTGTTTCTTCATCCACATGAATGAATGTTACAAAGCCATCCACCAGAGGTTGTTTGCTGTTTGTCCTGCAGACCCTGATATAGGCTACGAGGCTCGAGGTGCCGGTATAGACGATCCTGGAATCGAACTTAAGGACCTCGCCCGGTTTCGCAGGGCTGGTAAAGTACATTCCATGAATTTTCAGGCAGACCACGTTTTTTGGATCCAGCAGCGATGCAGCAGCAATAAATCCAGACTCCACAAACCATTCCGCCGTCCGTCCGGCAAACAGTGTGCCGTGATGGTTCAGGTCTTCACCCTTGACGAGGCGCATTGTGGTATTCGGAGCCGGGTGGTGAATTATCTTATTCATAGTATTTTTTATTTATGCTCTCGGTCTTTTTCTTCTCAGCCAGCACCAGATAGATGAGGTAGACTGCGGTTATGACAAGGAGGACGATTATGCTGTACCTGAACAGTATGGCGACGTTCAGTCCGTCACCGGATGACGAGGCAGGGTTAACCGAGCGGCCCACATCAATCCCGAAGAGATTTTTGACAAAGAAAAGTAGGAAAAACGAGAGTAAACCTGCGGCAACCGGAGTGGTTATCCACCCTGATGCGATGCTCCCGAGCACTTTCAGGTTGATATTCCTCACTCCCTTGTAAAGTCCTATGCCGAGGACTGCTCCTACCACCACCTGGGTGCTGGAGACCGGTACCAGAGGAATAGGAGGCAGGCCCATCTTTGTTAGTAGTCCGGAAAGGGCGGAGGAGGAGAAGATGAACAGCACCAGTGCCTGAGACAACACCACCACGAATGCAGCTTCGGAGGAGAGTTCGAGGAGGTTATTGCCGACGGTCTGCATCACCTTTCTTGAATAGGTCAGTATTCCTGCAGCAATGGCGATGGCGCCCAGAAAGAACAGCTGCTGGGCTCCGGAGAGAGTGAACAGTAAAAAATCGGCATCACCCAGGGGGATACTCGGTACGAAGACCCCCATTACGTTGGCAATGTTATTTGCCCCGAGGCTGTAGGCTCCGAAGGCACCGGCTACCATCAGTCCGGTCCTGAGGTATGACTCATATTTCAGGAGGTGCAGCTTTATCTTTCTTCTGGTGATCTTAACAATATGATACAGTGCGTATGCAATGAGGCCACCCAGGAGCGGGCCTGTGATCCATGTCATAACTATCTGGGAGAGAGCCCTGGTATCAACTGAATTGTCTGTGAAGAAGTTCCATCCCATAATTGCGCCCACAATAGCCTGGGTGGTAGAGACGGGCAGTCCGGCCCGCGTCATAAAATAGACAGTCAGTCCGGCTGCCAGTGCAACAGTAAAAGCGCCTCCCATGGCGTTCACTGATCCGAGCCTGCCCAGGGTGTCTGACGCACCGGCCCCCTGAATCACTGCGCCAAGGATTACAAAAACGGAGGCTATGACAGCTGCTCTTGTAAAGGAGACCATACGTGAGCCGACAGCCGAACCGAATACGTTGGCCGCATCATTGGCGCCAAGGGTCCACCCGAGAAAGAGGCCGCTGGTGATGAAGAGAAATATCATGATCAAAGAATTTGCCTGATGGCCATGGAGGCAAGGAGATCAGCCGCTGCCTGAGCGGAGTCAGATATATTTTCAATATGATGAGTGATATACCTGATATGAGCCTTTTCAGCCAGAGAGAGATCATGCATCTCATGAAACACCTTTTTCTTCATCTGGAAAGCCGCCTTATCAGTCTCCCTCTCGAAGAAATAGACCTTTATCAGTTTTTCCCTTACAAGATGCGGCTCCCTGAAGAATGCCCTGGCGGCGGGCATCAACTCTTCAGCAGCATTGCCCGATACCTCGGTGAGAGAGATTATGTCACGGGAAATGGAAGAGGGAATGTGAGGCATCTCAATATAGAATTCATTGAGTGATTTCTTGGCGGTATCGATGATCTCATCGAGCTGCCACAACAACTTCACTATCTCACTCCGCTGCTGTGGAAGTATGGAGTGAACGATCATGTCGTTCTCTATGCTTCGCTGGAGTTTGTCAGCCCTTCCCTCCAGTTCATCGATCTTTGATAGATGGCTCTGAAAGACATCTTTGTCCCCGTTGACGTATGCCTTCACACCCTCTTTGAAGATAAGTATGCCTATCTCGATGGTGTCAAAGAATTCGTCTATCCTGACTGTCAGTTCCTTTGTGGTGCGGGTGAAAAGCGACATATGCCGTTACTTGTGTTGGTTAAGACAAATATATTAAGAAAAGCATCGTGCTCAGAACAATCAGAAATCAATAATTCGCTCAATGCGATGATTTTTAAGGTAGCTTTTTATTATTACCTGGATGTCGCGATTGTCAGCAGCGGATTTAATGCAGTCATGTACCGCCGTCAACCCGAATCCGACATCATTGATGTTGAAATAGCCGAAGCCCGCATATTTGCCGTTGACGATCTTGACAGCTGATCTTTCTTCGCTGTCACGGCCGCGGTCGATTATGAAGAAGTTCCTTTCCCGAAAGATAAATTCGTCGAGAGCCATAAGAGCCCTTTCGTTATATGACCTGGACTCCTCTTCACCGCAGCAGGCTCCGAGGCAAAGACTTACCTGCCTGTGGAAGCAGGGGCCGTCTGTCTCATACATCCCGCACAGCTTCTGACAGAGACTGTAATCATTG
>JBFYPM010000188.1:0-3354 GCA_041303295.1 Bacteroidales bacterium
ATCCTCCTCCTCAAGCCTGTCGCGTATCTCAAAGAACCTCGCCACATAGCGTAGTTGCCTCAACAGGTTCTCCTGTACCGCATCATCCAGATCAGTAAGTAGCTGATCCGTCACCGGCGTCCCGGGCAACCATCGTAGCAACTCCGCAACCTGTGGCCTGACAGAATGCACTTTCGCCCGTATATAAACGTCACGCCAGTCGATCCGGTTATCACGGATGATCGTAGCGGCCTGCTCCGCCGCCCCGGCCGGAGAGCCGGGTATGCATGACAGCATCAGTAATCTGTGCTCCGGAGACAACATTAGCGTGGAAGAAGGAGAGGAGGTTTATAGTACGGGAAAATCAGCAAAGCCCGGGGAACAGTCGACTTACTGCGTAACAGGAGGGGCACTGACAACCCCGGTAGGCTCCGCCTCCCGCATCTTTACATACCTGGCCAGCAGGAATGTAGCAGTGAGGCACAGCGCCAGCAACACCAGCCCGAGCAGGAAGATGCCTATATTGTCAAGCAGAAAGGCAACTGCAATGATGAATAGATTGAACAGCGAAATGTACAGTGTTGCCGCCTTGTGACTCAGCCCTGCACGAAGCATCATATGATGAATATGCCTGTGATCGGCTGTCATCGGGCTCTGGTGGTAGTGCAATCTGAGCGCAATGACGCGCACAGTGTCAAAAAGGGGGATAATCAGCACGGCAATGGAGACTGAGGGAGCGGACTCGAGATCCATGACCAGGGAGCCCTTCGCAACCAGCTCGTTGAAACGGATGGCTAAGACAGCGAGGGTGAACCCTATCACCAATGACCCGGTGTCTCCCATGAAAATCTTGTAGGGTCCTTCAGACAGATTGAAGCGAAGGAAGGCTAAAAGCGCTCCCAGGAGCGCCGCAGCCATCACGGTGTACCCATAATCGCCGGAGAGGAAGAAAAAAATGCCGAAGATAAGGGAGGCAATTATGCCGACTGATGCCGCCAGTCCGTCAATCCCGTCAATGAGATTGACAGCATTGATGATGATGATGATCACCAGGATCGTTAAAATATAGGAGTTTACCGGACCAATGTCAGTCGCCCCCAGGAACCCGTGAAGATGTGTGAAGTGAATGTCGGTGAAAACTGCCACTATCACCGCAGAGGCAAACTCGCCTATAACTTTTTTCGTCGGATTGAGGAAGACAAGGTCATCCTTCATGCCAACGAAAAAGAGCAGTACTGTGGCTGCCGCAAAATAGGAGAGGCCCGGCATGTACCCGTTGATGCCGGCAAGGAAACCAACCAGGAAACCTGCAAAAATCCCTATCCCGCCGAGGGTGGGTACATCACGTTTATGGATCTTGTGGTTCCCGGGCTTGTCCTCAAGATGCCGTTCCCTGACCACCCTGATCACCTTGGGGATATAATACCATGTGATTGCGAGAGAGCTTGCAAAAGCAAGCAAAATGGCCGGCCAACCCTTGATTACGATTTCTTGCATCGCGGAGGAAAGTTAATATTTTCAGGTCCGATCATAATGTTCAGCACTATACAGCAGTCTTCCCCGTCCGCTTTAATCTTTTCCGGTAGAAACAACCTCCCGGAGTCCTTAGTTCAAAGTTAATTTAAAAAATTCAGGCGCCGTAGGCAGATCCCTGAAAATTTTATATGCCAGTCGCGAATGTGGGGAAAATATCACCCAACCCGTCAGGAAAATAAGTTTAATGTCAGTCTGCAATGAGATGCGTTCCCGGTACCATAGTTCCAGCTCGCCCTTGAAGGGGGCGATATGCTGGCGGTAGAACTCGTGCTTGTCGCCGTCATGGGCTGAGATCCACTTCTCCTCATCGCGGAAGATTATCGATCCTATCCCCGTCATTCCCGGCACTGTATCATAAATTACCGCCTGGATGTGTTCAGGGAACTTCAGAAAATCGACCTCCATCTGGGGCCGCGGGCCCACAACCGACATATCACCGGTGAGGATGTTGAATATCTGCGGCAGCTCATTGAGTTTTGTCTTGCGAAGAAATCGCCCGAAGGGAAACACGCGCGGATCGTTCTTCACGGTCAGGCTGCCTGTTCCGAGATTCGGACTGTCTTTTAGCATTGTAGCGAACTTCCATATCCGGAACTGCCTGTTTTTGTATCCGACCCTCTTCTGCCCGTAAAAGATATGATGCTCCCCGGTAAGTTTAAGAATAATCATCACAGGCACCAGCAGCGGCAACAACACCACAATGCCCACCCCTGACAACACAACATCAAAAAACCTCTTCAAAAATCTCCTGTACATAATATTTTGACCTTCAGACCTTTTCTACATTTTGGAATCGAGTCCTTTTCCTTTTTCGATATGCTCAAAGTCGGGCAGCCAGGTCTTAAGCACATCAACTATCTGGGCCTTGGATACGCTGCCGGAATCAAGGAGATGTCTCAGTCTTGCAAATACATCATCCAAGTATTCCTTATCTCTTCTGACAGAATTCTTTATAACTCCCAGGGTGATGAACCTGCCGTTGTCCACAGTCTCACTGCCGGTAAAGAACTCCTCATAAGGCTTCTCGCCGGAAGTATCTGTATCGAAAAAGTAAACCGGATAGGACTTTGAGTTTTCGTTCCACCCCTCTGCCTTAACCTTAGCCTCAGTCTCACTACTGCAGATATCTGCCTCCATTCCGATGTATTTAAGCAAATCCAGTGCTATGGCATCAAACGAAATCATATCACGTTCTTCGTCAAGTTTCGGGAAGATGATATCCCCCGACTCCCCCAGCACAGAGGCAACAAGGCAGAGCTCTCCAGACTCCTGCGGTGAGACGAAGAAGCGCCTGATTCCCCTCGGGCACGACCAGGGTTGTCTGCGCCCGAGCCTCTCGATGAAACCCTGCGGCAGACTGCCGTTGGAGAATGCTACATTTGCAAAGCGGGCGGTGGTGATCTTCAGCCTCCCGGAGTAGGCCATTATCAGCTCCTCCATCAGCTTCTTGCTGGCGCCCATGATGTTGACCGGGTTGGCAGCCTTGTCTGTCGAAACACAGAAAAAATGCTCTGGCGGAAACTCCAGCAGGAGGTCAAGCAGCCTGCGTGCGCGAAGCACATTGTTCTCCAGCATAGCTTCTATTGAGAAGATGTCCTTCTCGCTCCGTACATGTTTATGTGCTGCGAAGTTGGCCACGATATCGAACGGTGTCATAGACCGGAACATCTTCCCGAAAACACTGTCGCCGAAGTTCATCGGGTAGGTGATGAACTCGTCAGGGATATTATACCCCGTTGAGCTCCGCAGGTCGCGCACCAGTTCCGTCAGCCCGTTCTCATTGATGTCAACCACCACGAGGCTACTGATCTTGAAATTCAGCAGGGCTTTTATATAGAA
>JBFYPM010000189.1:0-3712 GCA_041303295.1 Bacteroidales bacterium
CAATACCTCCCATAGCTGTCTGCTGATGATATTGGTACAGTAAATTAACAGGAACCAGTTGAGTCCGATTATCAGCGGGGTGTTCAGCAGGGCCGGTCCCAGCGCCCTCCCGTAGGTATAGTGACCAAATATCTTTCCGGTGTTAACCCCGGCTGCCTCAATGAGAAATGATGCAATGGTAATCACCAGACCCGTTATAATGACCCTTCGCGAAGGCAACTTGCCATAGAAGAGAAAGGCAGCTGCAAACAGCAGGTTTAAAGGGGTGATGATTATAAACAGGTCTCGAGTGAAGGGAATAAGCATCCCGGCCAGACCTACCCCGTAGACCCAGAGAAGGATCTCAGTTGATTTAAGGATGTGTCTTCTTCCTGTCATCGAACGGCAGGGGGTATCATGTCACATGCAATCTTTGCTGACGCGAGACACAGCGGAATTCCCCCTCCGGGATGAACCGACCCGCCGACAAACCACAGGTTCTGGTATCTGCTCTTCACATTGGGATGGCGCTTGAATGCGGCAAAACGGCTGTTGGAACTGCTGCCGTAAAGGGCCCCGCGATGTGAAGCCGTCAGCTTCCCAATCAGAGGCGGGTCAAGTATTCTCTCCGCCTCAATGGCATCTCCTACCTGGATGCCCAGCCTCCTGCTCACCTTTGCAATAATATCCTCACGTGCCTGGCTGACTAACCTTGCCCAGTCCTGACCACTGTCATGCGGGACATTGATCATAACAAACCAGTTGTCCTTGCCTTCCGGTGCGTCAGACACCACAACCCTTGACGAGGCAAACAGATATACAGTAGGGTCACGGCTCACCTCTCCCTTTCGGAGTGCTTTGAACTCCCCGGGATAGTCTGATGAAAAGAAGATATTATGGAGATCAAGCTCTTCAAATCTCCTGTTCATAACCCAGTAGAAGATCAGCGCCGAGGTACTTCTCTCCTGACGCTCCTGTCTGCGTGCCTGTCGTTCCTCTTTTAAAAGGTTCCTGTAAAAAGGAATGACATCCACATCAGAGACAACAACTTTTGCCGGTATTATACCGTTTGTAGTTTCGATCCCCGTTGCTCTGGCACCTTCCTTCAGAACTGACAGTACCGGCTCACCGGCATGGATTGTAACCCCACACCGCCGGGCGAGTCCGGATACCGCTGTAATTATATCGTGCATCCCCTTCTCGGGGAAGTAGGCCCCCAGGTTATGTTCAAGGTGAGCTATCACATTAAGAGTACCAGGAGCACGGTAAGGACTTGATCCGTTGTAGGTTGCGTACCGGTCGAAGAGTTGTATCAGTCTCTTGCCGGTAAAATGCCTCTTTATTACATCATGCATTGTGGAAAAAGCATTCAGTTTACGGAAGTTACGGGCTACATTCAGCGACTCCGGCTTCCGGAAGTTATCAAGCTTATAAAAGGGTGAAAAAATGAAAATCCCGGCAGTAAGATCATACAGTTCAGCGCACTCATCGAGGAAAGCGATCACATTCTCACGAGGTTCCCCGGTGACACTCTCTGCCTCGACGGCAAAACGGTCCCTGTCTGTCCAGGCATTAAGCAGGCTGCCGTCGTCATAAAAGTACCTGCATGAAGACTCCAGGGTGCTATAACTGAAGTGGTCACGGGGATTCTCACCGGCGAGGGTAAAAAGCTCATCAACCAGTGAGGGCAGGGTGAAGAGCGAGGGGCCTGTATCAAAACGGCAGCCGTTCATAGACAGCTCTCCTATCTTGCCCCCGGGCTCAGGATTCATGTCGTAGATGTGAGTGTCGTAGCCTTTAACCGCCAACCTTACAGACGTTGCCAGACCGCCAATCCCCGCACCTATAATTATCGCCGTATCCTTCATGACTTTTTTTTCATATCAGACCTGCAATGTCAAAAATTACTGCTTTTAACAGCAGCATAAGCTTCCTTACGTTGGAGATCCTGAAGCGCCTGCCGGTAACCTGCTCCGGCGGTGTCTTCCTGATCTTACTGAAGAGTGCAAGATAATACGAATAAGCCAGGTAGACTCCCCGGCGACTGCCGCGGTCAAGCATCCTGATGCCTGACAGGGCGTCACGGAACTCCCCGGCTATATCATTCTCTATCATTTTTTTATCTTCCACGCTGAAGTTATTAAAATCGACTCCCGGGAAGTAAATCCTGCCGCGGTCAACATAATCGCTCCCTATATCCCTCAGGAAATTGACCTTCTGGAATGCCGACCCGAGTTTCCGTGCCGGCTCCTTCAGACGGTTGAACCTCTCCGGGTCATCAAGGCAGAAGACCCTCAGACACATCAGACCCACTGCCTCGGCAGATCCGTAAATGTACTCCTGGTAGCTGTCCTGATCATGGTTCTTCTTCTCGAGGTCCATCTCCATACTCCACAGGAAAGCATCGATGAACTCATTGTCTATCTTGTACTTATTCACCGCCCACTGAAAACTGTTCAGGACAGGATTTGTGCTTATGCGGTCTGTAACAGCTTCCATGGTGTCATGCCGGAACCTGTCAAGCATCTCCCTCTGACGCTGATCGAAGAAAGTATCTACTATCTCATCAGCCAGGCGTACAAACCCGTATATGGCATAAACTGCATTGCGGTGCCGGGGAGCCAGCATCTTTATTCCAAGTGAGAATGAGGTGCTGTAACCGGAAGTTACCTCACGGCTGCACTTCAGGGAGATGTCATCATATAGAGTCAACTTCATTGTCAATTCTCTGAACCGTTAGTTTTGAGCTTATGATAACCATCGGCAACCCTGTGCCGGGAACTGTTGAAGCACCTGTATACCAAACGTTTGAGAATACCTCATCCTTGTTCGACGGACGGAATCCACCCACCTGTGTCATCTTATGCCCCAGTCCCAGCCCGCTCCCACGGTACAGTCCGAACATGTTCTGCCAGTCGACAGGATCAAGCACCACCCGGGTCATCAGGTTTGCCCCCACATTGTGGCCGGTGCGTTCTGAGAGGTCACGGATAACCGCATCTGCAATGCGGTCTCTGTCACTCCAGTCTGGCTTAAACCTGAGGTCAGGAACAGGCACCAGGATGAAGAGATTCTCACAGCCGTCGGGGGCGCTCTGCGGATTGAAGATGGCGTTGGCATTAACATAATAGTATGGTTTCTCCAGTGAGACCCTGTTGCGGAATATCCCTTTCGAGTAACGTTCGTAATCTCTGTCGCCGAGGAAGTAATTATGATGGTGGATATTCTCCATCCTACCCTTCACACCGAGGTACATTGTGAATGGCGCCAGGGTCCACTGCATACGGTCAAGCTTGCTGTCAGTGAATGACGGACGATTAAATACGCGTCCACGGAACATTGCAGCATCGGCATTCACGACAAATATATCCGCCTCCCACCTCTTTCCTGTTGTGTCAGTGAATGCCCGGTTGCGTTTCCCGTCGGCTTCGAAGCCGGTAACAGTTACATTGTAATGAATCCGTATCCCTGCCTTCTCAGCCTCGCGGACCAGGCCCTCGACGATGCGGTACATGCCACCCTCCACATTATGGTATCCGTCATGGACCATCTCCGTATAGCTGAGAAGCGTATAAACTGCAGGTGTATCAAAGGGTGTGGCTCCGAGAAAGAAGGAGACGAGGGAGAATATCACCCTGACCTCATAGGAGGTGAAGTATCGACTCATCTCTCCCCATACCGACCGTAGTATTTTGGGTACATGCCTTACCGGGAGCTTCGTCATCTGGAAGAT
>JBFYPM010000190.1:0-3153 GCA_041303295.1 Bacteroidales bacterium
CCACTGAATGAGCGTCAATTGTAACAGTATGCATTGGAAAGAGACCCATCTTGGTACTGAAACCGACAAGTACGAATACAAATGAGATCTTCAGGTATAAAGGGCTCGCTTGACTGATAACGAGGGAAAAGGATGAGAAAGAGAGATTAGGGGCATCCCCGCGGCCATAGATAAAGCCAAGAAACAGGATTCCCAGATAAGCGAGTGCAATGCCCGTGGAACAGATGAAGACATACTTCCAGGTGGCCTCCAGTGACATCTCTGTCCGGTCGTGGTAGATGAGCACTGCCACAGCCAGCGTAGTAGCTTCCACAAATATCCAGAGCACAGTCATCGTATTTGCCAGGTAGGCACCGGCCATAAAAGTCATCAGGGCTATCAGTCCTGAATGATAGATATTGTATCTTTTATCAGTATCGGCTGAGGTATATATGAACCCGTGATAAACTGTTGGCAGGGTGAGAATGGCAAGCACTGAGAGCAGCAACAGACCAGTGCTGTCATATGTGAAGTAAGTCAGCTCTGTTTCATTCAGCCTGGTCCAGGAATAGACTGTAAAAAGAATCAACTCCAGAGCATAGGCAAGAGTGATAATCCTGGTCACTGTCCTGTTCCTGAACAGGACAGCCGAGACGCTCAAAAACACGGATATGACAAAGAATAACAGAATCACCATTACTAATCTTTTAACATAGTCAGCTCGTTTGTATGAGGCTTAAGGCGTAGCCCGAAGAAGCCCAGTATCAGCACACCCACAAAAATGTCAAGCAGTATCCCCACGTTGATAAGCATTGGCATCTCACTGCCCACGGCGAGGGAGAACATGAAGACCGCATTCTCAATGATCAGGAAGCCAATAAGATGGGAAATAATCAGCTTGTGTGTCACTATCAGCAGGAGGCCTGTGACCAGTGTGAAGAGCGCTATTGCCAGGTAAATTGTATTAATAAACGGATTGATCAGGATATTTGCAAGGATAACGCTGACCAGCAGTCCGAAGATTGAAAAGATAAGCAGGTAGAAGCCGGGCATTGCAAGGCGATGCACCTTGGTGACACCTGACCGCCGTATAATCCGGTTGAGCAGATATGGCAGCAAAACAGTCTTGAAGATCAGGGTTTCAGCAACGATGAAGAGCAGGTTTGCGGTGTTTACCTCCTTAAGCTCGAATATGGCAATGCCACACAGCAACAGTCCCTGCAGTGCGATCAGCTTAACATAAGTGATAAGCCTGTCAGCTGATGAAAAATACATTAGCGTGATCGCAAACAGGACTATCAGGTAATTTACCATCTTATCAGGCCAGTTTATCTGTGAGTATCAATATTACGGTGAACGCAATCCATGCAATGGCTGATAAAGTAAGGATGAATTTCGGGTTCTTGTTCATCTTGTTCCGTGCCCGGAAAGATTCGGTCAGCCCAATGACAATTGCAAAGAATACCTGAACTGCAAAAAACAGTCCTGCCTGAAGAAAAATATTCCATCCGGCCGGCACTATCAGGTTATATATCAGGGAGCCATAGAGGGCAAATTTCAGGTAAGTTCCGATATGGATCAGAGCTTTGTCAAACCCGCTGTAGTCAAGTATCATCACCTCATGGATCATTGTCAGCTCGAGATGGGTTTTGGGATCGTCTACAGGTATCCTGCTGTTCTCGACCATGGCAATCTGGATAAAGAGGTAGACGCCTATGATGCTGTAGATCATGACGTAATCATTCCCGGTAACAAAGAAGTGGTTGAAAATAACGGAGAAGGAAGTATAGCCGGTGAACATCGCAAAGGTAGCCAGAAGGATAAAGAATGCAGGTTCCACAAGCATTGAGAACAGCGCTTCACGACTTGCCCCCATTCCCTCGAAGCTGCTGCCCGTATCAAGAGCCGCAATTATTGTAAAGAATTTTCCGAGTGCCAGAAGATAGGCAAAAAGCACAAAGTCGCCCTCAAAAGGCAAAAGAGCCTTTTGTTCGGCAAAAGGCAGCAACAGCATTGCACAGATGATCGTTGAGAGAGTGACAGCAGGTGCTACCTGGAAGATCAGTCCTGTGGTATTGCTGAATACGCTTCCTTTTTTCAGGAGGACTATGATATCCTTCGCCGGCTGGAACAAACCTGGACCCTTGCGCCCCGACGCAATACTCTTGGTCCGGAGAATTATCCCCGGGACAAAAAAGGCTGCGACTATTATCAGTACAATTCCTGCCATCTTCATATAATTTTCAGTACCGTAAGCAGTAAGACAAGCAGCATGAATATGAATGCATAGAGTATATAATGTTGTATCTGACCGGTTTGCATAACAGCTATCCTCTTCAGAATACCGGCAAACCAGTCGAGTGGCCGGTCAATAAGTACCTTTTTGATAATATCTTCGCTATGCGAGACAAAACTTCTCCTTCGCGGGAAAATTTCCTCCTCTGTTATCTCATCCATCTCCTTGGTTGTCTGGAGCACCGGTTTGGCTATATGGTTATAGTTATAGGCAAACGAGGTGGCAGTATACTGTTGCCGGGCAGTGCCTGCGGTGTATCCGCAACCCCAGGTAGGGCCCGAGTCAATCTGCCTCCTGCTGAGATGGTAACGACGGTAAACGAGCAGCGCGACAAGCACAATTACAAAGACTCCGCCCAGGATGCTGATCTGGGCAAGATTGGCCGTGAAAGCGCCCGAAACCATCACCGGATCATTTATCGCAAATGTCCGGGCAACAATCTCAAACACCGGTTTCACCACCAGTGGCGATGCAAGACCGATCACAAGGATAGCTGCCACGGTAAGGTATTGCGGGATTATCATTTCCGCTGACGCCTCCCTGGCATGCCGGGCCTTTTCTGATCGTGGTGCTCCAAGGAAAGCAATTCCGAATGCCCTGGTGAAGCAGAATATCGCCAGTCCGCCAATGAGGGAGAGGCCGACAACCGATCCGAGCACCACGATTGAATGATACAGTGTTGCGCCGGAGAGGCTCTGGAACATACCCATGTAAATGAGGTACTCCGAGATAAACCCGTTGAATGGAGGAAGTCCGCATATTGCCAGGGACCCTGCCAGGAACAGAAGCGCCGTTGCGGGCATTTTCTTCATCAGGCCGCCCATCTGTTCCAGGTTCCTGGTGTGGGTCGTCTGGTATACTGACCCGGCATTGAAGAA
>JBFYPM010000191.1:0-7341 GCA_041303295.1 Bacteroidales bacterium
AAAACTTCCTTAAAAATTTCATCCGCAACATGAAAAAACAAAGCGGATATGTGGCACTGAATATAGCAGGTCTGTCAATAGGTCTCACCTGTTTCCTGTTGATCTCTCTCTATGTTATCCACGAACTGAGTTATGACAGGTTTCACCGCAACTATGAAAACATATACAGGTTGAAGGTTGTGGGCCGGATGGCTGGAGGTGAGCTGAACCAGGCTATCACGGCAGCACCAATGGCACAGGCAATGCTGAGCGATTATCCGGAAGTAATCCGTGCCACGAGGGTTCGCGGGATGGGCGACTGGCTGATTGGTTATGGTGAGAATAAGTTCAACGAGGAGGATGTGCTTTTCGCTGACTCTACCTTCTTTGACGTGCTTGACTTCACCTTCCTGAAGGGAGACCCCGCTACCGCACTTGTGAGACCACGCTCCATGGTAATGACGGAAGAGTATGCCAGGAAGTATTTCGGTGATGCCGAGCCTGTAGGGCAGCAAGTTACCGTTGAGACAGATACCGTACTATATACAGTGACAGGCGTTATTCAGAACGTGCCTGATAATTCGCATATAAAATTTGACATTCTCGCTTCATTGAGTTCCTATCCCGGAATGGCCAACAATCAGTTCTGGATCTCTCATAACTTCTACACATATATTGTAGTCAGTGACGGCATCCAGAAAGAGGCCCTCCAGGAAAAACTCCAGGAAATGGTTATAAAATATGTTGGACCTCAGTTGCAGCAGGTCCTGGGACAATCAATTGCCGATTTCAGGAATGCAGGGAACGACTTCAGTTATGTGATGGAACCTATTAAAGATATTCATCTGAAAGGTGCGACACAATATTACCTTGAGCCGCCAGGATCACTGAGCACAGTATATATATTTGCAGTGATTGCATTCCTGGTTCTCGTGATTGCAATAATAAACTATGTTAACCTCGCTACTGCAAAATCAGCAGGACGGGCACGGGAAGTTGGCATAAAAAAAGTCTCTGGAGCAAGTAAGACCGGACTGTTTTTACAGTTTATTTCCGAATCCGTTGTCATTGTGACAATAGCTGCGCTCATTTCTGTGCTGCTGGTTTTTCTGCTTACTCCTGCCTTCAACCAGCTTACAGGAAAAACTCTTTCAGTGGGTATTTGGAATGCAAACGGGATTGTTTTCCTGATCCTCCTCATAGTTGTTGTAGGTTTTTCTGCAGGTTTTTACCCGGCTCTGGTACTTGCCTCATTTGATCCTGTGGATGTTCTCAAGGGTACAATGAGCCCCGGCTCGATGTCAAAAAGGCTGAGGGGCATTCTTGTTGTTTTTCAGTTTGCCGTATCGATTGTAATAATTATTGGTTCTACAGTAGTCTACCGGCAACTGGACTTCATGACAAAGAAGGATCTGGGGTTTGATAAAGATAACCTTATTGTAGTAAGAAGGGCTGATGCCTTCTGGCGTCAGCGTGAGACATTCAGGGAACAGATTCTCAGAATCGATGGAGTGGAGAAGGCGGGATTTTCAAGACAGATGCCAGGCATGGACTACAGTAATAATGCATTTTTTCGCGATGACGACCCTGATAAGAACACCTATCTTCTGCAACAGGCGCAGGTAAGCTTTGACTTTCCACAGACTTTGGGAGTACGGCTCGTGGACGGTCGCTTTTTTTCCAGCGAATATGGAACAGATTCTACATCCATCCTTATTAATGAGGCTGCGGTGAAATCGCTCGGTCTGACAGAACCGGTTGTAGGACAATACATTCAGCAACCTTCCGGACCGGACACATTCCAGCGGTATAAAATCATTGGTGTGATGAAGGATTTTCACATCGCTTCAATGCATAAAGAAATTGATCCTGTGTGCTTTACTGTCTTGTATCCGGGTGGCGGTGACCAGTTTGCATCGATCAGACTATCAGGCAGCAATATCCCCGCCACAATCCGGGCAATTGAAGATAAGTGGAGGGAGTTTGCTCCTGACCGGCCTTTCCAGTATGAATTCTTCACTGACTCGTGGAACAACCTTTATAATGCCGAGATGAAGACGGGGAAAATTTTTATCCTGTTTTCCCTTTTAGCAATATTCATTGCCTGCCTGGGACTGATAGGACTGGTTGCTTTTATGACTAACAAAAGAACCAGGGAGATAGGCATCAGAAAGACCTACGGTGCCACCACCCGGGTTGTCCTCCGTCTTCTGATAAAAGAGACGGTTGTACTTATTCTGATTGCTTCGCTGATAGCATGGCCTGTTGCTTACTTCGGGTCAAGATACTGGATGGAAAGCTTCGCTGAAAAGGCATCTGTCAGTCCTCTGATTTATTTCCTGGCTACATTTATGGTTATTACTGTCGGCTTCATATCAGTCATTTACCAGACTCTCAGGGCTGCCAGCCACAACCCGGCCCATGCGCTGAGGAATGATTAGGATTCGATAAATATCGTTATGCTGAATACAGCGCTGCTGCAACAAATCGTCCGATAATCAGACATTCCTCCCGGTCCTTCCGCTGATGCAGAATACTATCATCAGCAAAGAGGCAATAAAGGCCATTGCTGCACCAAAATAGAAGGGGGCAGCTGACCCGGTCCTGTCATACAATACCCCGGCGATAATACTTGCAGGCAGCAGGGTTATTCCAAGTATTGCATTATAAATACCAAGACCGGTGCCCTTCTTGTTTTTGTCAATAATATCTGTGACAAAGGCCTTCTGGATGCCGTCAGTGGAAGCAGAATAGAGGCCGTAAAAGGCGAACAGCAGAATTATGGCTGTTGTATCCGAGGTCATGCCGAACCAGAAGTAAACAATTGCATAGATCACGAAACCGACAACCAGAACCTTCTCTTTTCCTACCCTGTCAGAGAGCGAACCCACAGGTATGGCAGCAACCACTGAAACCGTATTGGAAATAAGGTAGACAAGCGGGATTAATGCGACCTTTATCCCGGCCTCGTTCGCCTTGACCAACAGGAGTGCGTCGGTGGAGTTCCCGAGGGTGAAGATGAAGATGATCCCCAGAAAGAGGTAAAACCTTTTTGAAAAGTCCCTGAAACGGAACTTATGAAAGAGTTCAGCCTTGCTTTTCCTCACCTCCCTTATTCCGAAGATGATTACGACAATACCCAGCAACGCAGGGATAGCTGCCAGCATGAAGATAAGCCTGTAGTTGCCCGGAAAGAGACTCAGAAGCCCAAACGCCAGCAGGGGCCCGGCTATGGCTCCGCTGTTGTCCATGGCTTTCTGCAGACCAAAACTCCTGCCTGTCTCGTTGTTGGTGACCGACCCTGCAATAAGACTGTCGCGGGGAGCTGTCCTGATTCCCTTTCCAAACCTTTCAGCAAATCGAAGTATCAGCACGTGCATCGGGGAGACGACAAAGGCATACAGGGGCAGGATGACGGCAGAGAGGGCATAGCCAACCAGCATGAAGGGCTTGTTCTTTCCTGCCTTGTCACTCCAGAAGCCTGACAGCGCCTTGACAAGAGAGGCAGTGCTTTCAGCCACGCCCTCAATAAGCCCGAGACTTGCCTTTGATGCACCAATCGACATGAGGAACATCGGCATGACTGAGTAGATCATCTTGACCGATGTGTCGGTAAGGAAACTGGTAAGGCCGGTGAAAAGTATGTTCCGGTGATACCCTAAGATCTTCCTCTCTCCTGTCTTGAACACCATTTTATCTACAGCCAGATCAAATGAGTCTCATTTTTTTCGAAGTTACTTCTCGTCGCTCTTTACGCCATTAATCCGTAACAGCTTGAACAGTTCAACCACGACTATCGGAGCAAGCGACATCAGGATAACTATAACCCAGTGCTCGCGGTCCATGACTGCCAGGCTGAATGCGTCGCGAATCGGTGGCACCAGGAGTACGATGAGGCCGATGGCTGCCGACACTAAGATAGCCCCGATAAGCGGTTTGTTCTTCAGTGGATTGGTCCTGAATGAGGAGAGTTCATTTGAATGAAGGTTTCGGACATGCACCAGCTGAGCGAACATCAAGGTGGCAAAAGCCATGGTACGGCCCAGTACCTCACCCCCATCATGCAGCCCTACAATATAGGAGACCAGTGGAATGCATCCGATCATCAGTCCCTGATACATCACCCTCCATATCATCCCTTTCGTCATGAAACCCTTCTTTGAATTCCTGGGTTTACGGTTCATGATTCCCTTCTCCGGTGGATCGACGCTGAGCGCCAGTGCCGGCAGACTGTCTGTGACCAGGTTGATCCACAGTATGTGTATCGGCAGCAGTGGCATGCCCATATTGAATATTGAGGTGACCAGGATTAGGAAAATTTCACCCACATTGGTCGACAGAAGGTATTGTATTACCTTCAGTATGTTGTCATAGATCCGCCTTCCCTCCTCAACGGCAGAGACTATTGTGGCAAAGTTGTCATCAGTAAGTATCATGTCAGCAGCGCCCTTGGCCACATCGGTACCTACAATACCCATGGCAGCCCCTATGTCAGCCTGTTTGAGAGCCGGGGCATCATTAACGCCGTCACCGGTCATGGCTACCACTTCGCTGTGGCTCTGCCATGCCTTGACTATGCGCACCTTATGCTCGGGAGCTACCCTGGCATAAACAGAAAACCTGGTGACAGTCTCATTGAGTTCCGCGTCGGAAAGTTTCTCAAGTTCAGAGCCGGTGATAGCAATATCGCCGTCCTTGTAGATGCCGATCTCACGCGCTATTGCCAGCGCTGTAGACTTGTGGTCTCCGGTAATCATTACCGGCCTGATTCCGGCCGTATTGCACCTGGCTACTGCCTCGAGCACCTCAGGCCGGGCAGGATCGATCATCCCAAGAAGCCCGATGAATATCAGACCATTCTCCAGCTCCCCTATAGTTACATGCTGGGGGGCTTCCGGACAATCCTTGTAAGCCATGGCCAGCACCCGCAATGCTGAATTGGCCATTGCTTCGTTGGCACTTCGGATATCATCAGTATCGGCCTGAACAAGAGGTCTGACCTCACCATTGATCACAATCTTGTCACATACGCCCAGAACCTCGTCAAGCCCTCCCTTGACGTTGACGCGGGTACTGTTCTCTGACATTCTGTTGACTGTTGTCATGCGCTTTCTCTCCGAGTCAAAAGGTATCTCAGCCACTCTCGGGAACTTCTTCTCAATCTCATCCTTAGAGACCCCGTAAAGCAGCCCGAAATCAAGGAGTGCAGTCTCGGTAGGATCTCCCGTAAATATGATATTTCCATCCTCTTTCTTCTTCATGTAGGCATCAGCACACAGTACTGAAATGGCAAGAAGTCTCTCCTCCTCTGCATTTAGTTTTGTGCCCGGAGCGCTCCTGTTAATCTGATCATGCTGATGGTTGACGAATGCCTCCACAACTGTCATCTTGTTCTGCGTAAGGGTACCTGTCTTGTCGGAGCAGATGACGGTTGCGCTTCCGAGAGTCTCAACAGATGGCAGCGTGCGGATGATCGCATTCTTCTTAACCATGCGCTGAACACCTATTGCAAGGACAATGGTTGATACAGCAGGAAGTCCTTCAGGGATGGCAGCAACAGCCAGTGTTACCGCAGTCATGAACATGCTCAGCACCGAGTTGCCATATAACACTCCGACAAGGAAGATAAGCCCGCAGATGCCGAGGGCAACAAGCCCAAGGACTTTCCCCAACTGGTTAAGGCGCCTGCTCATCGGAGTTTCCATATCATCCGCATGCTGAAGCATATTGGCAATCTTGCCGACCTCAGTCTTCATCCCTGAATTTACCACTATTCCGCGGCCGCGGCCATAGGTGACCATGCCGCTTGAATATGCCATGTTCGTCCGGTCTCCAAGCGAGACATCCTCGCCGGGAATTGGTTCGGTCTGCTTGTCAACAGGAAAGGACTCCCCTGTCAGGGAAGATTCCTGAATCTTCAGGTTGATTGACTCTGTCAGTCGCAGGTCTGCAGGTATCACCGAACCTGTCTCAAGAATTACAATATCGCCGGGGACAAGATCACGGGTAGCCAACTCCGTGATTGAGCCATCACGGAGCACCTTAGATGCAGGTGCAGCCATGCTCTTCAACGCTTCAAGAGAGGTCTCCGCCCTCTTCTCCTGGATAGCACCAATGAGTGCATTGAGGATAAGAATGCCGAGGATCACAAAAGTGTCAAGCAATCCTTCACCCTCCATGACTCCAACCACACCTGATATTGCTGCGGCAACCAGAAGAATAATGATCATGAGGCTTTTGAACTGGGCAAAGAACATCGTAATTATGCTCTTTTTACCCTTCTCCTCCAATAAATTGTAACCATACTCTTCAAGCCTCCGCTTCGCCTCTGCGGAGGACAATCCCTCTGTATCACTGGTTTTTAGATGATCACGGACATCAGCTACCCCCTGGTTGTAAAAATTTCCCATACCTTGTTCTGCGTATATGTGGCTGCAAATTTAGGATGATTTTATCAGGTATGGGCGGCAGGCAAAAGATTATTCCTCCTGATAGAGAATCAGGATAACCTGACCCGAAGGATCAGGTTATGCAATAAGTACTGTTCACTTCTATTCGGTCTTGATTGAATCGGCCGGGTTGGTCACTGCTGCCTGGTAAGCCTTGTAACTGATTGTTATAAAGGTTATCACAAGGGTCAGCAATCCTGCAATGATGAATACAATGGCTCCCAGACTGCTTTTATATACGTAGTTCTCAAGCCAGTTACTCATGAAATAGTACGCAATTGGAAATGCAAGCGTGATGGAGATTAGAGAGAGAATTATGAACTCCCTGGTAACCAGTTTCAATATAGTGCTCTCACTTGCACCAAAGACCTTTCTGATACCAATTTCCCTTGTTCGCTGTTCCACCGTGTAGGAAGCCAGTCCGAAGAGACCGAGGCATGCAATTAGGATTGCCAGGATCGTGAAGAGTGTAAAGATAAGTCCGCGTTTCTCATCTGACTCAAACTGCCTGTTGAACCGTTCCGAGAGGAAGGTGTAACTGTAAGGATGATCCGGAAAGACCTCCTTCCAGCTTGATTCAATATGGCTGAGGGCCTGGGCGGTATTCTCATCACTGATCTTGACATATACAATGTTATTGACAGTCCGGTATGCCAGCAGCAGTGATTCGATCTCATTATACATACCGGTCTGATGATAATCCTGCATCACCCCCACTACCCTGGCTCTCAGAGTGTTTTCATCTCCCGCCTCAATTCTTTTTCCTATCGGCTCGCTCCATCCCATTCTGTTCACAAATGTCTCATTCACTATTACGGCGGAGAGGGTGTCAGATGGCATGTCAGTCTGAAATTCCCGTCCCTTCACGATTCTGATTCCAAGGGCCTCAACGAAATCCTGGTCTACAACGGCA
>JBFYPM010000192.1:0-9141 GCA_041303295.1 Bacteroidales bacterium
GGGGCCGCAGGCTCATCGAACCTGCCGTAGCAGAACTGGAAATGAAGGCTCTGAGCGAGATGCCGGCACTGGAAGAGAGAGTGAAAACCTTTGTAAAAGAAGGGAGACATGACGAAGCCAGGAAGGCAGTAACCGAATATACAAACTCATTTGCCTTCGCTTCAATGACACGCTGGCAGGAGATGAAGAGAACTCTCTGGCAGATGTTCGGAAGAGGCTTCTGAAAACAAATCAGCAGTGGTGTGAACCATCCCGGGGAGTGGGTGTTATTGTTACAAGCTTAACAGAAACATGGCCACAGGAATAGCGGCAATACTAGACAAAAAGGACCATAACCGGTCTGATATTCTTGCCATGCTCCAGTGCAGTGAAGAGGAGGCACCGCTTCTTTACCGCAAGGCTGTTGCAATCAGGGACAAGTATATCGGAAACAGTATCTACCTCCGGGGACTCATTGAATACTCTAACATATGCGGTAAGAACTGTCTCTATTGCGGCATAAGGCGAGAAAATCACAAAGTCGACAGATATACACTGACCAACGAGGAGGTAATTGAAGCCGCCATGACCGCATACAGGCTCAATTTCGGCTCAATAGCCATCCAATCAGGAGAGAATCCATCCATATCATATGTTGACAACATGGAGGAACTCATCCGCACCATCAGAAAGCTTACCAGCGGACAACTGGGCATAACCCTCTCATTGGGAGAACAGAGCAGGGAGACCTACCAGCGATGGTTTGATGCGGGAGCCCACAGGTATCTGCTGCGGATAGAAGCTGCCAGCGAGGCTCTGTACAGGAGGGTGCATCCTGATGATGATATGCACAGGTACAATAAGAGAATCGAGTGTCTGAAGATAATCCAGGAGACAGGATACCAGACTGGCACCGGGGTAATGGTGGGTCTTCCCTTCCAGACAATGAGCCATCTGGCTGATGATATTATTTTCATGCGTGATTTCAATATTGACATGTGTGGAATGGGACCATTCATAGAACACTCAGACACTCCTCTGGGTGCCAGAGGCACTGAAAACCTGTTTCTTAATGAGCGGTTCAACCTTACTCTCCGGATGATTGCAATAATGAGGATTATCATGAAGGATATCAACATCGTCGCCTCCACTGCCATGCAGACTATTGACCCTGCCGGAAGGGAGAAGGCAATATCAAGTGGTGCAAATGTTGTGATGCCCAACCTCACCCCGGCAAGTTACAGGCCCGGTTACAGAATATATGAAGGCAAACCCGGATTCAATGAAATAAACAAGTCGAACATCAGCGGTCTTAATTTTGATCTGATACCGGGCACAACCCTCGGCCTCGGAGTATGGGGAGACACACCTCACTACAACAGAAGGCTCTCCGGACGGTGAATATGTTGCAGAACAAACCTGCATCATAACAACTGATCTCATTTTTTCCGAAATTGCTGCACATTCTCAAACCTGATATAATGAAAAAACTTCTCCTCTCATCAGTGATCCTGATGACATCACTGATAAGTTTCAGCCAGACCCGCCCGACACTCGAATATTACATGCCTGCCGGTGTAACCTTTGACAGCAATATCCCGGCACCAGGCTCATTAGGCCATGAGGTAGGTGAATGGCATGTAACGCACGACAAGCTTGTCGGGTACATGATGTTGCTTGATGCGGCTTCAGGGAAAGCCGTATGGGAGGAATATGGCCGAAGCTGGGAAGGCAGGCCTCTGGGGAATCTGATCATCACCTCAGAAAAGAACATGGCACGGCTTGAGGAGATAAGGCTGGAGCACCTGAAGCTTTCTGACCCCTCTGTTTCAAAAGGCATCAGAACGGAGGATACGCCGCTTATAATAAAGCTCGGCTACGGCGTCCACGGTAATGAATCAAGTGCCCAGAACGCATCATTGCTGACAGCTTACTATCTCATCGCCGGTCGCGGCAAGAAGATAGACGAAATACTTGACAAATGCATAATCCTTATTGACCCCTCACTCAATCCTGACGGATTACAGCGTCACTCAACATGGGTCAACATGCACCGCGGGATGACTCTCAGCACCGATCCTTCAAGCCGCGAGTTCAATGAAGCATGGCCCGGAGGACGCACCAACCACTACTGGTTTGATCTGAACCGCGACTATCTGATGCTTCAGCATCCGGAGAGCGTGGGGCGGGTGGAAGCGTTTCACCGCTGGATGCCGAACATCAACACCGACCATCACGAGATGGGCGCCAACGCCACTTTCTTCTTCCAGCCCGGCGTACAGTCGCGCAACAACCCGGTGGTCCCTCCAGACAACCAGGCGCTGACAGCTGAGATAGGCGGTTACCACGCAAGATATCTCGACTCCATCGGTAGCCTTTACTATACAGAAGAAAGCTTCGACGATTATTATCTTGGAAAAGGTTCCTCCTACCCCGATGCACACGGATCTGTAGGTATCCTTTTCGAACAGGCAGGCACCAAAGGCCACCTGCGCGAGGTGCCGGGCGGAGTCCTCTCCTTCCCCTTCGCCATAAGGAACCAGTTCAACGTTTCACTATCCTCCATTGAGGCAGGCATGAACATGAGGGTGAAGCTGCTGGATATGCAGCGGGAGTTCTATCTCTCAGCCCTCCGGGAAGCTGAAGCCGCAGCAGTGAAGGGATACCTCTTCAGCGCGGGCAATGACAGGGGAGCATGCGCCCGGTTCGTTGAGAACCTTTTCAGGCACAAGATAGAGGTCTACAGATGCGACCGGCTACTTACAAAGAACAACATCACATACGCACCCGGTGACAGCTATTTTGTGCCAGCCAGGCAAAAGGAGTACCGGTTTGTCAGGAGCCTCTTCGAAACCGTAAAGACTTTTTCAGACACCGTCTTCTACGACATCTCCACCTGGGTCATGCCCCTGGCCTTTAACATCAGCTACACCCCGCTGACTGCTGCAGAGGCGGCCGGGATGGCAGGCGAGAGGGTTAACACGCCACCCTTCCCCGAAGGTTCACTTACCGGAGCAGGCAAGGATTACGCATGGCTCTTCGAATGGAGTGACACTTATGCCCCAAAAGCCCTTTATATGATTCAGAGTGCAGGTCTCACCACACGGGTGGCAACGGCACCCTTTACCGTTACGATGTCTGACGGTAAAAAAAGAACCTTCGGACATGGCACCGTCATGGTACAGCATGGCGAGAATACCCGTCCGGCGGAAGAGATCAGGGAGATACTTGAACTGGCAGCCAGGGAATGCGGGATAACAATCCACGGAGTCTCCTCGGGTCTCACACCATCAGGCATTGATCTGGGCAGCGGTGAATTCACTGTTCTCTCCAGGCCTACGGTGATGCTTATTATTGAGGATGGCACGCCTGCAGACGACGCTGGTGAAATATGGCATCTTCTCGATGTGCGTTACGGCATGCCCGTTACGTTGATCACCCCGTCAAGACTGGCGTCGGCAGCTCTGAATAAATATAATGTAATAATCTTCGCCGGCAATCCTTCAGTCTCCTCCACCGCCACAGACCGTCTCCGCGAGTGGAACAGGTCAGGCGGCACCATTATAGGCTACCGGGGAGGCAACCGCTGGCTGGCTGCCAATGGCTTCGCTGAGATCAGCTTTATTGAGAGCCCTGCAGCGAACCCGGACCGGGAACGGTTTTATGCAGAAAGATCCGTTAACAGGGCCATACAGTCAGTGCCGGGAACGATCTTCCGTGCCACGGTTGATGTCACACACCCTCTCTGCTATGGCTACACACGTCCGTTCCTTCCGGTATTCAAGACTGATGCCGGCGCAGTGAAGGTGTCAGGCAGCAGCTACAACACACCCGTGAAATACACGGCTGATCCGCTGCTGAGCGGGTACTGTTCAAAGGAGAATATCGAAAGGATAGCAAACAGCGCTGTTGTGACCGTTCACCAGGGTCCGGGAAGGGTAATCTCGATATATGACGACACCAACTTCCGGGCAATCTGGTATGGCACCTCGAAACTCTTCGTCAACGCCGTCTTCCTGGGGCAGGTTCTCAGGCAGGAAAGCAGATACGCCCAATAGCTATCTCCTCAATCTCACGGAGGGCCTTCTCAAGCGAGACATACTGGGATCTGTCACCAGCCAGCTCCAGTATGATCAGCCCGGCAGGTTCGCCGAAATAGACCTCATTTACGCCGAGCCTGGTCCTGATGACGCACCCATAAGTGGTCAGCAGTTTCTGAACCTGTATTCCCAGGTCATCACGCCTGGGCACCAGGGCGCCGAGCAGGGTGGTGCCTTCGCACTCCACAGAGGCATCAGAGGGGCCATGCGAAAAGGCCATCTCTTTAACAAAGATGCCCTCTATTATTTTCAGCCTGGCATACAGCTCCTTACAGTCGTCAGGCTGCCCTGCCAGATGAATTATCATAAACCCTTCGCGGCTGCACAGCTCCTCACTTAGTTCGTGGAAGCCCATTCGTGTGCTGATGACACTGCCATGATCGGAGAGGGCTTTCTGAACCAGCCCTGCCTCCTTGATCCTGTCTGTAATTTTAATTCCGATAACCCTGACCATGATTGATAATTTTAGTAGTAAAGGTCCCTCTCACCATTCCTGATGCGGTCAATCTTCTTTCTGATACTCTCCTTCATTCCCTCATCTAGGTCTGCCATGTTCTTCTCAATGGCTTTCCATCCCTTCTCAGCCAGGGCCGGAGATGCATAGTCAACGATGTACTCTGATAGAGTAAGGATGGCGTTGGGGGTGCAATAACGCTTGATAAACCCGGGAACGGAGAACTCCATGAAATGCTCACCTGTACGTCCGAGCCTGTAGCACGCAGTGCAGAATGAAGGTATATAATCATTATCTATAAGCTCATCTATCACCTCTGCCAGCGATCTCTCATCATTGATCTTGAATTGTTCGCGGTTAAGGTTCTGTGTCTCATTTCTGGAGGCTGAATAGCCTCCGAGCTCAAGCTTTGTTCCCCCGTCAATCTGTGACACCCCGAATGCCATTGCTTCATGACGGACGTCAGGTGTCTCACGTGCTGTGAGGATCAGCCCGGTATAAGGCACCGCCAGGCGTAGAATTGCTATCAGTTTCTTGAAGTTGTCATCGCTGACATAATACTTGCCGTTAAGGTTAAGCATTGAGGCATCCTTGATCCTCGGGAACGAGATTGTATGCGGGCCCACATTGTAACAAGCTTCAAGGTGGTTGGTATGCCTCACAAGCCCCATGACCTCGAACCTCCAGTCATACAGGCCAAACAGGGCTCCTATTCCCACATCGTCAATACCGGCTTCCTGGGCCCTGTCAAGAGCCGTTAGCCTCCAGTTGTAATCGCTCTTCCTGCCTCCCAGATGATACAACTTGTATGCCTCCGGATCATAAGTCTCCTGGAATATCTGGTAGGTGCCTATCCCTGACGCACCAACGGTTCGGAATCCGTCGATATCAAGAGGTGCGGCATTGATATTAACCCTTCTTATTTCACCCCTGTCCTTTTTAATTCCATATACAAGCCTGACAGTATGGGCTATGAACTCCGGGTTATACTCCGGATGCTCTCCATACACAAGTATGAGTCTCTTCTGGCCGTTATCCTCCAGTGCTTCAACCTCATCAGTGATTTCACTGTCAGTCAGGGTCTTTCGCTTTGCCTCCTTGTTTGTGACCCTGAACCCGCAGTACTGGCAGTTGTTGCTGCATTTATTACCGATATACAAAGGAGCAAACAGCACGATCCGGTTACCATAAACTTTTTTCTTCAGTTCACGTGCACCTGCCTTGATCTCTTCTATGAGGTCGCCTTCAGCATTAATTAGTGATGCAGTCTCAGCCAGGGTAAGCCGCTCCTTGGAAAGTGATTTTGCGATCAGCTCCCTGACCCTGACCTTGTCAGCCTTTGCGTTATTTAGAATTGACCAGATCTCAGCAGGATCAATAAAAGGCTCCATGCGGCGGTCAGGTATGTTCAGTTTTTCCGGATTAAATTTCATTTTCTTGATTATTAAATTCCTCCCCCTCAGAATAACAGGCAAAGATAGTTTTTTTCAGCCCAGGTTATATCCGGATGTCTCAGAAAATAAGCTCCTGCATCTCTCTGACACCCTCGGCAAGGAGCTTTTCTGCCGTCATGTCAGAGCTGGATATCCCGAGTCGTTTGTGGAAGAAAAGGGTCATACGTTTTCCCGGGATGTCATCCTCATAATTCTCCAGATGCAGGTAAATATCAGGCAGCGATCCGCCATTCTCCTTAATATAGACCATTCCCCTGGAAAAATATGTCTCTGCAGCGCATGAGACGGCATAGAGACCGGGAGGTGGCACCAGTTTCACCGGGTCAGTCACGGGTATCCTGATAAGAGGCACCTCCGGGGTAAAGTGGGGGTCTTCTGCAACAGCTATGCCGATGATGAGGTATAAATGATCAAGATAGGCATTTGCCCTCTGGATGTAGCCTTCAGATAATGCCTGCCTTATACGGGTGGAACTGACTGTCTCATTCTGTACCTCCTGCATAGGTATCTCCTCAGCTTCAAAACCGTACCTGGCTCTCCACTCCCACAGGTTGCGGTAATCGCCCTCCTGGTTAAATCCGAAGTGGTGGTTATGGCCAACAACTATCACCCTGGCTTTCAGGATACCGCACAGGATATCCCTGACGAACTCCTCGCTTGTGATGCGTGAGAAATCACGTGTGAATTCAATGATAATGACGTTATCGAGGCCGGCCTTGTTGAGCATCTCAATTTTTTCCTCCCTAGAGCAGATCAGTTTGAGGCCCTTCCCGGCGCTCTCCGGGTATAGTACCATCCTGGGGTGAGGATCAAAGGTTATAAGCACGCTTTCACCACCATGCTCTGCGGCCAGTTTCTTAAGACGCTTTATAATGGTCTTGTGCCCGATATGCACGCCGTCAAAGGAGCCCGTAGTAACAACAGGTGAGCTTATGACCGCCGCATCATTAAAGCTTCTGAAAATCCTCATTGTACTGCCGGCTGCCTGTTCTCCTTAACGAAGTAGGCCACCTTCTCTATTGAGGTTATCATGTCAAACTCTTCGAGATAGACATTGTCGGGGACATTAAGCGGCACTGTAGTGAAGTTCATTACGCCCTTGATACCGTTGCTGACAAGCATAGCAGTAACTGTGACTGCCTGATCCGGGGGAACGGCCAGGACAGCTATGGTTATGTCCAGCTCGCTTTTGAGCCTTTTCATCTGATCAAGGTGGTAGCATTTAACGCCAGCTACTACCATGTCGACTTTCTGAGGATCAACATCAAAAGCTGCAACGACATTCATATTGGTGCGTTTACCCATGAAATATCCGGTGATTGCCCGCCCGAGGTTACCCATACCGATTATGGCGACATTGAGACCGCTCCGGGCGTCAATTATTGAGCCAATTGTCCGTATCAGTTCCCTGACGTCATATCCCTTCCGCATTACGCTCCCATATCCTATCAGCATCAGATCACGCCTGACCTGTACGGCAGTAATGTGTAGCATTGCGGCAAGCTCATGTGAGAAAACATAGTTTCTGTTTGCTGCAAGTGATGCAGACAGTGCTCTCCTGTACTGACTGAGGCGCTCAACCGTCTTTCCCGGTAGTGTTTTCATAATTCAGCCTTTATGTTTGTAACCTGTAATTTTGGTATTATGACCGTAAACACCGAACCTTTATCGGGTATACTATCCACTTTAATGACCCCGTGATAAAGCTCCACAACCTTCCTGACGATAGAGAGACCCAGACCGCTGCCGCTTATATTACGGGTTTTGTCGTTCTTAATCCGTGAAAACTCCTCAAAGAGCATGATTTTTTCGTCTGCATTCATGCCAATGCCGGTATCGGCTACTGAGAACATAAACTCATTGTCGTTACAGTCAACAGTTATTGTCACTGTTCCTCCAATGTTATTGTACTTGACAGCATTTGAGACGAGATTATTCATGATAATCTCAAAATCATTTGGGTCAGCCCAAATCGTCTCACAGCCCCTGATATCAGTAATAAAATGTATATCCTTGTGAATTGCATATGGACTGACGGTAACAACGGCCATGGATACCAGCTCCTTCAGGCTTACATTCTGCATCTTCTCCATCTGACGCTCGAAGCTCACCTTGGTAAAGTCGAGGAGGTCCATGATCAGGTGTCGCATGCTGTCAATGCGCTGAAGGGATCTCTCAATAGCGGATGCGTATTCATCAAGCGAATCGCCCATCTGTCTCTCCTGCATCATCTTCAGGTATCCTTCTATGGCATTCAGCGGTGCCTTCAGTTCATGAGAGAGTACCGAGAGAAACTGGAACCTGACTTTTTTCCCCTCAACCTTCAGTTTGTGTGTGATCCTCCTGAGGTACTGCTGTTTGGTAATCTGCTCTACTGAGGCCTTGAGCTCCTGAGGAGTAAAAGGTTTGGGAATGAAATCGATGGCTCCGTCGTTGTGTGCCTTCACGGCTACATCAATGGAGGCATATGAAGTGATCATCGCCACCACGATGTCATAGTTCTTCTTCCTTACATACTCTAGTACCTCTACACCCTGTATGCCGGGCAGCTTGTTGTCGAGCAGCAGGATATCAGGCATCTCACGGTCAATGATCTCAATGCCCTCCTCTCCGGTTGCGGCTTCCAGGATATTGTATGTATAATCCTCATCCATAAACGGATAGGTCACATGGAAATTACCGAGGATCCTGGCTACGCCTGACCTGATGCCAGGCTCATCATCAACTACAAGTATTTTGAGCTGTGCCATCCTATATCTTCAGTAGTTTTTTTATTTCCAGGTCAAGCTGTTCCGGCCTGACTCCCTTTTCAAGATAGAGGTCGGCCCTGATCCATTCGCGGTCCTGACCGCTGTTGAGGCCAAAGGTGAGCCCCGTCTCCCTTGACACTGCTGTGGCAAGCACGACCGGCACCTCCGGGTATTTTCGCTTCAGCTTGTAACAGAGGATAAACCCGCTGTCATCACTCTCCATCATCAGGTCGAAGACGGCAATGTCAGGTTTCATCTTCGAGATGACCTGTTCAGCCTCCGCCTGGCTCTCAACCGCAACAACTTCGTATCCTGCCTTACGGAGGTAATAAGCCACCTGGAACAGGTAATCGGGATCATCATCGGCGAGAAGGACAGTATATATTCTGCTACTCATTATCATG
>JBFYPM010000193.1:0-6837 GCA_041303295.1 Bacteroidales bacterium
GAACACATTTTTAAAAGAGTGACAGATCTCAAGGTCTGACAGCCGATATCCCCCCTACCAGCCGGTGTGGTCAGAAAAAAACAGCCTGGAATAATAATACCAGCTTCAGGATTCAGAACATAAATAAATTCCGTGACAGAATTGTCTTTGAGTATTGCATCTGGGCAAAAAAAAGAAGGCACCTTACCGGGTGCCCTCTTTTGATATACAGTAAACTGTTACAAATTTTCAACTTTTGCCTTATATGCCTCGAATTCGGGCATCATTTTCAGCTTGAGATAGATCTCACGCAGGAATTCAAGTGTTGCAACCGATGTAGGATTTACCTTCTCTGCATCAAGGAAGAACGGAATTGCCTTTTTCATCTCCTCAAAAGCTTTGTTCTTGGCCAGCTCATACTCCCTGTTATCAGCTATCAGGTTGGCTTCATTGAGCATATCGTTGGCTATTGACACGTAGCAGAGACCAATGTTATAGTTGCTCTCGAACTGATCTGATTTCTTGCTGAGTGATCCTTTAAGGCTCTCAATTGCCTTTCCGTACTCTTCAAGCTTCATGTAGAGGCTGCCCTCAACAAGATACAGGATGTGGTTCTGGGGATCCATCTCCATGGCCTTGTGCACGAATTCGAATGCCTTGGTGGAGTTATTGGCGTCAAGGTAGAACTGAGTTGCCTGGAGGATGATGTCAAGAGTATCAGGATAAGCCTTATAGCCTTCCATTAGGGCTGCCTCGGCGCTAACGGTGTCCTTCATCTTCAGATAGCTGTCGCTGATAAAGATATAGGGTTTGGTATCCTCGGTGCCTGACAGCGTACAGGTACGGAAATGAGCAATCGCTTCCTCGTAAAGCTCTGCATTATAGGCTGCAAGGCCGGCGTTGAAGATCACAAGAGTGTCAGGCATCCCGACGTACATATCGCTTGCGGAAACCATTACGTTCCTTTCGAACGACTTCATGGCTGCTTTGAAATCTCTCTCGTTAAATTTGGTGATGGCATCATTCAGAAGTGAGTTGCCTAGCAATGCGTAAGCATTGTCCCTGATGATTGTGTTCTTTAATTTGGGATCAATCTGAATGGCTTTCTCATAATTATTAAATGCTTCCATCAGAATATCAGGGTAAAGCTCCATGAATTTCTTGTCGCCCGAATCATACGCAGCCTGGCATAACTTGCCCTTTACGTAGTAGGTCTTTGCCAGTCCCATAGATTTCGGGTTTATGATGGCTTCTTCGATAGCCTCTTTGGCTTTATCAAATGCACCTTCCCTGATGAATGTTTCTGCAGCGGTAATTTTTCCCTTCTGTGCTGTAGCAGCTGCCGAGATTATTACTGCCATAAGTAAGAGTGTGATCTTCTTCATGTCTAGATAATTTGCTTTTTAACTTTCTCCAAAAATAAAACTTTAGTATCTATTCTTCAAATAATTTGCCAAATTACTCAGTCGCTTCTTCAGATGGCTCCGCATTTTCTGCTTCACCAACGGTATCTTCTTCACTGACATCTACATAGGCTACTGAAGCGATTGAGTCATTTTCTTTAATATTTATAAGTCTGACGCCCTGGGTGGCTCTTCCCATAACCCTGAGACTGCTCACCGGTATCCTCAGGATATTGCCTGCCTGGGTAATTATCATGAGGTCATTCTGGTCAGTGACGTCCTTCAGAGCAATGAGTTTTCCGGTCTTTTCGGTCACGTTGATTGTCTTCACACCTTTTCCGCCGCGGTTGGTAATACGGTAATCGGCTATAGCTGATCTCTTGCCGTAACCGTTTTCGGAAACAACAAGGACATCCTCCGATTCATGAAGTACGGTTATCATCCCTATAACCATGTCGTCGTTGCCTGTGAGTGTTATACCCCTGACTCCTGAGGCGGTTCTACCCATGGGCCTGACGGTTGACTCCTTGAATCTGACTGCTCTGCCTGACCTTACTGCCAGCATGATTTCATGCTGACCATTTGTCATCCTGGCTTCAAGCAGCTCATCACCCTCTCTCACCGTGATGGCATTGACGCCATTGGCCCTGGGGCGTGAATAGGCTTCGAGGGACGTCTTCTTGATAATCCCCTTCCGGGTACAGAGCACGATATAGTTGTTGTTAATATACTCCTCATCGTCAAGTGTCTTGACATTAATGAATGCCATGACACTGTCATTTGACTCTATATTAATGAGGTTCTGAATTGCCCTGCCCTTGCTTGTCCTTGTCCCTTCCGGCAGGTCATAGACCTTCTGCCAGTAACACTTTCCGTTACGTGTGAAGAAGAGCATGGTGTTATGCATGGTGGCAACATAAAGATGCTCAATGAAATCCTCCTCACGGGTGTTACTGCCCTTGAATCCTGTGCCTCCCCTGTTCTGGCGGCGGAATTCAGTCAGCGGTGTACGTTTGATATAGCCCATATGAGAGATTGTAATCACCATCTCATCGTCGGCGTAGAAGTCCTCAGGATTGAACTCGCCTGCTGCGGGGATTATCTCGGTCCGGCGCTTGTCACCAAACTTTTCCCTCACCTCAAGGAGTTCGTCCTTGATTATCTGCATCTGCAGAACCTCATCGGAAAGGATATTATTCAGGTGCGCTATCAGTTTCAGTATCTCCTCGTACTCAGCCCTCAGCTTGTCTTGCTCCAGTCCTGTCAGCTGCCTCAGGCGCATCTCGACGATGGCGCGCGATTGCAGGTCAGACAGGCCGAAACGCACCATGAGGCGCTCCCTGGCGACGTCGGCATTGGGTGACGACCTGATAATGGCTATCACCTCGTCGATATTGTCACTTGCAATGATCAGTCCCTCAAGGATATGAGCCCTCTTTTCAGCCTGGTCAAGATCGAACTTCGCCCTGCGGATAATTATATCATGCCTGTGTTTCACGAAGTTGTCAATGATCTCCTTCAGTGCCAGAGTCCTGGGGCGTCCCTTGACAAGGGCTATGTTATTGACATTGAATGCAGTCTGGAGTTGGGAGTGTTTGTAAAGATGGTTCAGGATGATGTTGGCAGGCATCTCTTTCTTCAGGATAATGACCACCCTCATCCCGTTCCTGTCAGACTCGTCATTAATATAGGAGATGCCTTCAAGCTTCTTCTCGTTGATCAGGTCGGCGATCTTTTTGATCATCTCCGCCTTATTTACCATATACGGTATCTCGGAGACAACTATGCATTCCCTTCCGGAATGGGTGATCTCCACCTCTGTCCTGGCTCTCACCACAATACGCCCCCTGCCCGTCTCAAAGGCTTCCCTTATCCCCTGCTCGCCGTAGATGATGCCTCCGGTGGGGAAGTCAGGACCCTTGATATGTTGCATCAGTTCATCAACGGTAATCTCGGGGTTGTCTATAAATGCGATTATCGCATTGACCGACTCCGTCAGGTTATGCGGCGGCATGTTGGTAGCCATACCCACGGCTATACCCGAGGCTCCGTTAACAAGCAGGTTCGGGATCCTTGTGGGAAGCACAGTTGGCTCCTTAAGTGTATCGTCAAAATTGGGCTGGAAATCAACTGTCTCCTTGTCAATATCCGAAAGTGTCTCTTCTGCAATTCTCTTGAGCCTTGCCTCTGTGTATCGCATTGCAGCAGGACTGTCGCCGTCGATTGACCCGAAGTTACCCTGGCCGTCAACAAGCGGATAACGCAATGACCATTCCTGGGCCATTCGTACCATGGCATCATACACTGATGAATCACCGTGAGGATGATATTTACCAAGCACCTCCCCTACTATCCTTGCAGATTTCTTGTATGACCTGTTTGCGAGCACTCCAAGCTCAGACATACCGAAGAGAACCCTCCTGTGAACAGGCTTAAGCCCATCCCTGACGTCGGGTAATGCCCTTGACACGATGACTGACATCGAATAATCGATGTAAGCCGACTTCATCTCCTCCTCGATATTTACTTTAATGATTTTTGATTGATCTGACATATCAGACTGATATTTAATATGTTAAGTTAATGAATATCTTTACGTAAATTGATGCCCGAAAATAATGAAAAGCTCCCATTTTTTCACCTTTTTAGCATTCTATTTGTTAACATCGGGTGTTAAAAATTGGGCACAATTATTGCCTAGTTATAATTACATAAGAATTAACTTTGAAAACGGGCACTTTATGTATTTCTGTCAGTCTTTCTGACACAATTGCATGAAGCCCACAAATAAACTATGATGGACGCACATTTCTCACAGAGAGTTAACGATATCCTTGGTTACAGCAAAGAAGAGGCCATCAGGCTTGGCAACAGCCACATCAGTCCTGAGCATCTCTTCCTGGGCATCCTGCGCGAGGGCGAGGGTGTGGCTGTGGATATACTTCTGAATAACGGAGTCGACCTGCTCATGCTCAAAGGATCGATAGAAAAAAGTATCAAGGCAGACAAGCCCATCGCTATGGCTGACAATGATATACTTCCCCTCCTTAAGAGCACGGAACGTGTTCTGAGGCTTGTTCATATCGAAGCCAAGGCCATGAAAACGAAAGTGATAGACACAGAGCACCTGCTCATGGCCATACTGCGTGATGAGAGCAACCTCGTGACAAGGTTCCTGACTGAACTGGACATAGACTATTCGCTTGTCAAAAAGGCTGTCGAGGCTGGCAACCCCACCTCGCAGGCAGACTACCCGCGTGATGAGGACGATGAGGGCATGTTCTCCGGTCCGGGCCAGGGCAAGCAGCCTCAGGGCGGCCAGCAGGCACAGCGCAGCTCATCGGAGACACCTGTGCTTGACAATTTCGGCATCGATCTGACCAAGGCTGCCGAGGAGGGTCGGCTTGACCCTGTCGTAGGCCGAGAGCGTGAGATTGAACGCCTGGCCCAGATACTCTCAAGGCGCAAAAAGAACAATCCCGTGCTCATAGGTGAGCCGGGCGTGGGGAAATCCGCAATTGCCGAAGGGCTGGCTCTGAGGATCACCAAAAGGAATGTATCGAGGGTACTCTTTAATAAAAGGGTGGTAGCACTTGATCTGGCCTCCATCGTCGCCGGCACCAAGTATCGCGGGCAGTTCGAGGAAAGGATGAAAGCCATCCTGAATGAGCTGGCCAAGAATGACAACATAATTCTTTTCATTGACGAGATTCACACTATTGTGGGCGCTGGCGGTGCCAGCGGCTCACTCGATGCTGCCAACATGCTCAAACCTGCACTCGCACGCGGCGAGATACAGTGCATCGGAGCTACCACACTCGACGAATACCGTCAGCATATTGAGAAGGACGGCGCACTGGAACGCAGGTTCCAGAAGGTGCTGGTTGATCCGACTTCAATAGAGGAGACTCTGGATATTCTTAATAATATCAAGGACCGTTACGAGGAACATCACAACGTCACCTATACCCCTGATGCAATCGAAGCATGCGTCAGGCTGACCAACAGGTATATCAGCGACAGGAACCTGCCGGACAAGGCTATCGATGCGCTTGATGAGTCAGGATCAAGA
The DNA here is from genome assembly GCA_041303295.1 of Bacteroidales bacterium. Taxonomy (GTDB): domain Bacteria; phylum Bacteroidota; class Bacteroidia; order Bacteroidales; family VadinHA17; genus SR-FBR-E99. Next base: position 5,455 of record JBFYPM010000193.1, read on the forward strand.
GTCCATATCTCAAATATTGTCGTTCCCGAAAAGATACTCACGCTGGAGAAACAGCTTGAGGAGACAAAGAAAGAGAAGAGCAGTGCCGTAAAGAACCAGAACTATGAGCGTGCCGCCAGTTTTCGCGACAAGGAGCGTGATATCCTCGACCTCATTGAGGCGGAGAAGAAGCGCTGGGAGAAAGAGCTGGCTATGAACCGCGAGACCGTCGATGCCGAAAAGGTTGCGGAGGTAGTGGCAATGATGACCGGCGTTCCGGTGCAGAGGATCGCACAGACTGAGGGAACCAGGTTGCTGCAGATGGGAGAGGAACTGAAAGGAAGCATAGTAGGCCAGGATCAGGCCATATCCAAGATAGTCAAATCGATACAGCGAAACAGGGCTGGTCTGAAGGATCCGAACAAACCTATCGGCACCTTTATCTTCCTCGGTCCTACCGGAGTAGGAAAGACACAGCTCGCCAAGGTGCTTGCCAAATTCCTGTTCGATACAACCGATAACCTGATAAGGGTTGACATGAGCGAGTACATGGAGAAGTTCTCTGTTTCGCGACTTGTGGGAGCGCCTCCGGGATATGTCGGTTATGAGGAGGGGGGACAGCTCACAGAAAAGGTACGCCGCAAGCCCTATTCGGTGGTGCTGCTCGATGAGATTGAGAAGGCTCACCCAGACGTGTTCCATATCCTGCTGCAGGTGCTCGACGAAGGTCAGCTTACAGACAGCCTGGGACGAAGGGTCGACTTCCGCAACACAATCGTCATAATGACGTCAAACATTGGGACCAGGCAGCTCTCGGAGTTTGGCACCGGTGTAGGGTTTGAAACCTCCGCAAAGCGAACCACACGTGACGATCAGACAAAGAGCATCCTGCAGAAAGCATTGCAGAAGACCTTCGCTCCGGAGTTCCTTAACAGGATTGATGACGTGGTCATGTTCAACCACCTGAGCAGGGAGGATATTGACAAGATCATCGATATTGAGCTTAAAGGTCTCTATGAACGTATTGAAGCGCTAGGATACAAGATGAAGCTCAGCGCCCCGGCGCGCGACTTCATGGCTGACCGCGGATTCGACGTTCAGTACGGAGCCAGGCCGCTCAAGCGCGCCATACAGAAATATCTTGAGGATCCCCTCGCCGAGGTGATTATCAAGGCGTCAGTCGCCGAGGGAGCAACTATCAGCGTTGGCTATGCCAAGGGCAAGGAGGAACTTAACTTCAGGGTCGGTAATAAAAAGGATATGGAAGAGCCGGCGGAAGAGGGAAGCACTGACTGATCAGGCAGTAGGCAGTAGGCAGTAGTGAAGGATAAAGGATAAAGGATAAAGGATAAAGGATAAAGGATAAAGGATAAAGGTTAAAGTGAGTAGAGTCAGCAGTCGGCA
>JBFYPM010000194.1:0-7807 GCA_041303295.1 Bacteroidales bacterium
CTCTGCCTCCTCATGTGGCCAGGCCTTTTTAAGCAGGGAAGAGATATGAGAGCGAATTTCGCTTATTGTTTGTAACTTTTCGGCCATGATTCAAAGATAGGAAATTGCGTTCATGGCTCAACCTGATGATCTGATCTATATGCGCCGCTGTCTTGAGCTTGCAGCCAGGGCGGAAGGGTTCACCTCCCCGAACCCGATGGTAGGGGCGGTGGTAGTGCACAAAGGTGTGATTATAGGTGAGGGATATCATCTTAGGGCCGGTACACCCCATGCAGAGGTCCATGCACTGAATGCCGTGAAGGACCGGAGTCTGCTGCCCTCATCAACCATCTATTCAAACCTTGAGCCATGCTCTCACTACGGACGCACTCCTCCCTGCGCTGATCTTATCATCAGCAGTGGCATACGCAGTGTAGTTGTAGGCACCGTAGATACCAGCCTGAAGGTGGCGGGCAGGGGCATTGAGAGAATGAGAGAGGCCGGTCTGGAGGTGGTGACCGGTGTTGAGGAGGCGGAGTGCCGCCACATTAACAGGAGGTTCTTTTCATGGCATGAGAGAGAGCGGCCATATGTGGTGCTGAAGTGGGCCCGCAGTGCCGACGGATTCATCGATCTTGCCAGACAACCCGGTGATACGGCAGAGCCGCACTGGATAACCGGCACCACCGAACGGATACTGGTGCACCGGTGGCGCGCTGCCGAAGATGCCATCCTCGCCGGAGGCGGTACCATCAGAGCCGACAACCCTTCTCTTGACGTGCGACTGTGGCAGGGCCGAAACCCCCTCAGAGTGATCGTGAGCCGCAGCGGAGCCATGGACCCTCGCTCAAAAGTGTTTGACGGCACTGTTGACACAATTCTCTTCACATGTAACAGCAAGGTCAGACTACCCGGAACGAAGACAATTAAACTTGGTGACAATCAGTATTTTATTGAAGAAGTGCTCAAGACCCTTCACGGCCGTGGCGTACAATCGGTCTTTGTCGAGGGCGGAGCCTTCATAATAAGACATTTCATTGAGACCGGATTGTGGGATGAAGCACGCCGCTTTACCGGTACCATGCGCTTCGGCAGCGGAGTGCCTGACCCATTCCCGGGGTTCAGACCAGAAAAATCATTAAAATTTGATAAAAGTATACTCGAATTCATGTATCATTTCTCAGAAAACTCCGTATAACTACTGTTAATAACTGCCTTTGCATGTTAATAAATATTTATTTGTATTTTTGAGACCCAATGATTAAAAAGGAGCTAAAATCATGAAGCGAGGATTCTCAGTTCTTGTAATGGTTCTTGTTGTCACCAGCCTGAATCTCAGTGGGCAATCATCACGTAAGTATATTAAGGCAGGGGAGGAGTTTGTCAGGAACAGCATGTTCGAGGATGCCATTGATCAGTTCTCCAGGGCTATCGATGAAGCTCCGGCCTCAGCCGAGGGCTATCTGAAGAGAGCCAGGGTTTATGAGACATTGGGCAACTACGCTCTTGCTTGTGACGACTACAGGAGGGCCAATAATTTTGTTCCTCATGATACCGGAGTCCTATACAACCTGGGCCGCATGTGCAACAAGCTGGGAGCCGGTGACAAGACCACTCCAGAAGAGAGGACGAAGTTTTTTACGGAAGCCATCTCTTATCTCCAGGAGGCCATCAGGGCCGAATACCGCAACGGCAAGCTCTATTCCGAGAAGGTAGTCTCCCTTATTGGCCTTGAGCTGTGGGATAAGGCACTGGCCACATCTGACACCGCTCTTCAGATGAGGGATGAGGCAATCAACTACTACTACCAGGGCATCATTTACCAGAAGATCAATGACGACAACACCGCCAGGAGGCAGCTTGAGAAGGCGGTGACAAAAGACAAATCGCTCTCTTCCGCCCGTCTCGAACTGGCACGTGTGCTGATCCGCCAGGGTGACATCAACAGTGCACTGGGCCAGTGCAGCATGGTCATGCAGCAGGAGGAGAAAAACGTCGATGCATACCTGACACGGGCTCTTGCCTATGAAGCCAGGCTTGACTTCCCTTCGGCCATCAATGACATATCTACTGCCATACTCCTTGAACCGGCCGGTCAATCGCACTATATCAGGAGAGGTTCATATTACCAGAAGTTCAACCAGCATCTGGCAGCAATAACCGACTTCACCAAGGCGCTTGCAATCGACCAGTTCCAGCATGAGGTATACCTTCTTCGTGCAAAATCCTATGAAGAGGTCAACGACTTTGAAAAAGCTGCAGCCGACTATGCGCGTATCATTGCCATGAATGAGAACAGCTCGCCTGCAAGAAAGATGCAGCGTGAGGCCAATGACAGGCTCTTCGCCATTAACCGTGAGAGCAGCAGCCCGGAGATTTTTATTGAGTCGCCGAGTATTGTTGGCGGCCGTGAGATAGAGGTTGGCCTTGACAAGAAGAGCCTGATGATCACCGGCAAGATCAGCGACAAGAGCCTGCTGGCGGAGTTCTCAATAAACAACGTACCGGTCAGGTTTGAGGGCAGGGGTACAATCCCTTTTGCCGCTGAGGTGGAAATAGCCTCTGACGGCATCCTGAGGATAGTTGCCCGTGATGTCTATGACAATGAGAATGTGATGACATACCATATCAGGCGCACAGAGATTGATCCGCCCGAGATACAGATACTCACCCCATATCTCATGGGTGATGGCATGCTCATCGTTGACAGTATAGCCACGCGCATTGATATCGAAGGAAAGGTGCTTGACCAGAACCTGATCAAATCGGTTAAGATTGAAAACATAAGCGCACAGTTCTCCCAGGATAACCTCAATCCAGCCTTCATAGCCAAAGGCATAGATATCAGAAATAATGACAGGGTAACCATCCTGGTTGAAGACAAATACGGCAACAGAACCACAAAGGAGTATGTTCTTAACCGCAACGGAACAACCATCTCTGAGTCCAACCCTATGGGCAACACCCTCGTCGTCTTTATTGAGAACAGTGACTACCAGAATTTTGCCGCGCTTCAGGGACCTCCAAAGGATGCCAGTCTGATCACTGCGGTGCTTGAGGATAATTACCAGGTGTTGCCTGTGAAAAGACTGCTTAACCAGACCAAACAGGAGATGGAGAAGTTCTTTTCAATAGACCTGCGTGATGAGGTCAGGGCCAGGCAGATCAAGTCACTGGTGATATGGTTTGCAGGGCACGGCAAGTTCATCAATGACATCGGCTACTGGATACCTATTGACGCACGGCGTGACGAGGAGTTCACCTACTACAGCCTGACCACTCTCAGGGCCTCCATGGAGACATACATGAACTTTCTCACCCATGTACTGGTTATAACCGATGCCTGCGAATCGGGCCCCAGTTTTTACCAGGCCATGCGGGCTGACACCAAACCACGCAACTGTTCCGACTGGAGGGCAACGCAGTTCAAATCAAGCCAGACATTTTCCTCGGCCGGGTATGAGCTTGCTGTTGACGACTCTCAGTTCACCCGCACCTTTGCCAACACGCTTCGCGGTAACCCCAACACCTGTATTGCCATCGAGGAGATAGTGACCCAGGTCACCAAAGCAGTAACCCAGAACAACCAGCAGAAGCCTAAATTCGGAAAAATCACCGGGCTCAAGGATGAAGACGGAACGTTCTTCTTCGTAAAGAAATAGCCTGATGCGTGTCAGATGCCGAAATTTCGGGACACGATCCTTTTTCATCCCGGCATGGTTGTTTCTCCTGGTCTGGCTGCTGCCCCGCCATGCTGCAGGGCAGAATTACTATTTTGAACAGTATGGTTCCAAGGAGGGGTTGAGCGCCTCCAAAGTATATACCGTTATCCAGGACGCCAATGACTTTATCTGGCTTGGCACCGGCAGTGGTGTGACGCGTTTTGACGGACTCAGGTTCGAGAACTTTTCCACATCTGACAGCCTTGCGCCCGGAGGGGTGAAGAGCATCTGTGAGGATAGCCGGGGGAGGTTATGGCTCGGACATATCGGAGGAGGCATGTCAGTGATGGAAGATAATGTCATCAAGCGGGTCTCATTCTCACCTTCGGCATTCATCGGTGTTGACTCCGCCCGTATAACTGATGCTGCCAGCCCGGTGATGAGCCTTACGGGTGACATCACCGGAATTGTGGAGTATGAAGGCTCAATATGGGTGTCCACCTCACTGGGGGGAGCCCTGCGACTTGACATCCCTGATCACGGGGTGACACTGATGACTGGCCAGCAGTACATGGGCCGGCAGGGTCTCAGCAATGATGCATTCGGCTTCTACCCTGACAGTCGCGATAACCTCTACTGCATCACTGACATGGGTATCAAAAAGTATGATCATGCCAGCGACAGATTTATCCCCTTCAACCCGGAAGGACTCACACGGTACTTCCTTACCACTACAATCTTTGAAGACTCACACGGTAATCTGTGGTTCGGCACCTTCAACGGCGGATTATACAGGCAGGACCGGGAGAGCGGTGAGATGAGCTTCTTCGATACCCGCAACGGGCTATGGGGTAACTTCGTAACATATATCATCGAAGACTACCGCGGCAATATCTGGGTGGCCTCTATGGAAGACTGGGAGAGCAGGGGAGGCATAACCGTCTTTTCACCAGAAGGCACCATCGTCTTCAACAACACCAACGGCCTGGCTGCGCAGCATATCCTCTGCATGACGGAGGACAAGGAAAAGAACGTGCTCATCGCCGACAGGGATGCAGGGCTCTTCATCTATAAGGGCGACCACTTCACCTCATTCCATGCTCCCGCCTTCCTTCCTTCGGATGATGTCTCTACCCTGGCGCAGGATCATACAGGCCACTACTGGTTCGGTACCAGCAAGGGGCTTTCACTCTATAACCCTGCAAAAAGCCCCGATGACCGCGTCAAACTGAGCGATTTCCCGTCAACGCTTGAGGGAACGAAGATAAACATCATCAGGCCTGACGACAATGGTCACGTGTGGATAGCCACGTCAGGCGATGAGGTCTACAGGTATGATCTTGACGAGGGGAATTACAGATATGACCTCGACCTGAACTCCAACCTCAGGTCACTCAGGATAGGCTCGATGGCGACAGACAGAAACCATAACCTGTGGATTGGTACTGACCGTGCCCTGATATTGTGGTCTGAAAATATCAAGGAGAGCCGGACATACACCCAGATCAACGGACTGACAGGAAATAATATCACCTCGCTCTTCTGTGACAGCCGGGGATTCCTGTGGATAGGTACCGAAGAGCGCAACGGGCTTACGAAACACATACCCGGCACTGACATTTTTACCTCTGTCAGCCTCGGGGCTGACGTCAACCCCACAGCCATTAACGAGACCGCTGATGGCACAATCTGGGTAGGGACCATTGACGGCCTCTACGGCATAAGAAATGACACTGTCAGGAAGAAGCTGACTGAAGCTGACGGGCTGCTGATGAACTCCATCAACCTGCTTCAGCCTGATGCAGCAGGCAACCTGTTCATCGGTACCAACCTGGGCCTGAACAGGTATGATGTCACCAGCGGGCGTGTATCATCATTCACCGAGAGGAGCGGTTTCACAGGGATAGAGACCAGGCCCGGTGCCTCCTTTGCTGACAACAGGGGAGACCTTTGGTTCGGCACAGCCAACGGAGCCATAAGACTCAGTCCGTCAAAGCTGCCACCGGTGATGACAGAACCTGCAACGCATATCTGGAGAACGCTGGTAAACTATGAGACTTTTCCGATGTATGACGGCATCAGACTGTCTCATACACAGAACAGGATCATCTTTGATTTTCTGAGTATCTGCCTTGTCAACCCTGAGATGGTAAGGTACCAGTTCATGCTTCTGGGTTCAGATAAAGAGTGGGTCACCACCGACCAGACAAGGGCGATGTATTCGTCGCTCAGTCCGGGCAGGTATGTGTTCAGGGTGCGGGCCTCAAATAACTACGGCTACTGGAACGAAGCACCTGTGGAGCTCTCCTTCTCCATCAGGGGCCCGGTTTATCAGACACCATGGTTCATATTGCTTTGCATTACGGCTCTTGTTGCAGTCATCTACCTCTACATCAGCCTGAGAGAACGTAACCTTCGAAAAGAGAAGGAACACCTTGAGAAAATGGTTGAAGAGCGGACTGCGGAGGTCGTCACCAAGAGTATAGAGCTTGAAGAGAGGAGCAGGGATACCACCGCCAGCATCAGGTATGCTGAAAGGATCCAGGCGGCTATGCTTCCTCCGGAGAACTTCTTCAATGACACCTTTGTGCTCTTCATGCCCAAGGATATTGTCAGCGGCGACTTCTACTGGATGCATGACAGCGGGTTCAAGCAGTATATTGCCGCGGTTGACTGTACAGGACACGGCGTACCGGGTGCCTTCATGTCAATCATAGGCCATAACTCGCTGAATAAGATAGTGAGGGAGAGTGGCATCAGCAGGCCATCAGAGATCCTTGACCACCTGAACATCGAGGTTGTCCATGCCCTGCTCCAGCGGAGCGAGAAGGCAGTACGTGACGGAATGGATATCTCACTTATCTCCTATGACATCCTGGAGCATGATGTTGAATATGCAGGAGCTTATCAGCCTCTGTACCACGTGAGGGAGGGAAAGGTGACAATTTACAGGGCTGACAGATTCCCGATAGGCATGATTGACGGCCAGGCAAAGAAAATTTTTACCAACCGCAAGGTGGATGTGATGAAGGGCGATATGCTTTATATCTTCACTGACGGATTTGCCGACCAGTTCGGCGGTGAGGAGGAGAAAAAGTTCAAGACTATAAATATAAGGTCGATCCTTGCAGAGATCTATATGCTGCCCGTTGACGAACAGAAGCGCAGGCTGGAGTCAGCCATACGCGACTGGATGGGAGATGTGCCCCAGGTGGATGACATCCTGTTTATCGGAACCCGGATACCCTAGATCAAATCCTTGCAATCACCTTCGGATCTGCATGCCAGCCGGTATAGTTCAGTATTGCCGGGATCACCTCTTCGGCAGTGGTGACTATCTGCCATATGTCCTTGTGCTCCAGCCTCATGAAGTGACCTCTGACCATATGATCAAAGAATTCTATCAGGTGGTCATAGAAACCGTTTGTATTTACTATTATGATCGGCTTGTTAAACTGCCCCAGCTGTTTCAGCGTGATCACCTCTGTCAGCTCCTCAAGTGTTCCTACCCCACCCGGCAGAGCCACCGCGGCATCAGACATTGCAAAGATGGACTTCTTTCTCTCTGACATGTCAGTGGTGATGACCATATCCTTCACACCGGGATGACCCCAGCCTTCATCCATCATGAAGCCCGGTATGACCCCTGTGACAGTGCCTCCTCCAGCCATAATGGCGTCAGCAAAGATGCCCATTAGCCCAATGCCTCCACCGCCGAAGATGGCGTGTACCCTTTCGCGGGCAAATGCGGTGCCGAGATCACCGGCAACCTTATTATATGCAACATCAATGCGACTGCTGGAAGCCGCAAAAACACATACGTTCATATTGTAATCAGAGTAACGGGGTGAGCTTGGACTCGAATGCTGATCTGGCAGCCGCACCCACCTGCTTATCTACTACCTCTCCTCCCTTGAAATAGAGAACGGTAGGAATGTTCCTGATCATGAACCTGCGCGCATCGAGTCCACGACCATATGAACGGGAAGAAAGCCCTCACTTTCACCCGGCTACTTCCGGATCGGTTTGAGTAGCAGGTCCTGGAAGTCGTAGCTGAAATCCGTGTCCGGCGAGAATGCCTTCATCCGGGCCTCGACGATGGCGCCGTCCGGGTCGAGCGTGAAGGTGACGTAGGCGTCGGCCCGGAGCTCGCGGTCGCGCCAGCG
>JBFYPM010000195.1:0-4441 GCA_041303295.1 Bacteroidales bacterium
TCCGGAAATATTCGGGTGATTCTACCGTGGTCTATTCGCAAAACTTACGGGAATATGATGCAAATAATTGCAGGTATTTTTGTGGGCGATTCCCCCGGGCATATTCGGGAATTAATCCTGAATCATTCCGGAATGACCTGCATTTTCCCAATTTCTACCCCATTGCTTCGACCAGCTCGTCAGTTATCTCCATATTGTGATATACAGCCTGTACATCATCTTCATCCTCAAGCGCTTCAACCAGCTTCATTACTTTGCGTGCCGACTCGACATCAAGCGACTTTGTCTCCTTAGGGACTCTTTTTAGCATCGCTTCATCCGGTTCGATCTCAAGTTCCTCCAGCTTGTGGTTCACCTTTCCGAAATCCTCTTTGGCGCAAGTGACGGTTACCATCTCCTCTTCAAGTTCAATGTCTTCTGCCCCGGCATCAATCAGTTCCAGTTCAAGGCTCTCCAAATCCTTACCCTTTATCTCGTCCGCGCTGATTGTGAATACCCCTTTGCGGTCAAAGAGGAAGGTTAGAGAACCGTTTGGGCCGAGGGCTCCGTTATACTTGCCGAAGATGAACCTGACGGTGGCCAATGTGCGGTTGGTATTGTCCGTCAGGCCTTCGACGTAGATAGCAATACCGTTGGAGGCATAACCTTCATAAGTCATCTCATGGTAGGCTTCCGCATCCGATCCCGAGGCTTTTTTTATTGCCCTGTCGATGTTATCCTTGGGCATATTTGCGCCCTTGGCGTTCTGTATTGCCAGTCGGAGACGTGCATTTCCCGCCGGGTCAGCGCCACCCTCACGTACTGAGATCATTATTTCCTTGATGATCTTCGTAAAGATCTTCCCTCGCTTTGCGTCAGCCGCCCCCTTCTTACGTTTGATGGTTGACCATTTGCTGTGACCTGACATATCATGATTTTTTAACCGATTACAAAAATATGCAAAAGTTTAACGTAATCTACCAAGCCTGGAAAGTTGGTCTCAGGGGCTGAAGGTCTGAGGGCTGAAGGTCTGGGGTCTGAAGGTCTGGAGTCTGAGGTCTGATGCCTGAAGGTCTGGGGTCTGAAGGTCAGTGTTACTCCTTATATGACTCTGAGTTATTCGGTGGTGATGTTAATCCTGAATGACCGCAGGACCCCAGGACCGCAAGACCTTTTGCCCTTCAGACATTAGACCTTTGGACCTTCAGACGTCCTCCCTTCAGACCTTTTTCCTACCTTTGCCCCCCTGATATGGCAAAGACGTACTACATCGAAACCTACGGCTGCCAGATGAATGTCGCTGACAGCGAAGTCGTTGCCTCAATCCTTGGGGAGGCTGGCTTCGTACCCGTCAGCGATATCAAGGGGGCCGATCTCATACTCGTCAACACCTGTTCAATTCGTGAGAACGCCGAGCAACGTGTATGGGGCCGCCTCGATCTCTTCCGGAGTGAGAAGAGAAAACGCCCGCAGGTGATTGTGGGCGTTCTGGGCTGCATGGCAGAACGACTGAAGGAGAAGCTCCTTGAAAGTGATAAGATGGTCGATATGGTTGTTGGTCCTGATGCTTACCGCGACCTGCCCATGCTGGTGGAGACGGCGGCCACTGGTCATTCGGCCGTCAATGTGCTTCTATCCCGCGAGGAGACCTATGCAGACATCTCCCCCGTGCGGCTCGAGAGCAATGGAGTATCAGCCTTCATCTCCATCATGCGAGGGTGCAACAACATGTGCGCCTACTGTGTGGTACCCTATGTCCGAGGTGCAGAACGCAGCCGCGATCCTGAAACAATTGTGCGTGAAGTCCGGCAGGTCTTTGACAAGGGATATCGCGAGGTAACACTGTTGGGACAAAACGTCAATTCATATAAATGGACCGGAATTGATATAAAAAATAAGCATTACCCCACCTTTGAAGCAGATATTCTTCCTGACCATGCTGATCAATCCGATCCCCAAGCAAGACCCCTCGTGATCAGCCCATCCGCATCGGTCAGGGCCGGGGCAGCGGGCACTGTCTCATTACAACCTGCAGGTGATCCTTCAACTTCAGTCGGTTTTGCCGGGCTGCTGGAGATGGTAGCCTCCATAGACCCGCGACTTAGAGTCCGGTACTCCACCTCCCACCCCAGGGACCTCTCCGATGACGTTCTGGATGTTATGGCTCGGCATGATAATATCTGCAAGCACATTCACCTGCCCGTTCAGAGTGGCAGCAGCAGTGTCCTGACCAGGATGAACAGGAAATATTCCCGGGAATGGTATCTTGAAAGGATCGCTGCAATCAACCGTATTCTTCCGGGGTGCACTCTCTCAACCGATATTATAGCAGGCTTCTGCGATGAGACGGAAGAGGAGCATCAGGATACCCTGAGTCTGATGAGAGAGGTGGGATTTGATTTTGCCTACATGTTCAAGTATTCCGAGCGACCCGACACAAAAGCTGCGCGTCACATGAAAGATGATATCCCGGATGATGTTAAGACACGGCGTCTGAATGAGATTATCGCTCTGCAGAATAAGCTGTCCGGAGTTAGTAAGAAGTCAGACGTCGGTAAAACCCTCGAAGTTCTGGTAGAGGGCAGTGCGAAAAAACCCGCTGGTGCCATGATGGGCCGAAGCACCGGCAACAAGGTGGTTGTCTTCCTTGCTTCCGGAATCAAACCCGGTGACTATGTTAATGTAGAGATAACATCTGCAACATCCGCCACCCTGATTGGCAGCATAATCTAACCCACTAACTGCCTGAACACAAGACCTTCAGACCTCAGACCTTCAGACCTCAGACCTTGATACTTTGTAACCACTGTCCCCGCCAATGCAACACCGACCGCTCCAACAGCCTCGGGTGGTGCAAGATGGACGACAGGATCCATATTTCCTCGATCGTTATCCATCACGGTGAGGAACCCCCCATTTCCGGCGAAAAGGGGATTGTGAATGTCTTCTTCCCCTCGTGTAACATGCAATGCCTCTTCTGCCAGAACGGGGAGATTTCTTGTCGCGGCACAATGGGCACCGTCATGAGTTGTGATGAAGTATGCAATGCAATTATTGACCTTCTGCCTTTTTCAGAAAACAACCTTGGTTTTGTCTCCCCTTCCCATTTTGTTCCACAGATGGTGGCCATCGTTGAGGAACTAAAAAAGCGTGGATTTAATCCTACAATTATTTATAATACAAACGGGTACGACCTGCCGGAGACAATCCGTTCACTTGAGGGGATTGTCGATGTGTGGCTTCCCGACTTCAAGTACTCAGATGACAGCCTTGCAGAAGATCTCTCTCAGGCTCCTGATTATAGCAAATATGCCTTATCATCATTCAAAGCCATGGTTCATCAGACGGGCACCACTCTTCACACCGACAATCGCGGCATCGCCCGCCGAGGCATCATAATCCGGCACCTCGTGCTGCCCGGTTTTGTGGAAAACAGCCTTGGAGTGCTGAAGCTGATCGCTGAGAACGTATCGCCAAATCTCCACCTATCACTCATGTCCCAATATTATCCCCCAGACAATATCCTGACGGAAAACCGGAAATCGCACATCGCAAAGTACAAATCCTTACATCGTGAGATTTCTCGTAGTGAATACGAAACCGTTGCCGACGCATTTTATGCCCTCGGCTTCTCCCGTGGTTGGCTGCAGGAATATGGGAGCCACAATAACTACCGGCCGGATTTCTCTAAGGATCATCCTTTTAAGTAAGAGCAGCCTAAATCAATATAACTAGAAATGAGTTGCCGGATGGGTACAGAAGTATTTTGGTAATATTCACCAAGTGCCTGGCTTAATAAGAAATGACAATCTTCGCTGCATCCTGGACCTCGGAGTTATAAACTGAGACAACATATAAACCGGGCAATAAACCGGTAATGTCAAAAATGCATTCATTACTGTCAACAACGATAGTCCCGATATGTGTCCCATAAAGATTATGAAGGCTTGCCTTGGCAGGTATCAACTGATTTGGAACCATCACCTTTAGCTCATATCGGTTATATGAAATTTTAATTGATTCAACCAGTTCAATGGATATACTCAGTTCTCCAATCACTCCTGAACCATCAGTTGCAGAAGCCACTGCTATCACTTCACCTGCTGCGGTGCCTGTAATTATTCCCTCTTCATTAATGGTTGCCTGTCCGGACTTATTAATCACTGACCACTCAACAGTTTGGATTGTTGCATCAGCAGGTAAAATTTCAGTCTCCAACTGCAATGTTCCATCTACTGTTGTTGCATTTGCAGACTTGCTTTTTATCTTGACTTTTATGGAGGAGACAGCCACAACCTGATTACTGATCACTATTTCAACATCACCAAAGGTACCGCTCCCATCATTTGCTGTCGCTCTGACGACCACCTTTCCATTTGACCTCGCGGTTAAAATTCCGGTTTCATTGATCGATGCATGGCCACTGCCGCTGATCAAAGACCATGTGATATTCTTATCAGAG
>JBFYPM010000196.1:0-13630 GCA_041303295.1 Bacteroidales bacterium
AGAGGAAATACTCTGGGAAAGGGAAGAAAAGGTCGAGAGAAAGAGACAGGGTATCGATAAACTTAATAATTTTATCCCGGTTATTTTTTCGGCCATAACTAGTATTTCCGGCTAAAGTACAAATATCCTGCCGCACTGTTATAAACCCGTCAGAAAAACAGAAATGTGATTTTTATTATCTCTCACTGTGAATGTTTTAACAATGTTGTATTATTGCAATCTAACAGGAATTAAGTTTCAGTTAACATATGTCAACACTGATCAGATTACGTAAAGGATTAAACATCAGGCTTGCCGGCAAGGCGGAGAAGATTCTTCTGCCGGAGGTGGCTGTGACCCGTTTCGGTGTGAGGTTTGCCGATTTTCCGGGTCTGGTAGCCAGGCTTGAGGTTCAGGAAGGCAGTCCGGTTAAAGCCGGCAGCGTGCTATTTCATGACAAGGCCTTCCCCGAAATAAAATTTGTCTCGCCTGTCAGCGGCGTAGTCAGGGAGATTGTCCGGGGCGACAAGCGTCTTCTCATGGAGGTTATTATAGATCAGGAGGGAACGGAGAAGGTCGACTTTGGAGCAGCTGATCCTCTCAAGCTCACGCGTGAAGAGGTGCAGGCCAGGCTTCTCAACTCCGGAATGTGGCCTGTCCTGAGGCAACGGCCCTATCACATTGTAGCCCGTCCGGATTCAGTGCCCAAGGCTATCTTCATCTCAGCCTTTGACACTGCACCCCTTGCCCCGGATCTTGATTTTGTCATGGCCAATACGCATGGCAATCACATGCAGACCGGGATCAATGTTTTATCACGACTCACCGACGGGAAGATACATATCTCACATGATGCTGAGGGATCGAGGGTGGCCGGATTGAAGAACCTGCAGAACACAGAGTTTAACCGGTTCAGCGGTCCGCACCCGGCAGGCAATGTGGGGGTACAGATACACCACATTGATCCTGTTGCCAAGGGCGAGGTGGTGTGGACAGTTGACATCCAGGATGTGGTGGCCCTGGGCAGGCTCTTTGATACAGGCTTCCACGACCGTGAGCGCATCATTGCGCTGGCAGGAAGCGGCGTTATCCACCGCAAGTATCACCGTATCAGGCCGGGAGCCTCAGTAGGCGGGATTCTGAAGTCGAACCTGCAGGAGGGCAACCAGAGAGTCATAAGTGGCAATGTGCTCACCGGCAAGAGGATCACCCCCGATGGCTCAACAGGCTTCTATGACAACATGGTGACAGTGGTGCCGGAGGGCGATACCAGCGAGTTCTTCGGCTGGGCTACACCTGGGCTGAAGAAATTCAGCTACTGGCGGACCTTCCTCTCAAGTCTCCTGCCTGCGAGGGAATATGACCTGAACACCAACCTGCACGGCGGACACAGAGCCTTTGTTGTCACCGGGCACTATGAGAATGTCCTCCCGATGGATATCTATCCGGTGCATCTGCTTAAGGCAATCATGGCGGGAGACATTGAGCTGATGGAGAACCTGGGCATTTACGAGGTGGCCGAGGAGGATTTCGCTCTTTGCGAGTTCATTGATCCTTCCAAGACCGAGATTCAGGAGATCATCCGTAGCGGGATCAACATGATGATTAAAGAGATGAACTAATTTAAGGAATGAGCTTGCTATGAATTTCCTGCTTAAAAAAATGAAAAAGATAGAGCCCCTTTTTGAAAAAGGGGGCCGCTATGAAAAGCTGCATTCGTTCTACGACGGATTTGCAACGTTCCTTTTTGTCCCTGACAAGGTTACCACCAGGGGCTCACACATCAGGGACCATATGGACATGAAGCGTACGATGACAGTGGTCATACTGGCGCTGATGCCGGCACTGCTGTTCGGCAGTTATAATATAGGCCTCCAGCATACCAGGGCTTTCGGTATTGTCGACTGGACACTGATGCAGATGTTCTGGTTCGGTTTCCTGAAGATACTGCCACTTATCCTGGTGAGTTACATCGTTGGTCTGGGCATTGAGTTCGTTGCCGCCCAACTGAGGGGACATGAGATAAACGAGGGTTACCTCGTCACCGGCATGCTTATTCCACTTATAATGCCTGTTGATGTGCCTCTGTGGATGGTGGCTGTCTCTGTGGCCTTCGCCGTAATAATCGGCAAGGAGATCTTCGGCGGTACGGGCATGAACATCCTTAACCCGGCACTGACTGCGCGGGCATTCCTCTTCTTCAGCTACCCTGGATGGATGACGGGTGACAAGGTATGGATTGAGGGACTGATTAAGGGCGGTGGCCTGGACGGGTTCTCCGGTGAGACACCACTGGCGCTGGCCAAGCTCGATGGCTTTGACCAGATGCCTTCGGCGATGGAGATGTTCATTGGCACCATCCCCGGTTCCGTTGGCGAGACCTCCGTTATCGCCATACTTATAGGCGCATTCATCCTCCTGATAACCGGAGTGGGCAGCTGGCGCATAATGCTCAGCATGACCCTCGGGGCACTGGGAATGGGACTCCTTCTCAACGCTACCGGCGGCAATGAGTACACACAGATACCGGCATACTATCACCTGATAATGGGCGGCTTCGCCTTCGGCACAGTGTTCATGGCCACGGACCCCGTGACGGCAGCACAGACAAACACCGGTAAATACATATATGGCGCACTGGCAGGCATACTGGTGGTCATCATCAGGGTCTTCAACCCTGCATACCCGGAGGGAACAATGCTGGCGATACTGCTGATGAACGTGATGGCTCCGCTGATTGACCATTATGTGGTGAATGCCAATATCAGGAGGCGACTGAAGAGAGTAGTGAGAGCTTAACAACAGATGAGATGAAAGATTTCAGCAACAAATATATAATGACATTCTCAGTGGTGATGGTTGTCTCCGTCGCTATCCTGCTGTCGCTTACGGCTTTGCTCCTGCAGCCCAGACAGTCAAAGAATGTTGAGGTGGAAAAGAAGATGAACATACTCTCTTCGATAAATGTGGTATCGACAAAGACCGACGCGGTTTCGTTGTATGATAAATACATCAGGGAGAGCTACGTGATCAACACCGACGGAAAGCATATTGAGGGGGTTGATCCCTTTACCGTCTCCCTTCGTGCGGAGCAGAAGAAGCCCCTGGCAGAACAGTATCTGCCGGTATTCATTGCAGTGCCTGACAACGGTGACACACTGCATATACTGCCACTCGAGGGCAAAGGACTGTGGGGGCCGATCTGGGGGTATGTGTCGCTCAAGTCTGATATGTCTACAATTGCCGGGGTGACCTTTGATCACAAGGGCGAGACACCCGGCCTTGGAGCCGAGATCAATACCACGGAGTTCGAGAGCCAGTTCATTGACAAGACCCTCTTCAGAAACGGTTCATTTATTTCCGTAATGGTAGTCAAGGGAGGTGCGCAGCCCGGCAGCATGAACGAAGTGGATGGAATTTCCGGAGGTACCATCACCAGCAAAGGGCTGGAAGCCATGGTGCACGACGGGATCATCAAATATGAAAAATACCTCAGCCAAAACAGGAAGTAGATATGGAAAATATTGAAAAGGAGCCGCTCTTCTCGGCCAAATATAAAAAACTGATCACCAACCCGCTGGGGATTGACAATCCGATTACGATCCAGGTGCTGGGCATATGCTCCGCCCTTGCCGTAACCGTAAAGATGAAGCCTGCCCTGGTGATGGCTATATCCGTCACCGTGGTTGTAGCTCTCTCTAACCTGATCATCGCATTCATGCGCAAGGCGATCCCCGGACGCATCAGGATCATTGTCCAGCTGGTTGTGATTGCCGCACTGGTGATTATCGTCGACCAGTTCCTCAAAGCCTTCGCTTTTGATGTCAGCAAACAGCTATCGGTGTTCGTGGGACTGATAATAACAAACTGTATAATTATGGGACGTCTTGAGGCCTTTGCCATGAGCAATGACCCCTGGCCCTCATTCCTTGACGGGATAGGAAACGGCGCCGGCTATGGCCTGATACTCGTGGTGGTTTCGTTCTTCCGCGAGCTTCTTGGCAGCGGAAGCGTGATGGGCTACCCCATCATGGAGAAAATAGGCCTCTACAAGACAGGATACGAAGACAATGGGTTTATGATCCTGCCCCCCATGGCACTGATAACAGTTGGCATAATTATCTGGATCCAGCGCAGCCGTAACAAGTCACTCCAGGAAACAAAGTAGCACACTATGGAAAACCTGCTCAATATATTCGTAAAGTCGATCTTCATCGACAACATGATCTTCGCCTACTTTCTGGGTATGTGTTCATACCTGGCTGTGTCGAAGACAGTAAAGACCTCAATGGGACTTGGGATTGCAGTCATTTTCGTGCTGGTGATAACTGTACCTGTGAACTTCCTTCTGGAACAGTACATTCTTAAGAAGGGGGCGCTTGTATGGCTCAGCGACAGCTTTGCCACGCTTGATCTCAGTTTCCTGTCGTTCATCATGTTCATAGCCGTCATCGCTTCAATAGTGCAGCTGGTGGAGATGGTCATCGAAAAATCGAGCCCTGCCCTCTATAACTCACTTGGTATTTTTCTTCCGCTGATCGCCGTTAACTGCGCTATCCTTGGTGCTTCTCTCTTCATGCAGGAGAGGGAGTACGCCAACATCGCCGAGGCAACGGTCTTCGGGTTGGGATCTGGTATCGGCTGGCTGCTGGCAATCGTAGCCCTGGCAGCCATCAGGGAGAAGATGCGCTATTCAAACGTACCTGCACCCTTGCGCGGACTGGGTATCACCTTTATCCTTACAGGACTGATGGGAATAGCATTCATGAGCTTCCTCGGTATCAAACTTTAATGAAAATCTTACAGAAATGATATTAGGTTTATCAATTGCAGGCACCGTTCTTATTAGCGTGGCAATATTCGTGCTGGTGATGATACTGCTGGTGGTTGTGCTTCTCTATGCCAGGCAGAAGCTGACACCGCAGGGCGATGTGACGCTTAAAATAAATGACCGTGAACTGGTGGTCTCACCTGGCTCGAATGTGCTCGCCACCCTTTCCGGCAACGGTGTGTTCCTCCCGTCAGCCTGCGGCGGTGGCGGTACCTGCGGCATGTGCAAGTGCCAGATAACAGAGGGGGGCGGGTCAATACTGCCGACAGAGACAGGCTTCTTCACGCGCCGCGAACAGCATGACAACTGGCGCCTCGGCTGCCAGGTCAAGGTGCGCGAGAGTATGACAATCAAGGTGCCGGAGGCTATTCTTGGAATTAAGAAGTGGGAGTGCGAGGTGGTGTCAAACAGAAACGTCGCAACCTTTATCAAGGAATTCGTGGTGAAACTGCCGGAAGGCGAAGACCTGCATTTCAAATCCGGTGAGTATATCCAGATAGATGTGCCAAAATACGATGTTGACTTCGGAAGGGATATCGAAGTGGAAGAGGAGTATCGTGCTGACTGGGATAAGTTCAGGATGTGGGACCTGAAGCTGAAGAACACTGAAGAGACATACAGGGCTTATTCAATGGCTAACTACCCCGCGGAAAAGAACCTCATCATTTTGAATATACGTATTGCCACACCGCCATGGGACAATGCAAAAAAACAGTTCATGAATGTCCCTCCGGGGATCTGCTCCACCTTCATTTTCTCGCGCAAGCCCGGAGACAAAGTCTTCATCAGCGGGCCTTACGGTGAGTTCCATATTAAGAATACGGAGAACGAGATGATTTATATCGGAGGTGGTGCCGGGATGGCTCCGCTCAGGTCACATATATTCCACATGCTCAAGACAGATAAGTCGAAGCGCAAGATTTCATACTGGTATGGTGCAAGGTCAAAGAGAGAGATATTCTATGAGGATGAGTTCAGGGAGCTGGAGAAAAAATTCCCCAACTTCAAATTCAACATCGCACTCTCCGAGCCGCTGCCAGAGGATAACTGGACTGGCTATACCGGGTTTATACACAAGGTGTTGCTTGATAATTATCTGAGCAAGCTCGACCTGCCCGAGGAGATAGAGTATTATCTCTGCGGCCCGCCCGTGATGAACTCAGCCGTCTTCAACATGCTTGACAACCTCGGCGTTCCGCAGGAGAGCATTGCGTTTGATGATTTTGGCGGATAGGTCCAGGCAATAGGCAATAGGCAATAGTGAAATTTTCGATTATCAGTTATTTGCAATTGCAAATCCTTCAGACTTTTGACTTTAAAACCTTCAGACCTCAGACCTCAGACCTTTAGACGTGAGACCTTCAGACCCCAATTGAACATGAGTAGATTCATTGGATTTATTGCAGTCATACTGGTTGTGAACAGTTGCTCCCCGATGCCGGAGTACGCAATCAACGGACTGACCCAGGGAACGACCTATCATATTGTGGTTGAGAAGAGTCCGGATCTCGATATCATGACCCTCCGTCAGGATATCGAAACCCTTCTGTCCGATATTGACAATTCACTTTCAATTTACAACGACTCTTCTGTAATCTCCCTGATCAATAACAACCGGAGCGATCTCACCGACACCCTCTTCCGGGAGGTATTCAAGGCATCATCACTGATATCCGAACAGAGCGGTGGTCTCTTTGACATTACAATAGGCCCTCTTGTAAAATCGTGGGGATTTGGTCCCGATGCCTTGAAACGTTTTGATGTTACAATGCTTGACTCGCTTCAGGCGCTTGTGGGCATGGATAAATTGCGTCTTGAGGGTGACCGCCTCATCAAGGCTGACCCTAACATGTTCATAGATGTCAACGCCATTGCTCAGGGTTACACAGTTGACCTTTTGGTTGACCTTTTAGCCCGGCACGGGGTTGACGAGTGCCTGGTCGAGGTGGGCGGCGAGGTACGCACTGCCGGCGACAAGAGGGGAAAAGGCTGGCATGTGGGTATTGATACACCCGCTGACGGCAACTATACTCCGGGCGCCGATCTTCAGGCAAAAGTGAGGCTTGACAGCCGGGCGCTGGCCACCTCTGGCAATTACCGTAAGTTCTTCATGGAGAACGGAGTAAAGTATTCACATACGATTGATCCCCGCACCGGGTACCCGGTAAGACATACCCTCCTCAGCGCCACTATTATTGCTCCGGACGGGGCTACAGCTGACGCCTGGGCTACAGCATGCATGGTGGCAGGCACTGAGGTTGCCATATCATTCATAGATAAATATGATTTTCTTGAAGGTTACCTGGTCTTCTCAGATGAGAAGGGAGAGATGAAGAGCTGGATGTCAAGCGGAATCAGGGATCTCATTACGACATATCATTGATTGAGTCTGAAGGTCAAAAGTCTTTAAAGTCCTTAAAGTCTAAAGTCTGAAGGTCTGATCCGCCAGCTGGCGGATGAAGGTCTGTCGCTTCGCTCCGTCTTGCCCTGCAATCTGGCTCCGTCGCTAAGTCAGCCCACCGGGCTGACTCTTAACGCTCGGCCCTGGTCATGCAGTCTTGCGGTCTTACGGTCAATTTTGACTGCTGACTGAAGAGTGCTGGCTGCCGACTGTGGTGCAGCCGCAGCAGGCTCCGCTGTCAACGGGATTGCATCCCATATCGGTGTTCTGAGCACAGGTGATACCCCTTTTCCTCATCTCCTTATTGTGGCCAACATGGGTATCAGGGAAGCGCCCTTTCGGCTTTACCAGGATGGTTATGGCCATCCCGGCGATGGCTATCGCCAAAAGTACAGCAGATAATATGAGAAGTTTGAGAAGCATCTCTTACTTAATTCCGGGTACAAATATAACCAATAAAGTAACAGCCGGTGGCACCGCTTTGTTCTTAGCGACTCTCAGATCGATGGCGCTTGTCATGATAAGCAGAGGTAACCTTCATTGAGGTCTGCTGTCATGATCAGCTGAGGTTGGTTTCAGTTCCCCTCTTCTTCTCTCAGCAGTTCCCTGTCTGCCACGTCGGCTTCGTCCTGCACCCTGATTAGTTCCTCCGGTGTATATCTCCTTATCTTATAGTTGACAGCGGCAATGAAGATGCTCATCAAGGGACTGATTATATTAAAGAAGCAGTACGGAGCATAAGCCCAGGTGGAGACACCTAGCACACTTGACTGCGTTGCACCGCAGGTGTTCCAGGGAACCAGTACTGAGGTAACGGTGCCGGAGTCCTCCAGGGTACGGCTTAGCAACTCGGGCTTGAAGCCCATGTCCCGGAACTTTTTTGCATACATCCTGCCAGGTACAACAATAGAGAGATACTGGTCAGAGGCAGTCACATTGAAGAAGAGGCAGGTGGCCACTGTTGACCCGACTAGTGTACCGGCGTTGTGGACGAATCTCATCAGCCTGCCAGTTATGGTCTTGAGCATCCCGCATGCCTCCATGATGCCCCCGAAGACCATAGCGCAGATGATGAGCCAGACGGTATTGAGCATCCCGGCCATCCCCCTTGTCTTCATCAGCTCATCAACAGAGATGTCGCCTGTTGTGACCGCAACGCTGCCAAACATGGTCTTAGTGACGGCTATGTAAGCCTCTTTAATGAATGATCCTCCTGTTCCGGCTATCTCCTCCAGGATATGAGGCTGGAAGATTATTGCAAAGATGCCGCCCAGGAGTGTGCCGGCAAGGAGAGAGGGTAGTGGCGGCACTTTTTTAACAATGATATATATAAGCATTGCCGGCACGATGAGGAGCAGTGGAGTGACATTGAACTTTGCCCTGATGGCTGCCTGAACGGCATCGGCGCTTGTGGATACTGTGTCAAGATCAATAGTGAAACCTATCACCAGGAATATCAGCAGGGTAATTCCAAGTGATGGCACTGTGGTGATAACCATGTATCTTACATGGGTAAACAGGTCTGTGCCTGCGACAGCCGGCGCCAGGTTGGTGGTATCGGAGAGTGGCGACATCTTATCTCCGAAATATGCTCCGGAGATGATGGCCCCGGCGATCATCGCCTCATTGAAACCCAGCGCCTTACCGATGCCCAGCAGGGCGACGCCGATGGTGGCAACGGTTGACCAGGAGCTGCCGGTGGAGACCGAGACAAGGGAACATATCACCACCGCAGCAAACAGGAATATCTTCGGATGTAGAATCTCAAGACCGTAATAGATAAGCATCGGAACAACACCGCTGATCATCCAGGTGCCTGCCAGTGAGCCTATAAGAAAGAGTATGAGTATCGCCGGCATGGCCGTCCCGATACCCTTGATGACCCTCTCTCGAATGTAAAGCCACCTGTAACCGAGGCTGACTGCGATGACCCCGGCCACTGCTGCAGCGAGGATAAGAGCTATCTGGTTAGCACCGGAGAGGGTGTCGTCACGGAAATATTTAACATTGAGCGTCAGGAGGATGATAAGCACCACAATAGGCAGCAGAGATTGCAGCATTGACGGTGTTCTGATCTTTTTTGCGGACATGAAGAGTATCTGGCGTTGGAACGGCAATTTACTATTTTCCGCGATTTTTCTTGATTTTGAGCTTAAAAGTTATTACTTTGTATGGTTGATTTCAGGTCAGATGAGCCACTATCCTGACATATTCAGCATCAATCCCGAGGACAAGATCCCCGGAAAGGGCAGGGTTCTGATCTCAGAGCCCTTCCTCACTGACCGTTTCTTTAACCGGACGATCGTTTTTCTTACCGAGCACACCGCACAGGGCACAGTTGGTTTCATCCTCAATCGTGTCATAGACCTGATGGTCAGCAGTGCCGTGGAGGGTTTTGACGGCTGGGATGAACACCTTTCAGTGGGAGGGCCAGTGGCGCCTGATACCCTTCACTACCTGCATACACTGGGTTCAAAGGTGCCGGGCAGCGTAGCCGTCATACCTGGCATTTGGTGGGGAGGAGAGATCGATGCCCTGCGTAATCTTATAGCCACCGGCACGGTGGGACGCCACCAGGTACGATTCTTTCTCGGTTATTCGGGGTGGGAGAAGGGGCAGCTGAAGAAGGAACTGACTGAGAACTCATGGATGATTGCAAGAGTGCCCGCCGAGGTAATCATGACCAGCCGCGGTAACGTTTGGCGCGACGTGCTGCGCTCCCTTAACAACAAGTACCGCATCTGGGCTGAGTTCCCGGAGTCTCCGGAACTGAACTGAAACCCTGTTTCATTGTAATTTCGCCGGGGATGAACTGACGCTCCGTTATGATTCCTACGGGGACCGGTCCAGCGTTCGCTGCACCATCGCATCTCCGTGGTTGTATAGAGTCCACTGTAGTTTCAGTGCATGATCTTGAAGACCAGTTCGCGCAAGAGGTCGCCGGCGTCACTTCCTGCCTCACCAAACCCCTTCGCCTTAAGATCGTAAGAACGGATCAGGGTGATGATGTTCATGCAGGCCCCAACACTGTAGATGGCAGCCGCTGCCTTGAAATCCTTGACGTAGCCGGGATAGGTCTTCAGCATCGCTACCACGTTGCCGTCCGTCTTGTCCTTGAGACTGTGATAGATGAGTACCCTGCTGAAGCTTGAGAAGAGTACCGGGAAGATCAGCGGTATGATCTCCTTCTTTGAATGGGAGGCATAGTAGTTAACCACGCGTGCAGCCTTCAGCGGATCACGATATACTATGGCTCTCCACAACTCATTCGGGGTGTAGTCTTTGCTGATACCGATACCGGCCTCTATCAGCTCGGTAGTGATGCGTGGATTCTCCTTTGGAAGTGAGATGATTAACTTATCCAGCTCGTTGGCTATCTTGCCAAGGTCATTCCCAAGGAATTCGGACAGGAGCCTCGAAGCATCTGTGCCGGCCATGATACCTTTGTCTGTCAGATAGCGGTCTATCCACCCAGGTATCTGGTACTCCGGCACTTTCTCCGACTCGATGTACCAGCCTTTTTTTGAGAGTGATTTATAGAGCGATTTTCGCTTGTCAAGATCCTCGTATTTATACGCGATGACAAGGATTGTGGAGTTCAGGGGATTATCCACATAGACCAGAAGGTCGTCTATCTTCTTCAGCTTCTGTGCTTCGCGAACAATCACAACCTGCTGGTTGGCCATCATGGGGAAGCGCCGGCAGGTTTCAATCACCTGTGTGACAGACACATCAAGACCATAGAGAACGGTCTGGTTAAAGTCCTTCTCCGACTCGTCAAGCACATTGTCCTCTATAAAATCTGTAATTATATCAATATAATAAGGCTCTTTCCCGGCAAGGAAATAGACCGGTTTGTAGATCTTGTTACGGATGTCCCTGATAATTTCCTTGTAATCGGCAGCCATCAGAATCGCAGATGTTTTACAGAGATACCGTTATCTTTGATCTCCTTCAGCGCCTCAATACCGATGCGCAGGTGCGTATCAGTGAACTCGCTGGTTACCTTATGATCACTGGCCTCGGTCTTTATTCCCGTGGAAATCATAGGCTGATCAGATACCAGGAGGAGGGCGCCGGTGGGGATTTCATTGGCGAATCCTACCGTAAAGATGGTAGCTGTCTCCATGTCAATGGCCATAGCCCTGGTCTTGATGAGATACTTCTTGAACCTGTCATCATACTCCCAAACCCGGCGGTTGGTTGTATATACGGTGCCTGTCCAGTATTCGAGGTTATTCCTTACTATGGCTGCAGATACGGCACTCTGAAGCTTGAAGGCAGGCAGGGCAGGTATCTCAAGCGGAAGGTAATCATTTGAGGTACCGTCACTTCTGATGGCAGCAATGGGAAGAATTAAGTCGCCTAGCTTGTTCTTCTTCTTCAGACCCCCGCATTTGCCCAGGAAGAGTACGGCCTTCGGCTGAATGGCACTGAGAAGATCCATGACGGTGGCTGCATTGGGGCTCCCCATGCCGAAGTTGATGATGGTCATACCATCAGCAGTGGCGCTCGGCCAGTTCTTATCCCTGCCTTCAACCTGTACGTCATGCAGTTTGGCGAACATTTCGACATAAAGCGTGAAGTTGGTGAGGAGGATGAAGCTGCCGAATGAATCGAGTTCCTTGCCCGTATACCGCGGCAGCCAGTTGTTGACTATATCTTCTTTCGTTCTCATGATCTCCGGTACTGATTATATATATTTGCCTTTCATAAGGGTTACCAAAAATACAAATTAAGTTGAAACCGCTGAAACTGCCTCCATGTTCATTGCGCATAAAAGAGGGTCCGGGGGGAAAACTCCTCTATGACCCTCTGAGGAGGAAGTATGTGGCTTTCACTCCCGAGGAGTGGGTGAGGCAGCATTTTGTCAGTTACCTGACCGGGTATCTTGGTTATCCGCCCGGACTCATCCGCATCGAAGCCTCGTTCAGGCTTCATTCGATGTTGCGCAGGGCTGACATCCTGGTCCATGACCGTTCCGGGGAGCCGGTGATGATAGTTGAGTGCAAGGCTCAGCAGGTGAAACTCAGCCAGGAGGTCTTCGATCAGGTCATCAATTATAACTTCAATTACGGTGTCAGGTACCTGGTGGTCACCAACGGCATTGATCATTTTGCCGGAAAGATCGATACAGAGGCCCGCACTTTCGCCCTGCTCGATCATATTCCTGATTATGAAACCATTACACTATATGAGCCATGACTGATGTGACCTGTGCCCTGATACGCAATGATGAGGGACTGGTGCTGGCAGTACGGCGTGGTCCCCTGATGGACAATGCCGGCAAGTGGGAGTTCCCGGGGGGTAAGACAAAGGCGGGGGAGGATCATGAAGACTGCATCATCAGGGAGATAGGTGAGGAGCTGGGAATCTCCGTCATCATCGCCGGCCGGCTTGATCCGGTTGAGCACGATTACGGTGACAAGCAGATAAGACTCATCCCTTTCCTGTGCGATACCCTCGCTCACAAACCTGTGCTCAGTGAGCATGATGATTACAGGTGGATGATCCCCGGTGAGCTTGTGACACTTGATCTCACCGCGGCGGACATACCGGTTGCCATTCAGTATGCATCTGAGAACAGAGTATCCGTTCCCGGAGAGCCGGAAAGTCAGGAGGCGCTGCCGGGTACTGATACCGGTGATGAGCTGGCCCTGATGATGAGCCGCATACACAGCATGGAGGAGATTACCATGGTAGCACGGTCCGCTGCCGTCAACGAGTCACTGCTGTCTCAACTTGTGACACTGTCATCAAGCCCGGTAAAGAGAGTCGGGTTCATGTCTTCGTGGGCGCTCTCCAAGGTGTCTGACATCAACCCGGCGGTGCTGGTCCCCTTTCTTGCAATGATGATTGATTCCCTGCCCGGAGCGCCTAACGAAAGCGTACAGAGATCATTCATGAGGATAATTATGAAGAGTGATGTTGGCAGCATACCGGAGTCTCACCATGCACGTCTGATTGAATACTGTCTCTCGGCAGTGCGCGCCGTGAACTCTCCGGTGGCACCGAAGGCATACGGTATGGAGATACTTGCTTCACTATGCGAACTCTATCCGGATATGATCAATGAGGTCGTAGGGGTGGTGCAGCTGGCCATCAATGACGCCTCCGGGGGGATGAAGGCGGCCGGGCGGAAGGTAATAGCAAGGTTAAAGTCAGGCAGTAGAGGGCCGGGCGTTAATAAATTGCCCAATGGGCAATTTTAGCGAAGTAGCCTGCTTGCACGGGAGGCAATAGTGAAGTCTGCTGTCTTCACTCCACAGTCGGCAGTCAAAATGACCGCAGGACTTTCAGACCTCAGACCTTCATCCGCCAGCTGGCGGATCAGACCTTCAGACCTTCCGACCTCAGACCTTCAGACCTCAGACCTCAGACCTTCAGACCTCAGACCTTCAGACCTCAGACCTTCAGAC
>JBFYPM010000197.1:0-13951 GCA_041303295.1 Bacteroidales bacterium
ACCTTCTCAAGCCCATTGACCCCGACCGGCTTCGTGAGACCCTGCAGCGGTTCAGACAGAACGGGAGGCAGGGCGTCGCAGAGCGTACAGAGACCCTCCTTGGTAATGACAAGATATTGATATTCAAGGGTGTTACCGGCGTAACGTTCATTGACACCGAGGATGTAGTGTTTATCTCGGCTGACGGTAACTACTCCAATTTCCATTTCATATCCGGAAGGGTGGAAACTGTGACAGCGCTTCTCGGATCAGTGGAGATGCATCTTGGAAAACAATTCTTCAGGACCGGCAGGTCATGCATCGTGAATACCCTCTATCTGGCCCGGATCGACACGAAGCAGCAGCAGTGTGTCTTCATCAAAGACAGCAGGGAATACAGGTGCGAAATATCCCGTGACAAGATCAGGCAGCTCATGGATCGCATGAAGAACCGTTTATCCGAAATCTAAAATTTTAACATTTTTTAAGTTATCATCCCAAACGGTCATTCCATACTTTAGATGTACCCTTTCATACAATGGATGAAAAATTCCCTTGGCTTACAAGATATTTCTGCAATATTTAATGTCACAAACTTCCGATAACAGGAGATAAGGGTTTTAGTTAAGATTAATGACAGGTGGTTCTTCCCCCCATTTCCCTGTCAAGCCACACAGATCCCCGGTGCCATGTGCATCAGATTAAGGTCTGTGTGGCACGTTTTCAGGGGGTACCGGTCACTTTTCGATCTTCATCACCCACACATGGTCTGAGGGAGGCTTACTCCTTGCCTGTTGCGGGACTGATACGGTAAATGAATCTCCCCCGTTCTTCCAGCTGCATCTTATCCCTGAACCCAGGACTGACACCCTTGATCCTTCCTGGAGGGTCATTCCCTTCATTGTCATTGTTGCGGGCATTTTCTCTCCTTCGCCGGCCATATAAAAGAAGTACATCAGGTTGTCACTTTTCCTGTTAATGCACACTTTGCCGTCCTTGTAAGGTGCCATGGCTCGTGTGCCATAGATTGCCTCACCGTTGGTCTTCATCCACCTGCCGATCTCGTCAAGCAGGCTATAGGCTCCTTCCGGCCATGTGCCGTCAGGAGCCGGCCCGATGTTCAGCAGCAGGTTTCCGCCCTTGACCACTATATCAACCAGCAGATGAATGGCATCATGTCCGGACATGAACTTCGGATCGGGAACCCATGCCCAGCCTCCCCCGGCAATGATGCATGACTCCCAGGGGTAGGGCAGTGCCTCAACGGGCACCCTGTTCTCCGGGGTCAGGTAGTTCTGGTTCCTTCCATAGACCGCCCTGTCAACCACTATCATCCCCGGCTGTTCTGCCCTGGCCCTGGCTACAAGTTCATCCATCCGGATGTCCTGGCTCTGTACACCCACAGAACTATTATCCGGTGAGAGCATGTGACGACTGACATCCTCATCACTCATCTTCTGCACCCACCCGCCGTCAAGCCACAGGATGTCAACCTTTCCGTAATCGCCACCTACAAGCTCCATGATCTGGCCATGTGTGAACTCCACAAAGTTCTCCCACCGCTCCGGGTAGTTCTTTATTTTATAGTTCACATTACGGTCAGGAGTGGCGAAGTTCGGCCACCAGTAGTCCTCATTGTGCCAGTCGGGCTTGGAGAAATACGCCCCGGTCCAGAAGCCCTGTTCCCGGAAAGCCCCGAAGATCTCCTTTGTCACATTTGCCCTGGGGTTGACGCTGAAGGGACACTCCGCATCCGTAATCTTATAGTCAGTCAGTTTTGTGTCAAACATCGAAAACCCGTCGTGATGCTTCGTGGTGAAGATGACATATTTCATTCCAGCATCTTTTGCGGCCGAAGCCCACTTTTCAGGATTGAATCCCACGGGGTTGAAGCTGAGTTTCAGAGCCTCATACTGTTTTTTATATTCAATGTAGTCAGGATTTTTCCTCCTGCACCAGTCCACATCCTCGGCGCAGATTGACCATGACTCAACTATGCCCCACTGGCTGTAGGGACCCCAGTGCATCAGCAGGCCGAACTTCAGATCCTGCCACTCTTCAATCTTTTGCAGAACCAGCGGGTCCGTCTCCGGCACATATCTCTCATCGTGTTCCTGGGCTGCAAGGCCGGCTGTGAAGCCCGCCATCAGTAACATTAGAAAATATCTTTTCATTCTGTAGGTGTGATTATTCAGGCAGGCTACTCTGTCCTCAGCTTTCCGTCAAGCGAGAGTCCGATGACAGTCATCTTCTCATCAAGTACCTCTTCAGGCACCTTAATAAAGTAGACTCCGGCATGGTTGCTCCAGTAGGGCCTCAGATACTCCTTCACCTCGAGGGTTGTTCCGTTGCCTACAACGAATGCCTTGTTTATCCTGTTCTTAATCCCTTCGAGCATCAGTTCCCCGCCACCGTCGCCGGCAAAAAAGAGGTATACAGTAGTGCTGTCGCGACTCATTGTTGAGGGGCCCGTGAAGTGTCCGTCAGGCAGTCCTGCGATGGTGCCGTAGATTGCCTGGCTGTGCTTTGATGTCCACCTGCCCATCTCTTCCAGCACCTCAGTCTGTTCCGGTGGCAGGGTACCGTCAGCCTTAGGACCGATGTCAAGCAGCAGGTTGCCTCCCATGCCTATGCACTCGGCAAAGATCCGTATTACCTGGGAAGGACTCTTGTAATTGCTGTCATTGCCCTGGTAACCCCATGAATCATTGATAGTCATGCACAGCTCCCAGTTCTTGTCCGCGGGCCGCTCAGAGGGCAGCCCCTGCTCCGGCGTGGCATAATCGCCGTAACCGGCCAGCCGCGAGTTGATTATTGCAGCAGGGTTATGATCAAGAATCATCTTACGGATCTCAGGTGCACGCCACATGGCGGCGCTCTGCTCCCAGTCGCCGTCAAACCAGTAGAGGTCAGGACGGAACTCCCGGCCAAGCTCGGTTATCTGGCCGTGGTTGAACGCAACAAACCGCTCCCAGCGCAGCGAGTCGGCCGTATATCTCCTGACGCTCTTCGTCATGTTCGGATAGTCAGGATGAGACCAGTCGAGCAGAGAGTAGTATAGCCCAACCTTCAGTCCCGACTTCTGCAGCGCCTTTACAAATGGTTTGACCAGGTCACGCCCTGCCGGTGTTGTATCAACCGTATTAAGGCGGCTCATCTGCGTATCCCACAGCGCTACGCCGTCATGATGCTTTGAGGTAAGCACAGCATACCGGGCGCCGCTCTGCTTTATGAGCTTCACCCATGCCGCGGGGTCATATTCAGACGCAGTGAAGCCGCCGAGCTGCTTCATGTAGTCATCATAGGATATCAGTTCATTGTAGAACGACCACGACTCATCTATTCCGTTAACTGCATAGATGCCCCAGTGGATGAAAATGCCAAGCTTCGCATCTGCGAACCACTCCATGCGCCCGGTATCATCGGTCCGGGCATCATCACTCCTCTGACCGGCAACGGGCATGAAGAATAAAAAGAGCAGCACGGCAGCCACAGAGCAGTGATAAAATTTTCTGTCAACAGCTTTCATTATCAACTTTTTTGGAAGGTTAGGAAAAGTCAAATCCCGAGATATATGCCGGCGACTCATAGATTTTCTCCGTCTCTGCAGACGTCAATCCTGTGAATGAGGCATATACCAGTCCGGGTTTGGCATTCAGCATCCTGTTCAGCACGCCCATGCGCCTGTTTGTGCGAAGGGTCTCGTAGAGCGAGGAGTGATCGTCAAGCCAGGTCAGTGCTGTGTTATAGCCCTCTTCGGCACATACGGCCTCGAACAGGTCAGGAAGCAGCTCCTCGCTACCCTGACGGCAGTATATTGCGTTGAGGATAACATACCGGAACTCCTCGGGCCTGAAGAGCCTCCTGAAGAGAGGCGTACGGGGTAATACCTTCATCATCAGCCATCCCCACAGTCCGGGCACATTGACAACCTTGTACTGTGCCGGGACAGCCCCTACACCTGCAACTATCTCGCCGTTGTGCCTGAGCACATAATACCTGTGATCATGGAACGAAAATTCATCTGTATAGAAGCAGTAGCCGTTGTAATGTTCCTCCAGCAGGCGCGCCATGGCAGGCTCCTCATCAGGTCTGAGTCTTACAACGGCAGGATCAGGTTGCGGGTTGAACCGGCTGAAGGCGACAGTCAGGAAGGAACGTATGTACTCATATCCGGACTGGTTGATCATGTTCCTGGAGCGCTCATTGCGGCTCTCTACATATGCATACATGACATGCGGATGGCCGTTGACATGTTCCTCCCCCGTGGCATGCTGAGGATCCCTGATGACGGAGAGAATCTTCTGCTTAAAGCTGTCACCTGCCTGCGATAGTCTTTCACGCCGGTGTCCCGGGGCCCTCCCGGTCTGAAATGCACTCTGGATTGCAAGATACCTCAGATAGGTGGAGTCGTATTGCTCCCCCCTGTTCCTGGTGTTCCTCCGGCACAGTCCGATGACACCCTTCAGGCTGCTCTTCTTGTAGAGGGCCATGAATGAGAGTCCGTCGCCATATGACTTGATCCTCTCCTCTGTATTCTGCATAGAGTAGCGCATGCCTCCCTCGGAGCCCAGGACAGTAGCCTTGAGCAGGGAGAGTATGTCAGCGTCAGGTCTCCTGATCCTTTTAATCTCCAGTTTCTTATAATCCAGAATGCTCTCCTGTTCCATCGTTTCCCGCAGTTCATTGCCTGAACATACCGGCCAGTGTATGTGCTACAGCCAGATCCTCAGGTGTCGTTATCTTTATGTTCTCCCGGTTTCCGTGAGTGAGATGTATCTTTATCCCGGCAGCCTCCGCCACCGTGGAATCGTCAGTGAATGAAGGATCGAAATCACGCTCATAGGCCTTCATTATAATGCTGGTGCGAAACACCTGCGGTGTCTGGATCAGCCTGACCATGTTTCTGGGCAGCGGTCTGCTGTCATCGCCTTCGAGGACTCTCACCGAATCCGCCGGCTCGATGAATGGCACCGCGGTACCGAACTCCCCGGCATCGGCATAACATCGCCATATTGTGTCATGGCTCACCAGCGGCCTGACACCGTCATGTACGGCCACAAGCGAATCCTCCTTCAACAGACCCGTACCGGTCTCCCGCGCAATAGTCTCATCCTGCACCGGATCCTTTGAACCTTCCTTTACCAACGCCAGCCCGGCCCTGACCGAATGGAATCTCTCCTCCCCGCCGGCGGTAACAGTGTGCGGGACCCCGAACGAGTACTCCTTTACAAGGCTTCTCCAGAGAGAGTGATGTTCCGGAGGCAGAACAACTATTATCACAATGAGAGGGTCAAAGGAGTGAAACCGTTCGATTGTATGCATCAGCAGCGGCTTCCCGTCAAGGAGAAGGAACTGCTTGGGGATGGCTGACATCATACGCCTCCCGCTGCCGCCAGCAACTATGATACAATACTTTTTTACTGTCATATAATAACGGAGAGGCCCATGACGGGCCTCTTCTGTTCATTCGGTTACTACTCCTTCATATAGAGATACCGCTTGATGCTCCTCTTTGGCGTCTTGGCAAACTCCTCCGGATGGACCCTGAATTTGGTCACAGCCATATAATCCGGCAGACGGTTGTTAACATCCCTGCGGATCTCATCAAGGGCAGCAGCAAGTCCATCCTCACCTATGCCTGCAGTCCTTAGCGCCTCATAATCAGGATAGATCAGGCCTACGAGCTTGTCATCCTCGGAGATGACAACAGCCTCGGTGACATACCTGTAGTTGTTTATCTGTGACTCAATTTCCTCAGGATAGATATTCTTGCCCGAGGGACCCAGCAGCATATCCTTGCTTCTCCCCTTGATGTAGATATAACCGTCCTTATCTATCACGCCCAGGTCGCCGGTGTGCATCCATCCATCCTCATCAATCACCTCCCTGGTTGCCTTCTCATTCTTATAGTAACCAAGCATCACGTTATCACCGCGTAGTATGATCTCACCGACGGTTTTCTGCTGGTCAGGTGAGTCGATCTTTACCTCGAGTGTATCAACAGGCTTACCGCAAGAGGCGATCCTGGCTGTCTTCCACCCGTCATAGCTGATCAGCGGCCCGCATTCGGTCATACCATAGCCAATTGAGAAACGCAGTCCAATTTTCTTGAAGAACTTCTCGGCATCAGAGTTGAATGCTGCACCGCCGATGACAAGCTCCTTGAACCTGCCACCAAAGCTGGTCTCAAGTTTCTCGCGCACCTTCTTGAAGAGGACCCTGTTTATACCGGGAACCTTCAGCATCACCTTCATCGCAGGCTTGCTGATAACCGGCAGGATCTGTTTCTTGTAGACCTTCTCTATAACCAGTGGCACGGACAATATAAGCCTTGGCCTGATCTCCTTGAATGCCTGGATAAGCACCTGTGGCGACGGAGTCTTGGTGAGTATCGTTATGTGGCAGCCGTAGGTGAAGGGGAAGAGGAACTCAAAGGCGCACCCGTAGGTGTGTGCCAGCGGAAGGAAAGAGACCACCGGGTCACCCGGCTCCAGAGGCATGTTAGTCTGTGCGTACCGTATGTTGGCGGCAAGACTGCGGTGAGGTATCATCACCCCCTTGGAGAAGCCGGTTGTTCCGGATGTGTAACTGATAACGGCAAGCTTCTCATTGTCAACGCCTGAGAATTTGATGTCAGCAGGACTGAATGAAGGGAATGTCCTCTTAAACTTGTCGTCGAGATTCATGTAGATTTCAGTGATCATATCCGACCTGCTCATGATCATCTCAAAAGTATCAAGGCTCTTGACACATTTTATCTCCTTAAGCTTCTCCTGGTCGAGGAGCTCCCAAATCTTGTCATCAATGAACAACAGCTTTGAATCAGAGTGGTTGATTATATTATGCAGGTCATCCGGCTTGAAATCCGGGAGAATAGGCACAATCACTGCACCGTAGGTCACCACGGCCAGGTACATTGCGCACCAGTTGGCCGAGTTCCTGCCCAGCAGTGCTACCTTGTCGCCCTCCTTAATGCCATATTCGCGGAAGGCAATATGCTGTTTGGCCATCATCTCAGCTATCTGCTTGTATGAATAGCCCTTCTCACGGTAATTGGACAGAGCCTCTTTTTCCCAGTTCTTTTTGATGCTCTCCTCTACATAGTTGATAAATCTTTCCTTGATCATGATTTTGGAGTTTTTCTTTTTATAAAGTAAATATAATCTTATTAACCGGATGGCATATCATAGCCTGTAAAGCAAAAGCACTGTTATGGCCATGACGATATTCACCGCGGTAAATACAAGGTTATACCGTACTCTCCTGGCGCTGAAGCGGGTTATCTTCCGCGAAAAGATGCCTGCTGTGGGGACAAAAAGGACTGCCAGGAATATGAAGAATTCCGGTCCGTCGAACACCTGGCTCACACCGCCTCCGCGCAGGCTGGCAAAGTATATGACAAGTAGCGTAATCATCAGGTAGAGCATGTAACTCCCCTTGAGGGCGAGGGTTGAGAGCGGCCTGGAATGATGCAGTTTATGCGGTTTGAGATAGGCGTAGGCGATTGAGAATACGATCACCACAAAGAGTGCCCCTATGATATAACTCATCATCTCCGGTAGGCTGTAGTTGCTCATTTAATCTTCCATATTACTGCTTCTGATCCATCTCAGTCCAGACCAGGGAACTTGCGCCAAGCACAGCCGCATTCTGCGTGCTGAGTTCCGACGGCAACAACTTCACCTTGCCGCGGTAGATATATAGCAGGTCCTTTTCCATATGCTCTTTTGCCGGTTCAAAGATCAGATCCTTCGCCAGCGCCAGTCCTCCGAAGAGGAATATTGCTTCGGGGTTTGTGTGAGCCACCACATCGGCAAGCTTGTATCCCAGCATGGCGCCCGTGTGTTCAAATGCCTCGAGGGCTATGGGGTCTCCGCGGCGTGCCGCCTCGTAGATCTTTTTGGAGTCAAGCTCCTCGAAACTGTAGCGGCGCAGTTCACTATCCTCCAGCCTGTCGGCCATGATCTTAAGCACCGTCCTCTTCAGTCCGGTGGCTGAGACATAGGTCTCGAGGCATCCCTTGCGCCCGCACCCGCAGTCACGGTTCGAGACTCCCGGCCTGATGGAGGTGTGTCCTATCTCACCGGCAAACCCATCATGGCCGTATACAAGCTTGCCATCAACGACAAAACCGCTTCCGAGGCCGGTACCGAGAGTTATAACAACAAAGTTTTTCATCCCCCTGGCACCGCCGTAGATCATCTCGCCCACAGCTGCTGCGTTGGCATCATTGGTAACGATCACCGGCAGTGACGTGTGCTTTGCAAAGATGTTTGCAAGTGGTATTATCCCCTTCCATGGGAGATCTGCCGGGTACTCAATGGTGCCTTTATTGATGTTGCCCATGGGTGCCCCGATGCCAAAACCGAGTATCTCAACCTCCCTGCCAATCCTTGATGCAGTGATCATCATCTTCTCATACAGGGCCGCAACGAACACCTCCGGCTCGTCATAGTGGGTCGTGGTGACCTGATCTTCCGCCAGGATTTTGCCTGACCTGTCAACAATGCCGAAGACGGTGTTGGTGCCTCCTATATCTATGCCAACCACTACTTTTTCCTTATCCATGGGTAAGAGTTAGAGTGAAACTAAACGTAAATATAATGTTTAGATCTAAAGGGTGAAAATAAAAGTCTGGCGGGGCAGGAGGCCCTTATCTTTTCCTAAGCGGGAACATATTCATTCCCCACCTTCCTGGCCCTGCGCGGATGGTCAGGATCAATTTTCAGGGCTATCCCTGTGTCAACCAGAATGTTCCACCCGGCGGCAAGCTGCAGATACTCAGCGTACTCTCCTCCGTCAGGGATGACAATAGTTGGGAAGATGGTCTTTTCTTTTGCTATCGCGATGACATTGACCTCTGCCCCCTTCACTATGCACTCCATGAACTTGTCATGGTCATGTTCAAACGGATCAACCCATATAAGGACCTCATACTTATTCATCACCTCCTCTATCCCATGCAGGGCGAAAGTCCCCTCGAGAAAGGCCGACTTCTTTCGGGTGATCTCATTGGTCTTCAGTGCCAGTTCTGCAGCAACGCCATTGTCCCGTCCCGCGAAATATATCATGTCAGCATTGGCAACCATCTTTATGATCTTCTTGTCTATCGTGGCTGTCAGCACCTCCTCAATCTGATCAGCGGCCTTCTTCAGGCCGGCCATCTTCTCGCCCCGGAGACTGTGCATAAGTGAGTCGTAGAAGAGCGCCTGTTCAATTACCGACTTTGTTGCGGCCACGGCGTTCTCCTTACCGCATCTGAGTACATGTGAAGCATCAGCCATCTCCTCAAGCTTGGTATTGGTGTTGGCTGTCAGCCCGAAGACGGCATTGTGCTTCTTCTTTTTCAGGGCGGAGACAAGGCGGATAACCTCTTTTGTCTGTCCTGAGTTCGAGGCAGCAAAGACCACGAAATCGTTGAGGTTGTACTCCAGCGACTGAGTGCAACCCTCTGTCATCACCGGCATGAGAAAGTTCTTCCTGAGCGAGGCAAAGATCGCTCTCTTTGCGGGGAACAGCCTGCTGCTTCCTTCTCCTGTCATGAAGAGTCCCTTCTTCGACTTGAAGGCCTTCAGGAAAGGTGCGGATACGTCAGGTCTGAATGACCTGATGATTCCGGGGGTCTCCATCATCTCGCGCACCAGCGCATACTTGCTGTACTTCTTTTCAGTCAGATTCATATCGGTGATTTTAATGTTTAACGATGAATTTCCCCAGGTCACGCTGTACCTGAGGATCTTTCTGGAAACCACCCCCGAGGTGCTGCCAGTAAACCTCGGCATACTCTACCCCGGCCATTCTGCCGTAATTCTTGTTCCCCTCCAGCACGTAGCCGAAGAAATCGTCAATCTTATGCATATGCTTCATCAGCTCAAGCTGCGAGACATGCTTGCCCAGCATTTCGATCTTCGTCTGCACCGCACTGGTTACGTCAACGAAGAAGTGTGGCGGTATTATCTGTGAACCCAGGGGGTCACTGAGTGTCAGTGGTGACGTGTGATAGAGAAGCGGTGTGACCTCCAGCGGCTTCTCAGGCACCGGTACCGGGTCAAGGGATGCTACCATTGCCGCCGCCTCAACTATGGCGGCTGTGGCGCGGTGATCAGGGTGATAGTCGTTCGGGAGATGCGTGAAGACTATACCGGCACGCACCCTGCGCATCAGCGAGATTATCTTCAACCGGAGCTCCCGTGTGTCATAGAGAGAACCGTCAATGCCTCCCATTGTATAGTATTCGGCGTCAAGGACGGCGGCGGCGGCCTTAGCCTCCTCATAACGAACCCGTGCCGTCTCCTCCATACTCATGTTGCATCCGCCCAGGTCACCACCGGTCATGGTGGCAATCACGATGCGGTAACCCTTGTCATGCAGGAGCTTGAGCACCCCTGCGTTCCACGCCTCAGCATCATCGGGGTGAGCGTTGATGGAGAGAGCCACCTTATTGAATTCCGTTGCCATTATCTTCAGTTTTATTTCAGTACCATGATCTTTTTAAGCCTTACAAAGTCAGGCAGCTCGCCGGTCAACGGCGTCATATATTTCAGGAAAGCGTCAGAGACGAAGTTGCCGGTGGCATTGAAGTACTCAGCAGGCATTGGCCTGGCTGCCACCGCCACCTCGCTCAGGGACACCTTACCCAATGTCACCTCATACGGGTCTTCGGAGGCCCTGTTGATGCTTACCATGTATCCCGACTCCCCTCTCTCTGCCATCCGTACGGCTTCAACGCCACAACGGTATGCCTCTTCGAGATCGACTGGCAGCGACCTGACATAATCACTCATTATCAATGACTCGGTTATCTGGAACTCACCCCTGAGTCCGAACTCCGATGTAATCATCCGGTGAAGCGCCAGCGCCACGCTGGCCCCGCCCATGGCACCGAACTCAGTGTTGCTGAACTTGTCCTTTACAGCAGATTCACTCACCGGTGTACCGTCAGCATATTTGATCCCCTCCCCGCATACAACCGAGACCCAGCCGTATCTCCGGATACACTGGTCAACATCAGCAAGGAACTGCTCTCTTACGAAATGGTGTTCGGGAGTATATATCAGGTGCGGAGCGTCATCCTCTTCGCGCTTTGCCATGGCCGTTGCAGCAGCCAGCCATCCAGCATCACGGCCGATGGTCTGGTAGACCACAAACTGATCCACCTTCTTCATGTCACGTGCCAGCATCCCTGCCTGCATCACATTGAGGGTGTTCGACCATGCTGCCGAAGCGAAGCCGGGTGTGTGATCTGTCCCGAAGAGGTCGTTATCCACTGTCTTAGGAATGCCAATCCCGGTGAGCTCGTAACCTTTATCGCGGCAGTATGCCTCAACCCTGTGGATGGTATCCATTGTGTCATTTCCTCCTATCAGGAAAAAATACCTGATATCGTACATCTCAAGTACTGAAAGAATTTTCGGAAAGTCTTCCTCCCTTAGCTTGTGGCGCGATGAGCCGAGTGCAGACGAAGGAGTACGGCGCAGGCCCTGGATGATGTCGTCAGGCTGTGCCCCGAGGTTAAAGATCCACTCATTCATGAACCCCTCAATTCCGTAATTCATGCCGTATACGCCTGAAATAATGCCTGATGCCCTTGCCGCGGTGATCACTCCTGCGAGGCTTGAGTTTATGACTGAAGTCGGACCGCCGGATTGGCCAATGATTGCATTCCCTTTAATCATTTGGATTTGCGATTTGAGATTTGAGATTTACGATTATTTAAATGAATTTCAGGATTCCAAAGTATTCCGGCCGGTGGTAATCTGGTTTATCGGTACCGACAGGGTTCCATGTCACAAAATGAGGATTGCTCAGTTTGTCGCCACACTTGTAAAAATTGGCTCTGAAGCTCCTGCCTGCCAGGCTGTCAACCTTATGATGAAAGAAGACGGATAGCGGTATAGCCACCGTCAGAGACCAGTGTATGTCACCGCTGATCTCCTGGAACGGTTCATGGCCCATAGTTGTGAGCCGGCGTATGCCGTCAACAACGGAGGCATCGGCCCTGGCG
This sequence comes from Bacteroidales bacterium, assembly GCA_041303295.1. Lineage (GTDB taxonomy): Bacteria > Bacteroidota > Bacteroidia > Bacteroidales > VadinHA17 > SR-FBR-E99. Next base: position 11,987 of record JBFYPM010000197.1, read on the forward strand.
CTGTCATGACGGCCGTGACCGGAGCCCATAAGCGCTGTACCAATAGGGTTGAACTCAAAATTGTAGTATATACCGTCGTCAGAAGGAGATACAAAAAATTCCACACAGGAGTCCTCGCATACCATCTCGTTGGTGCGGCTCTTCTCTGCTTTGGTATGTGCCTCCCTGACATAGTACTTGATATAGATCTCTGTATCACCATAGGCTATGTTGAACTTAACCTCAGGCCTGTAGGAAAATGACTCCCAGTTCAGGGTTCCTATTGTATGGCCTTCGCCCAACTCATCGAGCAAGGCAGTAACCTCCGCCATGGGTGGCATGTTTCTTTCGCTGTTCAGTCTCCTGACCTCAATGATTTGCATCTGTCTGGTCCAATGTATTATAATACTATAAAAACAAGCAATGTCTGTGTATCTTCTCGGTGTAACTGTTGCAATCTTACCTGGCCTCTTTCCATATGAGTGCCGAGGCGCCCAGGATGGCTGCCCTTGCTTCGGGCAGTCCGGATGGCATCACCATGAATGTCCCCCGGAATATGGGCTGTACCAGTATGTCGGCGTATTTCCGCACCGGTTCAATGATCGCATCGCCTGCCTGTGCAAGGCCTCCGAAGAGGAATACTTTTTCAGGGCTGGAGAAGATGACTGAGTTGGCTATTCCAAGTGCTATCATGTGTGCTGTACGGTCGAGCGCTTCCACGGCTATGCTATCACCGGCCGCCGCGGCCTCAGCCACCATTCGCGAGGTGATCTCGCTGCTCTTCATATCGCGCAGTACGCTATCCTCGCGGCTGTCGCCGAGCAGTTCCATCACGGTGCGCACCAATCCCGTCGCCGAAGCATAGGTCTCGAGGCAGCCGCGGCGGCCGCACCCGCAGACCCTTCCACCTTCCACCATGGTCATATGGCCCAGCTCGCCGGCAAACCCCGTATGACCGTAGACAACCTCGCCGCCAATGACAATGCCACTGCCCAGTCCTGTGCCGAGTGTGAGGATGATAAAATCCTTTACCCCTTTTGCCGCGCCAAAGATCATCTCACCGAGGGCGGCGGCATTGGCATCATTGGTGATGCGGGCCTTCAGGCCAGTCTGCCGTTCTGTCATCCCCACAAGGGGGACTATCCCCTTCCAGTTGAGGTTGGGGGCCAGCTCAATGGTTCCCTTGTTGAAGTTGGCATTGGGAGCCCCGATACCTATACCTATAAGCTTCAGATCATTATGACCGGTCATCATCTCCCTGATCTTAGTATCAAGGGCAGTAACAAAATGCTCTGCCAGTTCATAATCGGCAGTAGGGAGTCCGCCCTCGGCAAGAATTTCCCCCTGTGCATCAACAAAGCCTATCTTGGTGTTGGTTCCGCCAATGTCTACTCCGGCAACAACTTCTTTCATATGATGTGCGTTTAAATTTCTTTCAGCAGTTCAGGTTTGGTCCTGTATGTCTCAAGCACCAGCTCTCCGAACAGTGTGTTGGCCCAGGCAAACCACTTCCTTGTGTACCGGGTGGGGTCATCCTTCATGAACGACTCATGCATGAAGCCGGTGGCAGCATGGGTTGTTGCAAGCATCCTGAGGGATGAGACAATATCATAATCATTGCCGGCCGTGAGAGCCCTCATGGTGATGGCTATCGGCCAAATGCGGTTCAGCCCGGTATGCGGACTGCCCACACCATGACCGCTGATGCCGGAGAAATAATAAGGGTTGCTCCTGCTCAGCACGAAATTCCTGGTTCGGAGATAGAGCGGATCACTGCGATCAATGGTGCCGAGATATGGCATGCTCAGCAGGCTTGGCACGTTGGCGTCATCCATTAAATTGTAGTTGTAATACCCGTCTGTCTCATAGGGTATGATCTCACCGTGCTGCGGATGGAGGGCCCTGGCATATGTGGTTAGGGCTGACTCAACCTCTCCGGCGAGGGCGGCGGCTTCGGCAGCCAGCGCCTCATCGCTGAGAACGGCC
>JBFYPM010000198.1:0-5126 GCA_041303295.1 Bacteroidales bacterium
AGCAGCGATCCCAACATGCTCTTTATCGCTTCGTTTACTGATAATTCCAGTCTTCCATGCACTGACACAATCACGGCGGACACGGATTATGATTTTCACCTTGTAAACCTAAACTCCGGAACTTCGGATATAGCTGATTTTAAAGGTACAGACAGGAACTTCATCGTTTATCCGACAGTAGTGGATGGAAATTTCAACATAGAGGTTATTCGGCCCTATGACACTGAAAAAATACAAGTGGAGATTATAAGTCTGTCAGGTTCAGTTCTCTTTCAAGAGGAATACGATTCAACAGAAATGATTACTGTCCGATGTCCAGCCTTACGACCCGGTTTCTACATAGTCATGTTATCTGGCGCCAACATGCTCAGAGAATCTTATAAAATATTAATAATTAAATGACTATATGCGCTTTAACCGGAAAACAAACATCCATATTTATAAAGGAACGGCTCTTCTTACAGCATATTGATCTTGAGCCGACCCTTGTTTTTCATCAGAGGTAGTAATAATCCAGAGTAAACGGGGGATCAGTAACAAATTTATCAGGCATCATCAGGAATGATCAGGAAGGGAGACAAGAAGAGCAACAGGCTCGAGGCAGTGCCGGGCATTGGCAAGAGCCTGGCGAAAGATCTCAGGGATCTGGACATTAAGACAGTATCAGGCTTGAGAGGCCGTGATCCGGAGAAGATGTACAAGGACCTCTGCTTAGTCCGGGGGGCACATCAGGACAGGTGCGTATTGTATGTATTTCGCTCTGCTGTATATTTTGCCGAAACAGACAACCCCGATCCCGAGCTGGTCAAATGGTGGAACTGGAAAGACAGGAAGTGACCCGTTATCAGGATCTCAATGAAAGATGGCCGGTTTATTTTAACGGAAATACGGTTAAGTGTGGCATAAAATTTGTGCCTTTAGGAATAAATCTACCCTGGATATGAGATCACTGACTTCATCGGAAAAAATCACCCGAAGGTTTCCCATTCTATTATTGCTTTTACTCCTTGCAGGATGCGAGGAGATTACTGACAATCATCCGAAGGTTATCTTCCAGTATCATTATATTAATTACGCATGGGGATATCAAAACTCGGGGTTCCTCATTGATACTGCAGGAAATATAAGGAGCTTTTCAATGCCTTCCGACTGGAATTACCCTGACTCTGAGGGTTACATCAGTGCAGCTGACATGGATGATAACCTGGCACAACTAGGGGAGAAACAGTGTACGGTGAACATGTACGACATGAATTTCTTTGCCAGTAAACTCCAGAAGGCACAGGATGGCAAGATCAGCGAACCTGAGCACCGGATGTGTGACGCCGGTGGCCACAGCTATGGAGGGTACATATTTGAACCCGCAAGAAACAGGTATAAGTATGTGCTCATTAAACTGACGGGCGACTTTTATAAGGAAAACCAGGCCAGGGAGGCGGATGATATCTATGAATGGCTGAATAATCCATGTGAAAGCCGGATCAGTGTCAGAGGATGGTAAACCTCTGCCCATGAAAGTTTCGGTTCTACTGATCCTGAAAGCTTTGGATCAGCCGGCCCCCTAAACTGCGATTCACCTGAAAGAGACTTTTTAGTTCTGATGTCCATAAACATATTCCGATGAAAAAAGCCTACAAAGTCCTGGTATTGTCCGGGTTCCTGGCCTTGGTGCCGATTACAGCATTCACTCAGCTGAGTATCTCCTATTACTCATCAAACCTCTCTAAAATAGGTCTAGCGTATGATTTCTCTCCCCGTTTCTGGACGGAGGTCAGGTTATACAGTGACACTGACATATCAAACATAACTCCTGAGGTTGTCTTCTGTTTCAACCTGGTAAACAGGGAATTTCACAAAGTCTACCTCGGGCTGGGGGCCAATGTTAATTACTTCACCGGGTTTGTTATGCCCATTGGGGTACAGTTCACGCCGTTTGAAAAGTTTGGACGCTTTTCGCTTCATATTGAGCTGGAGCCGACACTTGATCTTGCCGGGGAGGATGTGATAATACAGAGTTCGTGGGGGATCAGGTACAAATTCCTGAAATCAAAGCCATCCTAAAAGTGGTCAGCAATACAAATTCTATCCCGGGTTCAATGACCCGGGATTTTTATTAACTTGTAATCCGTAACTGAATAGGTGCCGGAGGTTTAACTGTGGGTTATTACAGGTGTTCCTGCAACAGCAGCGGAAGCCGAAGCCGAAAAACACACAGCAGCGTCAGATCCACGGGCTCAACGCGAACAGTGTCAATGTATTCCAGGCGCTACTTATATTTTGATGAAGGCAGATTATCATACAGACCACATCCACTCCTACCTCTCCCTCCGGAAGGCGGTAGGCTGGATTGGCATCCTTCTTCCCTTTGTACTGGTGGTGGGTCATTTTGTTATTTTCGGGGGCGACAAGGTGCTGCACAATCTCAGCGTCTATTACCACACCGGCATGCGTGACATCTTCGTTGGTGCCATATGCGCCATAGCGCTGTTCCTGTTCTTTTACAAAGGTTATGACAGGTGGGATAACATTTCAGCAAACCTGGCAGGTTTCTTCGCCCTCGGAATTGCCTTCTTCCCTACCGTGAAGGATGGTCCGTGGGACTGGGCGGCACAGGTTCACTTTTACAGCGCCTCCTGCTTTTTCGTCATTCTGGCCTTCATCTCATTATTTCTTTTTACCAGGGGCGAAAAACGGCCAACCGGCAGGAAGTTAAAGAGGAACATTATCTACAGGGCATGTGGCATAATCATGCTGGCGTCCCTGGCGGGCATTGAGATATATTTTCTTTTCACTGATGAGAACCATGATGACTCCAGGTTTGTTCTCATTTCAGAAACCATTACACTGATGGCTTTCGGCATCTCGTGGCTCACTAAGGGAGGAACCCTGTATCCTGATAAAATTTAAACAACTGATACGATGGAAAAAGAAGAAAATCTCATTAAAGTATTTACAGGACCGGAACCTACCGCGATGCTCCTGATGAAAAGGCTTGAGGAGACCGGGATCGAATCACTGATAAAAAATGACTCCGGCCTGGGTTATCTTGGCGCTGTGCCAGCAGTAATCGACCTCTACATCTTTGAAGAGGACCTGGAGAAGGCCAGGCCTCTGATAGAGGAGATGAATGAAGTGCAGGAAGAGGAAGGTACGGAAGAACCGGGAGAATGATTCCTAAAGAGAAGACAAATTATGAAAAGAATGAGGAAATGCCTTACGGCAGTTGCCATGGCGGTGATGGCCGTGGCATGCAACAATTCAAAACAACCAGCTGATATGATTATTACTAACGCCAGGATCTGGACCGGGAATGCGGAGCAACCCTTCGCTGAGGCAATGGCAGTGTCGGGTGACACCATCGTTGCAGTGGGCAGCCAGAAACAGGTGATGCGGCACAGCCGGGAAACCGGCATTGTCATTGATCTGGGGGGCATGTTTGTTGCTCCCGGCTTCATCGATTCACACCTTCATCTTCTTCAGGGCGGATCAAACCTTGCCTCAGTGCAGCTGAGAAATGCCTCCACCCCGGAGGAGTTCATCAAACGCATAAAGGATTATGCCAAAACCCTGAAGCCCGGGACATGGATTCTCGGCGGCGACTGGGACGGGATGGGATGGGAGAGCCTCCCACACAGGGAGTGGATTGATTCGGTCACCCCTGACAACCCGGTCTTTGTGTCGCGTCTCGACGGCCACATGGCGCTTGCCAACTCACTGGCGATGAAACTGGCAGGAGTAGATCGCAAGGTAAAGGATGTCTCCGGCGGGACAATCACGCGTGACAGTCGCGGCGAACCTGCAGGCATCTTCAAGGACAATGCCATGGACCTGATATCTGTCAAAATCCCGGAACAGTCAGATGAGGAAGTTGACAGGGCCCTGGTTGCCGCGATGCATTACCTGGCCTCAAACGGGGTTACCTCGGCGCATGCTGTTGATGCTGCAAGTTATGCCGATGCCCTTGCACGGGTACGTGCCAGGGGCGAACAGATCACCCGGATTTATTATATGAAGACCATCAGCAGGTGGAATGAACTCAAGGAGCAGATTGACCGCGAGGGCAGTGGTGACAGGTGGATATGCACCGGTGGTGTGAAAGGGTTTGTCGACGGTTCACTGGGCTCACACACTGCAGCTTTCATCGAACCGTACACCGATCTTCAGACTGACACCGGTCTGTTTGTGAACAGCGAGGAGGATCTTTACAGGTGGATTTCGGAATCGGACAAGGCCGGGCTACAGGTGGTTATTCACGCCATCGGCGACCGGGCCATCAATTTCCTCCTTAATACCTATGAGCGGGTGGCTAACGAGAACGGGGAGCGCGACAGACGGTTCAGGATAGAGCATGCCCAGCATATTGCCCCGGGTGACATCGCAAGGTTTGCAAAGCTTAATGTCATTGCCAGCATGCAGCCATACCATGCCATTGATGACGGAAGGTGGGCAGATGAATACATCGGCCCGGAGCGTATAAAGACAACCTATGCCTTCAGGTCACTTATTGACAGCGGCGCAACGGTGGCCTTCGGAAGTGACTGGTTCGTAGCCCCGGCTACACCCCTGGAAGGGATATACGGTGCTGTGACACGGAGGACGCTTGACGGTAAAAATCCGGAAGGCTGGGTACCAGAACAGAAGATCACCGTTGAGGAGGCGCTGAAAGCATATACCATCAGCGCAGCCTACGCCTCCTTCGAAGAGGATATAAAAGGATCTCTTGAACCCGGCAAGCTGGCTGACTTCGTTGTCCTGGCGGAAGACATCACTGCCATTGACCCTGTGGAGATATGGGATATGAAGGTGCAGCAGACATGGGTGGGCGGCAGGAAGGTATTTGACCGTGCCGGGAATCAATAACCAGGGAGGCCGTGAATAGCAGAAAATACTTACAGAGAGCGGCGATCCTGTTTATGCTTATGTTACAGCTACTGAATTGTCAAAATACTGATGCCCAGATGAAAAGAGCAAGAGACCACGGAATTGAGATTGGTATCCTTCGTACCGGCACTCTTAACTCCATAACTGATGTGCCCGGGGTAAAGGTGGGACAGGTAACACTCAGGCAGGGTGACTCGGTGAACACCGGCGTCACTGCAATCCTTCCGCATGACGGGAACATTTTT
>JBFYPM010000199.1:0-5049 GCA_041303295.1 Bacteroidales bacterium
AGGGAATACCTGCCTATCTACAGAAAGAGGTCAACCAAAGAGGTATATAACATGGCACTCAACAGCACCCTTGCCCGAACCCTGAATACAGGTATGGCAACGATATTCGTGCTGATAGTGATCTTCATATTCGGAGGGGAGGTTATCAGAGGATTCATTTTCGCTCTACTGTTTGGTATAGTCTTCGGTACCTACTCATCTCTGTTTGTATCCACCCCGGTGCTCTATGAAACAACAAAGAGAAAAGGGGCTGACAGCGATGCTGCTCCTGCCGAGACAGAAAAGAAAAAGATTGCCGGTTAACGGCATCTGAACTGAGGCTGCCCCGATAGGGCAGCCTCAGTCATTTATTGGCGTACCCCGCTTAATATTTTGTTATTCTTTAGTACCTTTGGCGGGCAACACCGGAGAGGAAATGGGTATAAGCGGCCAGGAAATAATAATCATAATTATAGTTGTACTTCTTCTGTTTGGCGCTGACAAGCTCCCGGAAATAGCCCGTACTATGGGCAAGGGTATGCGCGAGGTGAGAAAGGCCACGGACGAGATTAAGAGGGAATTTGATGAGAGCACTCAGGATATCCGGAAAGACATCAATGAGGTGACTGATACCTTCAGGAAAGACATAACCGATGTGACCGACAGTGTGCGAAAGGATATGGATGCTGCGGCATCACCGCTATCCGATGAGATAAATGACACAGCGCAGGATATAAACAGGGATATCAAATGATCAGGGCATCCGGCATTCTCAAGTCATATGGCGATCTGAAGGTGCTCAAGGGTATTGACCTTGAGGTCAGGGAGAAGGAGGTTGTCACCATTGTCGGTGCCAGCGGGGCAGGAAAGACCACCCTTCTTCAGATCATCGGCACACTTGACAGACCTGACGCAGGAACGGTGCTGTATAACGGCCGGGATACAGCTTCCCTATCCCAGAGCGCTCTCGCATCTTTCAGGAACCGTAACATCGGCTTTGTATTCCAGTTTCACCAGCTGCTGCCTGAGTTCACTGCACTTGAGAATGTATGCATACCTGCTCTGATAGCCGGGAAATCGCGTGCCGAGGCCGGGACTAAGGCTTCCGAGCTGCTGGCTTTCCTCGGTATGAGCGACAGGCTTGAGCATAAGCCCTCGCAACTCAGCGGCGGCGAACAACAACGCGTGGCTGTGGCACGGGCTATCGTCAACAGCCCATCACTTATCCTTGCCGACGAGCCATCCGGTAACCTCGATACGGAAAACAAGAAGGAGCTGCATAACCTTTTCTTCAGGCTGCGAGACACCTTTGGCCAAACATTCATAATTGTGACGCACGATCCTCAGCTTGCCTCCATGTCCGACAGAACCATCACGATAAAGGACGGACTGATCACCCTATGATTTCCCGAAAAGGCGACATGAAGCTGAAGAGGAGCGAGCTCAGGCAGTTCCTTGATCAGCGGGTGGAGTGCTATAACAGGCCCGCCTTCATCGGGCTCGATCCCATAAGCATTCCGCACCGGTTTACCATCAGGGAAGATATTGAGATTGCCGGCTTCATGGCTGCCACTATCGCCTGGGGCAACCGCGTAGCGATACTCAGGAGTGCTGACCGCATGATGGCAATGATGGGTAATGCACCTTATGATTTTATTATCAACCACCGTGACAGTGACCTTAAGGGAATTGACGGCTGCATTCACCGCACCTACTTTGCCGAGGACTTCATCTATTTTATTGAAGCTCTGAAATATATATACCTTGAAAAGGGTGGAATGGAGGAGATCTTTGCCCGCCATCAGACCAGTGATTCACTGCAGCCTGCCATTCATGAGTTCAGGAGGGTCTTCTTTGAGCTCCCTCACAACCGCAGAACCGAGAGGCATGTTTCTGATCCGTTCAAGGGGTCAGCAGCAAAGAAGATAAACATGTTTCTGCGGTGGATGGTGAGGAGGGATGACTGTGGTGTTGATTTCGGTTTATGGCAATCGATACCTCCGTCAGTATTATCGTGTCCGCTTGACGTGCATTCCGGGAATGTTGCCCGCAAACTGGGTCTGCTGACCCGTAAGCAGAGCGATGCCAGGGCTGTTGCCGAACTTGATGCCAGTCTCCGTGCCCTTGACCCGGCCGACCCTGTTAAATACGACTTCGCCCTCTTTGGCCTGGGCGTTTTCGAGCACTTCTGAATTCTTCACCGGCAATTGGCGTTTTCACTGCCAACTTCTGATTACATTTGCGGAAAACCTGACCGGAAGAATGTTACAACTTGCCATCGACCTGAGCCTTCCCCTGACTGATCCTGTATTAAAGTTCCTTATCATCCTGCTTATCATCCTGTTCGTACCGATCGTCTCAGACAGGCTGAAGATTCCTCACCTGCTCGGAATGATTCTGGCCGGGGTGATAATCGGTCCGTTTGGATTCAACCTTCTGACACGCGACAGCAGCATCATTTTGTCCGGTACGGCAGGCCTCATTTACATCATGTTCCTTTCGGGTCTTGAGATTGACATGAATGATTTCAGGAGGAATGCTGGCAGAAGCACACTCCTTGGACTCTATGGATTCATTATCCCGATGATTCTCGGGACACTCGTCGGGTTTTACCTTCTTAAATTTTCTCTGGTGACGTCAGTATTGCTGGCGAGTATGTTCGCCTCACACACGCTGATTACCTATCCCATTATCAGCAAGTTCGCCATCTCGAAAAACAGAGCTGTGAACATTGCTGTCGGAAGCACCCTGATAACAAATGTCCTCGCCCTGACAGTTCTGGCAATAATCGTTGGCCTGACCGAAGGTGAACTGAACAGGAGCTTCTGGATTAAGCTGGTGGTTTCATATCTGGCTTTCTCATCTGTGATCATTTTTCTGTTTCCTGTTATTTCCAGGTGGTTTTTCAAGCGCTACAGCGATAATATTTCCCAGTATATTTTTGTGCTGGCCATTGTCTTTCTTGGTGCGGTATTGTCAAAATTTGCGGGCATCGAGGCAATCATCGGGGCCTTTCTGGCAGGCCTGGCCCTTAACAGGCTGATACCTTCCACCTCCCCTCTGATGAACAGGATCGATTTTGTGGGCAATGCCATCTTCATTCCTTTCTTTCTGATAGGGGTTGGTATGCTCATTGACTTCAGAGCATTTACTGATCCGGCGACGATCGTCGTTGCCCTGGTGATGACAGTCACTGCTACTTTAGGCAAGTTTATCCCTGCTTGGCTGACACAGAGAAGCTTCAGGTTTACCAGGGATGAGCGAAGAATCATTTTCGGCCTTACCAACTCCCAGGCAGCAGCCACCCTTGCCGCTGTACTGGTTGGGTACAATATAATTACAGGTTATGGAGATAACGGCGAACCGCAGAGGCTTCTGGATGACAGCGTACTGAACGGAACGGTTATCATGATTCTTGTCACCTGCACAATTGCTTCATTTGTGACGCAGAGAGGTGCACAGAAGATTGCCCTGTCAGACCTGGCCCATGAGGAACCCCATGAGAACAGCGAAAGAATATTGCTTCCACTGAGCAACCCGGCGACCATCAGTGAACTTATAAATCTCAGCACTATCATTAAGTCAAAACGAAATATTGACGGACTATATGCCCTTAATATCCTGACTTCTGAGTCGGCTGATCCAGAGGCGGAAAAATCGGGCATAAAGCTTCTTGAGCAATCTGTGATTTCGGCATCGGCGACTGATGTCAGGGTCAAGACTATCATGAGGTATGATGCAAACGTTGTCTCAGGAATCTCTAATGCGATCAAGGAGAACAGGGTTACAGATCTTCTTTTGGGCCTGCATGTTAAAAAGAACATGTCAGAGTCCTTCTTCGGCAGGCTGACAATGGGTTTGCTTGCACGATGCAACTGCACCACATATATCTACCGGCCGGTCCAGCCTATCTCTACAATCAAGAGGCACTTCGTCATCATCCCGGAGAAGGCTGAGGAGGAACCCGGATTTTCATTCTGGCTCTCAAAGATCTGGAATATAGCTCAGAACACGGGCGCAAAGATTATCTTCCGTTCTTCAGAGAAAACAAAGAGGCTTCTGGAAGAGATCCTTGTAAACCACCCGATTAATTCCGAACTGTCGGTTCTTAATGACTGGAATGAATTACTGATAATTAAGGATGAAATTAAAACTGACGATAACCTGATCATTGTAATGAGCAGGAGGAACTTCATCTCGTATAATCAGGTTATGGATAGAATTCCAATGTTTGTCGACAATCACTTCCAAAACAACAATTTACTTCTGGTTTATCCGTCCCAGTCGATAGCATGGGACGAGGAGCAGATAGATATTACCAGTCCGTCGTTACTGGAAGCAATTGAGAGGGTTGACCTTATCGGTAAGACCATTGCATCGATTTTCAGAAAAAAGTAAGTTTTACCACCTTGTCAGGCAGCTATTTTAAATTCAAGCAGTTTACGGTTCACCAGGAACATGCATCCTTTAAGGTCACCACTGACAGCGTGCTCCTGGGAGCCTGTGCCGTGGTTGAAGATGCTGCAAACCTCCTTGATATTGGCACCGGGACGGGCCTGCTGGCGCTGATGGCAGCGCAGAGATCCGAAGCACGCATCGTGGCCATTGAGCCTGACCGCAACTCATTCATGCAGGCCGGGGTGAATATCACCGCCAGCCCGTGGCATGAGAGGATCACGCTGTTAAATACGTCTATACAGAATTATGAGCCTGCCGGCAATCTGCTCTTCGATGCAATCATCACCAACCCGCCTTATTTTGTTGATTCCCTCCTGAATCCGGATGAGAATAAGGCACGCACAAGACATACCGTCAGCATGACCTATGCCGACCTGCTTGAAGCTGCAGGGAGGCTGTTGTCTTCCGCCGGGATTCTGCACCTTGTGTTACCTGTGGTTGAGGCAGGGAGGTTCGCGGAACTGGCCTGGGATTATGACCTGCATCTCCGGAGAAGACTGTTCGTCAGACCGACCCCCGGCGTGCCGCCGTCACGGGCGCTAATGTCTCTGCAACACGGAAGCCCGGAAAGATATGAAGAGTCAGAGATAGTGATTGAAAAAGGAGGGAGAC
>JBFYPM010000200.1:0-3111 GCA_041303295.1 Bacteroidales bacterium
TTCCAGTTCTGCTACGGCAGGTTCGATGAGCCTGCGGCCCCTCTCCCAGTTTACAGTCGAAAGCCTGTTGGCCTCGCGGAAAGACCAGATGGCCGCATCCTCGCGGTAACGGTGCTGACCGCAGATACGAAAGCTCTCAGGGAGCGACATTGTACCCGAGAAGATTGGTATGCGGGGGCTTTGGCCCGGGTTATCAAATGAGAACCATGCCACGGCTCCAACCTCTTCGGGAAGCCAGTCGCGGCACTGTATTACATGCGAATATGAACAGCCTGCAATGGCGATGGTCCGCTGTCTCTCTATTGTACCGGGCCTCAGTTCATTGATCAGGGTGCGCATGTCAGTGCTCATCCAGTTGAAGGCTATAGGTGACTTAACTGTATCAGTGACAGGGTTGCCGTTTTCATCCTTCCGGGTGACCCTGACCATAAGGTTCTGCGTCATGTCGTATGGTGTACCCTCATAGGTCTCACGGAAGAGAGCCATCACGTCGGTTACTGATAGTTTACTGTCGGGTTTAACAGAGAAGGGAAGCTCTTCCATCTCCATAGTAAGGGCCAGCCCTGGTGCCAGTTTGTCAAGCACATAGAACTCCCTGATTGCGTAAGGCTTGCCTGTACCAATTACCTTGTAGAATTTAAAAGGTTGCTTGCCGTCCCAATATCCCAGTTCCTTTGCTTTATTGCGAAGCTCCTTTGAGGTCATGAAGTTATCAGGGTCATTGAAGCTCACCTCAGATATCCTCGGTATGTTGGCAGCTATCCCGACATGGTCATCGGGGATCCTCTGTGCTACCCAGAGGGAAGAGGGTTTGCCCGGACCTGACCCCGCTATCTCAAGCTGCCACACCTCTTTCGGGTCTGCTATGGTGATGCACTCGGCCATGTCACCGTAACCGTACTGCTCAGCCAATGATCCGATGAGCGATATCGCCTGTCGTGCGGTGGTGCAGCGCTGAAGGGCAATCTTCTCAAGTTCCTCGATGAGAAACAGGCCGTCTGTGTTTATGAGTTCCTGGCGCCCGTATATAGTGGTTTCGCCTATTGCCAGCTGCTTCTCATTCAGGCATGGGTATGCCGTACTGAGAAAAGCATATGTCGACCTGACTTCCGGAATCTCACCCTTATGAGTCACGTTGGTCATATCCCAGGCAGCCTCGCTCTGCAGTGTTCCCCAATAGACATGGTGGACAGTATCCCTTTCAAACTTCATTGCAGGAACAACCTCTAACCAGGTGCGGTACCTGCCGTCACATGTATGAGAGGTCATCACTGAACCGTCAATGGAGGCCAGCCTGCCTACCATGATGCTGGTACAATTCTCTGCGTAACCCGGGCCGTCGGGATCAATATCGCTTTTTATCTGTCCGACCGCCAGCAGCGGGAATATTGCCAGGAGGAGGATAAACCCGGTTCTGGCTGATGTATTGCTTCTGTTGATTTTCATACATTGGTGATTTTGTAACAAAAATAGTCTGACTGATCGAATATGGCTGTCCAAATATAATATTATGCAGCATATTTTTTTCAGGCAGTAGGCAGTAGGCAATAGTCCAGTCCTCAGTCTGCAGTTTTCAGTCTTCAGTAGTGACAGGACCGAAAGACGGAGCGCAGCGACAGATTGACGATCCGCCAGCTGGCGGAGAGGAAATCCCGCATCCGCCGGCTGGCGGATCGGGGCCTTCAGACCCTTTTACCATGACATCCTGCATTCGCTGAAACAGCCTCAATCATTTGTTATATTTCAAAATGTTTCTACCTTTCGTGAAGAACTCAAACACCGATCATGATCAGTGATAAGTTATTGAATCCCAGAAGTATTGCTGTTATTGGCGGCTCTGATGACATCACCAAAGCCGGTGGCAAGGTCCTGAAGAACCTTCTCGCAGGCGGTTTCAGAGGAGATGTATTTGTTGTCAATCCCAAAGCATCTGTAGTACAGGGAATTACTACTTTTCCCGATGTATCTCATCTCCCTGTGACAGATATGGCTATACTGGCTGTGGCCTCCAAATACTGTCCGGCAATAGTCCGTACGCTTGCGTATACAAAGAAGACTGGAGGGTTCATTATTCTCTCTGCCGGGTTCAGTGAGGAAGATGAAGAGGGTGCTGCTCTCGAAAGGGAGATAGTTGAGATTATCCGGCAGACTGGCGGATCACTCATCGGTCCCAACTGTATTGGTTATCTGAATAACAATTATCACGGAGTATTCACTGAGCCCATTCCAAGGTTATCAGCACGGGGAATAGATTTCATATCGGGTTCAGGTGCCACGGCCGTCTTCATCCTGGAAGCGGCCATCACCAGCGGGTTGCCGTTCTCAAGTGTATGGTCAGTTGGTAACAGCGCCCAGATCGGGGTGGAAGATGTACTTGAGCATCTTGATCTTACATATGATCCGGAAACCAGTTCGGCAATCAAGTTGATGTATATTGAGAATATTTCTGACCCGGCCAGGTTTCTAATGCACTCCGCATCGCTGATACGCAAGGGATGCCGCATTGCCGCCATTAAAGCCGGCACCTCGGAGGCTGGCTCACGTGCAGCCTCATCCCATACGGGGGCAATGGCATCACCGGACACTGCTGTTGAGGCGCTGATGCGAAAGGCAGGCATTGTCAGATGTTATAATCGTACGGAACTTGCTTATGTGGCTGCACTTTTTACCTACAAACAGCTAAGCGGAAAAAGGATAGCAATTGTCACTCATGCCGGCGGACCGGCAGTGATGCTTACCGATGCACTTAGTGAGGGAGGGATGGAGATACCGCGGCTCTCAGGAGAAGCTGCCGACAGGCTTCTTGAGAAACTTTTTCCGGGCTCGTCGGTGGCCAATCCCATTGATTTCCTTGCCACAGGTACAGCTGAGCAGTTGGGATTGATCCTCGATGCGTGCGAGAACGATTTCGACGAGATCGATGCCATGACTGTCATCTTCGGCAGTCCTGGGCTCTTCCCGGTTGATGATGTCTACAGCCTGCTGCATGACAAGATACGAAGCTGCAGCAAGCCTGTTTTTCCAATAATGCCATCGGTAATAAACGTCAGAAGGGAGATAGCCGAATTCATTGCGCATGAAAATGCCATATTCCCTGATGAGGTGCTAGAT
>JBFYPM010000201.1:0-16835 GCA_041303295.1 Bacteroidales bacterium
ACCTGGCACAGCTCAAAGGCCTGAGCCATGCCGAGGCCATGCGCCGACTGAAATACTGGTTTAAAAAACTTGAGATAACCGGCTGGTGGGACAAGAAGGTGGAGGAGCTCTCAAAGGGGATGCAGCAGAAGGTGCAGTTCGTGACAACGGTACTGCATGAACCGAAGCTCCTCATCTTCGACGAACCCTTCACAGGCTTTGACCCTATCAATGTCAAGCAGATAAAGGATGAGATCCTCTTCCTAAGGGAGCGGGGTGCAACCATAATCTTCTCCACCCACAACATGAGCTCCGTGGAAGAGCTGTGTGACAATATCACACTGATCAACAAAGCCAACACGATTCTTGAGGGCAGCGTTGACAAGATACGCAGCGAATGGGCAGCCAACGAATATGACATCGTCTTCAACGGCGAGGTCACACCCTCAGCCAACGGACACTTCTCAGTACTCAGCTCCAACTATGAGAATGGGAATACCATTGTACGAATCAAATCAACAGACAAGGCTGACACAAATGAAATTATAAGTGCAATGACTGCGGCAGGAAGGGTGGTTTCATTCAACCCCGCCCTCCCGTCAATGAATGAGATTTTCATCAGAGTAGTGGAAAGAAAGAACAAGGAAGCTGCAAAAAACTGAGTCATGAACAAAATAGCTTTAATAATCCGCAGGGAATATATTACCCGTGTACGTAAGAAGTCATTCATCATTATGACTCTGCTGACACCGTTCCTCTTTGCCCTGATATTCGTCATCCCGGCACTGGTAATGTCAAATGACGACAAGGAATTCAAGAAGATTGCCGTCATCGAGGATGGGGCCGACCTGTTCAAAGATGTAATCCCTGATACCAAGGACACTGACTTCGAGTACCTTGAAGGAACAAACATAAATGACATCAAGACCAATTTCACTGACCTGGGATATTACGGAGTGCTTTATATCTCACCCCAGGTCATCACCACCCCAAATGCCATTCAGCTTATCACCAAAAAACAGCCCGCGATAGGCCTCCTTGACCACATCTCAGGCTCTATGGAGAAAGAGATTGAGAGACAGAAACTCCTGGCATACAACATTGAAAACCTTGATGAGATACTCAAGACCATAAACACCAGTGTCAGGATCCAGACAATAAAAATGGATGAGGAAGGCAGCGCCACGGAGACCAGCACAGGCATATCAATGGCCCTCGCATATCTAAGCGGGTTCCTGATGTACATGCTTGTATTCATGTTCGGTTCAATGGTCATGCGCGGTGTGATTGAGGAGAAAACCAGCCGCATAGTTGAAGTGATAGTATCATCTGTCAAGCCCGTACAGCTCATGCTTGGAAAAATTATCGGTGTTGCCCTGGTGGGTCTCACTCAGTTCGGGCTCTGGATAATGCTTACCCTGGCCATAGTCATGGTGGTGAAGACAAACCTTCTTCCAGAAGGCACAATGGAACAGATACAACAGCTCCCACAGAACTTTGCTGAAGCAGATCAGGCAATGGCCGGCATGGAGAATTCTCCAATATCCGGGGAACAGATCAGCGAGTTTCAATCTCTTTTTGCCAGCGCCCTGAATCAGCCCTGGGGACTGATCATCTTCAGCTTCATCTTCTACTTCATCACCGGGTATCTTCTTTATGCATCACTCTTTGCTGCAATCGGATCGGCGGTAGACAACGAGACAGAGACGCAACAGTTCATGCTGCCTGTTACAATACCCATCATACTCGGCCTGGTTGTGGCAATGGGTACTATGCAGAACCCTGAGAGCTCGCTCTCATTCTGGTTTTCAATGATCCCACTCACCTCCCCCATCGTCATGGTGGCACGCATACCATTTGATGTCCCGCCATGGGAAATAGCCCTCTCAATGGGACTCATGCTTGTGACAATAGTAGGAACCGTATGGATGGCCGCAAAGATATACCGTACCGGTATCCTTATGTACGGCAAGAAGACATCCTACAAGGAAATATGGAAGTGGCTGACATACAAAGGCTAATTTGAATCTGACATGCCGAAGATATTAGTCATCGATGACGAAAGATCAATCAGGAACACTCTTAAGGATGTCCTTGAATACGAAAAGTACGAAGTAGACCTGGCAGAAGAGGGTGCTGCCGGGGTGGAACTCTTTTCACAAGGAGCATATGATGTCGTTCTTTGTGACATCAAGATGGCTAAGATGGACGGGATAGAGGTCCTGCAGAAACTCCAGGAGCTGTCATCTGATGTGCCGGTCATTATGATCTCAGGCCATGGCAACATCGATACCGCTGTAGACGCCATCAAGAAGGGTGCCTTTGATTTCCTGGAGAAACCCCTCGATTTGAACCGTCTGCTGATCACCATACGCAACGCCCTTGAGAAAGGGTCGCTCATATCTCAGACAAAGGTCCTGAAGAAACAGGTAAGCCGGAAGTTTGAGATTGTCGGCAACTCCCCGGCCATCATTGCGGTGAAGGATATGATTGACCGTGTGGCTCCCACGGAGGCACGTGTGCTGATCACCGGGTCAAACGGCACAGGAAAGGAACTGGTAGCTCACCAGATGCATGAAAAGAGCAACCGTGCCAGGGGTCCCTTCGTGGAGGTCAATTGCGCCGCCATCCCCTCAGAGCTTATAGAAAGTGAACTATTCGGGCATGAGAAGGGCTCATTCACCTCGGCCATCAAACAGCGTATCGGAAAGTTTGAGCAGGCGACCGGGGGAACCATCTTCCTTGATGAGGTGGGCGACATGAGCCTGGCAGCCCAGGCCAAGGTACTGAGGGCTCTGCAGGAGAGTAAGATAACACGCGTGGGATCCGACAAGGATATCCATGTCGATGTCAGGGTCATTGCCGCAACAAACAAGAACATCAGGGAGGAGATTGAACGCAATACCTTCAGGGAAGACCTCTATCACCGGCTGAGCGTCATACTGATCCATGTGCCTTCACTGAACGAAAGAAGTGATGACATCCCCCTGCTGGCAGATCACTTCAACACCCTCATCTGCGGTGAGTACGGAATGGGGAAGAAGAAGATCAGGCCTGATGCCATCACCGAGCTGCAGAAGATCAAATGGACGGGTAATATCAGAGAGTTCAGGAACGTGCTGGAGCGCCTTATAATCCTCTGCCCGGAAGAGATCACCGGCAGGGATGTGATAGCCTACGCCCATCCTGTTTCAGGATTCGGGGAGATATGAGAAATAGAGATTGTATATTATCTCTCCTTGCTCTCATGGCGGTGGTGCTCACCTCCACAGGCTGTGGCCGGGATGATGGTGCCGTAATACCTGTCTCATTCAATGACGGGTGGATGTTCATCAGGCAGGACTCGGCTAACTTTGACAAGATACTCCCCGGGAACATTCCAAATAATAAATGGGAAGAGGTCACACTCCCTCATTCGGCTGTAATTGAACCGCTTGTCATCTCTGAGAGCCAGTGGACCGGCATTTGCTGGTACAGGAAGCTTTACAGGGCTGACAGAAAGCAACGCCACAGACATACCGGTCTTCTGTTTGACGGTGCCATGAATGACGCAATAATCTATCTTAACGGCGCTGAGATCGACCGCCACACAGGCGGGTACCTGCCATTTTATGTCAACCTCACTGATGATCTCGAGTACGGCAGGGAGAATGAGATCCTTGTCAGGCTTGACAACAGGGAGAATCCTTCAATCCCGCCAGGTAAGCCACTTGATGAACTTGATTTTCTCTGGTACAGCGGCCTCTACCGCAATGTGAGTATCTATGTAACTGACAAGCTGCATATCACCTCTTCCCCAGGGGCACACACACTCCACGGCGGTGGTATTATCACCGGTGCACGTGAAATCAGTCGCGATGCTGCAACGCTTACCGTATCAGTGCATGTAAGCAATGATGACCGTATTCCCCGCTCATTTCACATGAGAAACACGCTTCTTGATGCTGCCGGCCGTGATGTAGCATCATCACGCTCCGAACGGGTGGAGCTTGAGCCGGGTCAGAGCCAGCGGCTGATGACAAAAATTATTGTGATGCAGCCCTCACTCTGGTCACCTGATAAACCCTTCCTCTATACTCTGGTGACCGAACTAAGGTCAGACAATGGCCTCATTGACAGAAGGGAGACGCGTACCGGCATCAGGTCGGTGAGGATAACGCCGGACAAGGGACTGATACTGAACGGTGAGCCTGTACAAGTGACAGGCACTAACAGGCACCAGGAATATCCCTATATCGGATATGCCCTCTCTGACGAGGCCAGTTACCGTGATGCATTCAAGATTATGGAGGCCGGGTTCAACCTGGTGCGTTGTTCACACTATCCACCCTCTCCTGCTTTTCTCGACGCCTGTGATGAGCTCGGACTGATGGTCATTGATGCCATACCGGAATGGCAGTTCATAGGTGATTCTCTCTTCCATGAGGCCTCGGTCAGCGACACCCGTCAGATGTGCCGCCGCGACCGCAATCACCCTTCTGTGATCATGTGGGAAGCCTCACTCAATGATACAGTAATGCCTTACCGTTTCCTCTCGCGCCTCCATGAGACTGTCAAGGAAGAGCTCCCTTACGGGAACAACTATACCTGCAGCTGGATGGATACCATCTGCGATGTCTTCATACCTGCCAGGCAGCACGCTGTAGCCCCGGATTACTGGAAGAGGTACAGTACACACAAGCCGGTCTTTATAAGTGAGTATGGCGACCGGGAGTATTACGCTCAGAACGCAGGTTTAAACCAGACGGAGTTCAGTGACCTGGAACCCTCGGAGAGAAACTCAAGGCAGTTGCGCGGCGCAGGCGAACGAGGGATGCTTCAACAGGCCTATAACTTTCAGGAAGCGCATAACGACAATCTCTATGGGCCCGGGTTCGGCGATGCCAACTGGCTCATGTACGACTACAACAGGGGCAATGCTCCTGATATAGAAGCCTCCGGTGTCATGGATATCTTCAGGCTCCCGAAATTTGCATACTGGTTCTACCGAAGCCAGACAGAGACGGGACCGGTATGCTTTATTGCCCATCACAACCTTCCCTCATCAGGTAAGACTGTGAGGGTCTACTGCAATGCTGACACCGTCAGGCTCTTCCGCAATGATACCCTGATTGCCGTACAGGGACCAGACGGTGACCTCACAGCATTTAACCTCAAACATCCTCCGTTTACCTTTACTCTTCCCGGTTATTATCCCGGTACACTGAGGGCGGAAGGACTGAGAAAAGGGGTCACGTTTGCCCAGCATAGCGTAACCACGCCCGGACAACCAGCTGCACTGAGGCTCACAGCCGACTTCAGCAATAAGCCACTACAGGCCGGCAGTTCAGATGTTATTTTTGTCTATGCAACCCTGGTTGACTCTGTTGGCAACCCTGTCCATAACGCCGACTCCCTGGTGCAGTTCGCAGTCAGGGGAAATGCCGACCTGATAGGAACAAACCCGGTCAGGGCTGAAGCCGGAGTGGCCTCAATACTTCTCCGTGCCGGCACTAACCCCGGAAAGATAATGATCAGGGCCCTTTCAGGGGAGATGGCAGAGGCAGAGATAATGACTGAGACCAGGGAAAAACCCTGAGAAGTCAGGAGCCTGTCAGAATCTGAAGTAGATAAAGGGCTGCACCACATCTGTTCCTACCTTGTGGAGCAACACCACTATTACAATCGCAACCAGGAACTTAAACACCAGTGGAAGCCTTATGAAGAGGCCCCTGTATGCCTCCTTGGTGGTTACCGGGAGAAAATGCAGAATGTACCCTGAAATGATCAGCACTATTACAGGCAGGTATGCCATTAACACCCTGCCATAGTCGCCCGGAGTGAATGATGTGAATATCTGCGTCAGCATCAATCCGGCCTCTTCCATGCTTCCACTGCGGAAGAATATCCACGCAAAACTGACGAAATTGAATGTCAGAAAAATACCTCCTATTCGCGCTACGCGCGATTTTCTCCTGACACCCCGGAAGAGCCACTGCCAGATTTTGTCTGCCACCAGTGCGATTCCGTGCAGCCCGCCCCAAACAACAAAGCGCATGGCAGCGCCATGCCACAGTCCGCCCAGCAGCATCGTGACCATCAGGTTGATGCCGGTTCGTACCGGACCTTTCCTGTTGCCTCCAAGTGGGATATAGAGGTAATCCTTGAGCCACCTCGAAAGGGAGATGTGCCAGCGCTTCCAGAAATCTGCAATATTGGCTGCCTTGTAAGGTGAGTTGAAGTTCAGAGGCAGCCGGAAGCCCATAAGCATCGCAACACCGATGGCAATGTCAGTGTAACCTGAAAAATCACAGTAGATCTGCAGACCGTAACCGTATACGGCCATCAGGTTTTCAAAACCCGAATAGAGTGCCGGCGTCTCAAAGACCCTGTCTATAAACCCTGCTGAGATGAAGTCCGAGATAAGCATCTTCTTGACCAGCCCCTGTAATATTAGGAATACACCGTATCCGAATTCATTCCGGCTGATGATGTACTCCCCCTTCATCTGAGGGATGAATTCGGAGGCCCTGACGATTGGCCCGGCAACCAGTTGGGGAAAGAAGGTCAGATAAAATGCAAAATCGACAATATTTCTTTCGGGGGCCATGCGACTGCGGTAGACGTCAATGCTGTAGCTGAGGGCCTGGAAGGTGAAGAATGAGATCCCGACCGGCAGCACGATAGTGTTGATATCAAAAGAAGTTCCGAAGAGGCTGTTTGACCAGACTGAAAAAATGTCGTGGGCAATATAGGCAGTGTTGAAAAGTGAGTTTATTGCATCAGTGATGAAGCCGGCATACTTGAAGTACGAAAGGAAACCCAGCAGCAACAGGATATTTGCGATCAGCCAGAACCGTCTCCCGGCTTTGCCCTGAGCTTTGGCCGTCATCAGGGCCGTATAGTATGTCAGTACAGTGGTAACAAGCAGCAGGATAATGAACAAACCTCCTACCCGGTAGTAAAAGTACAGGCTCACCAGCAGGAGCCATGTATGGCACATCGCCCTTTTCCTGTGAAGGAGGGCAAAACCTGCCATCACTACAAGGAAGAAGAGCCAGAATCCTGTTGTTGTAAAGATGAAGGCCTGGCGTGGGTTGTATTTTAAAAGATAAGCAACCCACCCATCACCGTAATCGTCATAGTCAGCTTCATCAGAGCCGGCAGCGCAGGTGTTCGTTTCAGACAGCTCGTTCCCGGCTGAGAGGGTGCCTGTCTCAGATGTATCCTGAGACACATCCCCGATGGGAATAGTGCCTCCCGGAGATCTTTCCGGAGGCTCATCTCCGGCAGAGAGTGTACCGGTTACATATACTGCCGAATCCGGTGGTCTCTCCTCTGCCCGTGAAACCAGCAGGTCACTGTAGATTCTCGCTGCTATTGTATCAGCCCCGGCATTGGATAGATGGGTGAGATCATTTGAGGCAAGCGGGGGCTTGTGTTCATACCATTTAAGTATTGAGCCGGGGCCACCCATAGACTCCCAGGCATCCCAGAATATGGCCCCGCTCCTTCGCGCTGCCTTCTGCTGTGCATCTCTAATGGCCCTGATATTCGGGAAGCGCCGTATGGTATCACTATCCCTCAGGGCCATATCAGTAACACTCACCAGTACCACCGGAGCACCACCGGAAGCTCTCTTCAGATAGTCAACCTGCTTGACAAGACCCTCCTCATAATAATGATACTCACTTCGGACATTCCTGACAACATTCAGTCCGAACTGCATAAAAATCAGATCAGGATCGAGTTTTGAGAGGCATCCCTCAAAGCCCTTAATATCAGTCATCACAAACTCAAGACCGGCGCTCCCCCTTACTGGTACATTGTCTATTATCACACCGGTATTGCTCTCAAGGCTGAGTGCATAAATATCCGGAGAGTTACAACCCGTGAACTCAACGGTGATTTCGGATACCGAGGGGAGAGAGACAGCATACTCCAGGGGACCTTCGCCCATCTGCAGCATCGCAAAGTCTACAAGGTTGCTGCCTGACCATATACCTACCAGGATGGTGTCGAAATTATTCCCGTAGAAGATTCTCAGCTTCTCATACACTGAAACGGAAGGATCGGCTCCGGGGACAGGATTAATCCTTACCGAAGCAAAGGATCGTGAGGTCAGGGTCTCACCCGCAGGGGTGAACCGGCAGACTGCAAGCATCGGTCCGAGCCTGTTGTGCGGGAAAGTGCCATTCCGGTAATCAAGAAGTGTGTACCTCTTCCAGTTTGATGATGACCGCACAACGTATGAACGGGTATACATCACCGGCATTACCGGTGAGATAAGTCCCGGTCCTGAACCTCCGCTGTCATCCCTCAACTGCCTTCTGAGCAATGAGGTTACACGGTCGCCCTCAAGCTGTGAGTCGCCGTAATAGAGTATCCTTACCTGGCGTCCCCCTGCCAGGGAGTCCCTGATGGCGTCGGCCGGATTAAAGGGGGCGGGAACCGTGGCGAGAGGAGTAGCTGTATCATCAACATCCAGGGCATCGCCTGTAACTCCGGATGCAGTCTCAGGATAGGCTTCATCTGAAGCATCCGTCGACTTATGGTCAATCTGCCCTGCGTGAGCCGCCGGCTCAACATACACCACCCCGCCGTCTGCCAGGGTATCATGAATGACGGTATCAACCGCTGCTGTTTCAACATCTGTGTCACCAATCTCCGATCCCTGATGAGTAATCGCGAGACTAAGCAGGAAGATCGTCAGAACGACGGCAAGCAGAAAGAGCAGTATTCTGCCAGGGCGCATAGTTAACTATTAATCAGCTTTTTTTCCTGATCCTCAGCTTCTGGCCAACCTGTATCCTGGAAGCGTCGGAGATATTATTCAGTCTCAAAATGTCAGTGGCGGATACCCCTTCAAACTTCTTGGCAATATCCCACACAGTGTCACCGTACCGGACGGTATAAAGGTCAAATTCGCCGTCAGACGAAGCTGACGATGGGGCAGTTGATGCTTCCACAGATGCCAGGTTCGCTCCGGAGACTGAGGAGGTAACCTTTCCCTCCAGCTTCTGCTTGTCGGCGTAGCTCATTGAATTGATCTTACTGTACCTTTCGGCTTTTGCCGGATCAATGTATATCGTAAGCTTCTGCCCTATCCTGATTGTATTGCGATAGATATTATTCCAGTATCTCAGGTCTGAAAGACCCACATCATACCATTCTGAGATGAATCCCAGGTTATCGCCGTCCTTAACCACATATGTCAGGGCTGTCTTACCCTTTACATCCGGTGGACTGTAGGCCGACTGCACAGGATTGGAAGTCTGGTTGACCCTGGTGAGATACTGCTCTTTCCTGTATGTGGTGATTGTGTCAGTCATTGCGATGAAGTCTCCCAGCCGGTCAACGGGGAGTGTTATGGCGCTGGGCTTGCTTTTACCGGGAACAAGGCCGGTGCGGTACTGCGGGTTCATTGCCCTGAGTTCCTCAAGAGGCAGGTCAAGCACTGCCGCTATCTGCTCAAGATGGATGTCCTGTGATATCATGACCGTATCGATGGCCAGTGGCAGGTTTATCTGCACCGGAGTTATTTTGTGCTCACGGTAATAATTCATGGCATAGGCCGCAGCCACGTACTGAGGGATGTAACCTCGTGTCTCGCGGGGAAGACGGTAATATATCTCCCAGTAATCCTTGCGGTTACCTGAACGACGTATTGCTTTATTGACGTTTCCCGGGCCGCAGTTATAGGCTGCAATGACCAGTATCCAGTCGTGGTATATTCCATAAAGATCTTTCAGGTACCTTGCGGCGGCATGTGTCGCCTTCACAGGGTCACGGCGCTCGTCAACCACCGAGTTGATTGTCAGTCCGTACATGCGCCCGGTGCTGTACATGAACTGCCAGAGACCCGTGGCTCCTACCCGGCTGACTGCGTTGGGATTAAGGGCAGATTCAATGACAGCCATATATTTCAGCTCCACCGGGAGGCCATAGGAGTCAAAGATATCTTCTATCATGGGGAAATAGTAATCCTGCAACCCAAGCATTACCTGGAACCTGTCAAGCTTTCGCTGGGTATAGACATGGATATGGCTTCTGATGATATTATTGTACGGCAGGAGAATGACGGAATTGATCCTGCCTATGCGATCCTTATAGATAGTATCGCTGAACTCGGCAATTGTTGAATCCACCGGGGTGAACTCAGCCCTGGCCACAGACATCTGGATGAACCAGTTATTCAGCAGGCTGTCGAGATCACGCTCAATGCGTTCAGTGGAATCATCATTTCTTATAATTATTGTATCATTGACTGCAGAAACAGAAAGGTTATAGAGTGCAAGTAAAAGCGTAAGGATTATTGTTCTGAGATTCATCGTAATCAGTTTTTAGAAATTTCTTGTAATCGCAATTGTAATTCCCGGTGATAAGCCGGCAAACGATGTGGAAACCGGGAGCACGGAGGCTTTCAGGTCATCACTGATATCGTAGTCGAACAGGCTTCCATCAACGTGGGCGTCAATGATAGTGAAAAGATACCACGCCGCAATTCCAATATAGGAAAGATCACGATATTTGCGGTAATAATCAACCCCGTTTTGCAGTGTGGTCTTCACCCATGCCTCTGTTGACGGGTTGTAGGTCTCCGGGTGAAGGACGGGGTCATACTGCGTGGGGTCCTGGTTTACAAGGAGATCAAGATAGCTGTCAGTCTCAGGGATGATATCGATGAAATCCTGGTATGCTGTAATTACCTCGTTGTAGTTTTTAGTATTGAAAGTAACGAAATAACCCAGTGCCCCGAAGCCTGCATATACTACAGGCACCTTCCAGTACTTGCGGTTGTATATCTGGCCAAGGCCGGGAAGTGCTGCCGCATACATTGTTGATCTGACCGGGTCAATAGTATAAGTACGGATTCTCTCTTTCCTGACCGGAATAGTATCCTGTGACAGGATAGTGCAGGTCAGCAGGAAAGAAAAAACAAACAGGAATCCTATTTTGCTAAACAACTTCAAAAGGCAAACATTTAGTGTTTGCCGGCAAATATAACTAATTACCTGTTAAGTTTATCGAGCAATGCGATTATGCGCTCCATCTCATCGCTGTCACCGAAGGGGATGACGATTTTGCCTCTTCCCTTTTCGTTGATGCGGAACTGTACTTCCGACTGGAAAAGGCCGCTGAGTTGCCGGGCAAGTTCATCAAACTCAGTTTTGAGTCTCTTTTTCTTCTCCACCTTAACGGGGTCCTTCACGGAAGGACTCTGGAGATGCCTCACCAGCTCCTCTGTGGCCCTGACTGACAGGTCTTCCTCAATGATATGATAGAATACATTGATCTGTTTGCCGGGGTCTTCAATATTAACCAGGGTACGGGCATGGCCCATGGAGAGGTTTCTGTTACGGATGCCGAGCTGTATCTCGGCCGGCAGGCGCAGCAGGCGCATGTAGTTGGCAACTGTTGAGCGCTGTTTGCCCACCCTGTCGCTCAGTTGTTCCTGTGTGAGGCTGCACTCTTCAATGAGGCGCTGGTAGGTGATGGCCACCTCAATGGCATCAAGATCTTCTCTCTGGATATTCTCCACCAGTGCCATCTCAAGCATAGCCGTGTCATCAGCTGTACGGATATATGCCGGGACATGCGTGAGGCCTGCCATTCGTGCAGCGCGAAGCCTGCGTTCACCGGCAATGAGCTGGAAACGTCCTTCGGCTGTCTCCCTGACTGTGAGGGGCACTACAATTCCCACCTGGCGGATGGAAGCAGCAAGTTCTTCGAGCGACTGGCTGTCGAACCTTGTACGCGGCTGAAAGGGGTTGGTGTCAATGGAGTTGATATCAATCTGGAGGTTGGCTTCAACCTTCCTCTCAAGCACCTCTTTCTCAACACCATCAATCAGGGCGCCGAGGCCTCTGCCCAGCGGGCTCTTTTTGGCTGTGTTCATTATGCGGATAAGCGGTTATTTGTTCTTCTGCCTGGCCTCCACCCTCTCGAGCAGTTCACGGGCCAGGTTGAGATAGTTCACCGTGCCCCTCGATTCGGCATCGTAGAGGATGGCCGGCTGCCCGTAACTGGGAGCCTCTGAAAGCTTGACGTTTCGCTGGATGATTGTATTGAATACCATCTGCTGAAAGTGACGGGTGACCTCATCAACCACCTGGTTGGCAAGTCGCAGGCGTGAGTCATACATCGTCAGGAGAAAACCCTCTATCTCCAACGCAGGGTTAAGGTTGGTCTGAATGATCTTGATTGTGTTGAGCAGCTTGCCCAGCCCCTCGAGGGCAAAGTATTCACACTGTACCGGTATTATTACCGAGTCTGCGGCGGTGAGCGCATTCACAGTCAGCAGGCCGAGTGACGGTGAGCAGTCGATGAGAATATAATCGTAATCGGAAGCAATTCCGGCGAGTACCTTCTTGAGAGTCTTCTCCCGCTCAGGCCTCTCCAGCATCTCTATCTCGGCACCCACAAGGTCAATATTCGACGGGATGACCGAGAGATGTTCTATGCTGCATGGTATCACAGCCTCACGTGGATTGGCCCCGTCAATCAGACAGTCGTATACGGTTACCTTCACCTGTTTTGCATCAATGCCTACCCCCGATGTGGCGTTAGCCTGCGGGTCTGCATCAACAATAAGTACCTTCTTCTCAAGCGCTGCCAGGCTTGCGGCCAGATTGATTGCCGTGGTCGTCTTTCCTACTCCTCCCTTCTGATTGGCAAGTGCTATTATCCTTGACATATGATCCCTTTTTTCCTTAATTTAATGAGCTTCAAATTTACAATTAATGCCTATGCCGGATATCCGGCCCTGTATGTTATTGTAAACATTTTGGCCGGGTTTATTAACACGTTTTCAACATGCGGAGGCCCGCGGAAGTGATCAGTTGCGGGATAGTGGAGAGACGGTGATCTCAAAGAGGAGGGGCCAGTACTTGCCTGTAACGAACAGGCGTCTCTGCGCTGCATCCCAGGCAATTCCGTTGAGCACATCGGTCTCCTGAGAGCGCTCTTCGCGGGGCAGAAGGTTGTTGAGTTCCACATACCCCAGGACCTTGCCTGACAGCGGGTCTATACGGGCTATCCTGTCTGTCTGCCATATGTTTGCCCATAGCTCACCGTCAATCATCTCAAGCTCATTGAGATTATCAACCATCCCCTTGTTGTCCCATACCTCAACAGAGGAGAGTACGTTGAAATCAGGGTCGAGAAACCATATCACGTTCGTCCCGTCACTCATCACCAGGCTGTCGCCCATTGTTGTGAGCCCCCATCCCTGTGTCTGGTAATATATCCGGTTGATCTGCTTCAGGGTCGCTTTCTCATAGACGAAGCCCACTTTGGTGGTCCAGGTGAGCTGATAGATGCGTTCACCGAGAATCGCCACCCCCTCACCGAAGAGGGAGCCATCCAGATTCACCTGGCTGATCACCCTGCCCGTCTCCGGTTCCACTTTTCTCAGTGATGATTCGCCCTGCTGCCCGGTACCCTCATAGAAGAACCCGTTGTCAAAGACCAGTCCCTGGGTATAAGCCCGCCTGTCATGCGGATAGCTCTTCACCAAGCGGTGCCGGTATATCACAGGAGTAAGGTCTGAAAGTGCAGTAATAAAAAGCGTTATGGTCTGCGGCCTGGATAGTTCTGAGTATGCCACGGCACGTAATGATATCCTTCCGGGAGTGCCGGCAGGATCAAGCCCGGTTGTTGCCGGCAGGGTGGTAAGAGTCCTGGCCAGCAGGCCGTCAACCCATATCTGGACGGAATCAACCTTCGGCTGTCCGGCTGCCAGTGCCACGGAAAAGATAATCCTGTCATTGCATGACAGAGTGGAGTTGTCAGCAGGTGAGAGAATCTCAATGAGCCTCTTTGAAGGCCGGGAGTCTGCCGCCGTGCTGCTGACAGAAGAGGAGGCCGGCTTCTCATTACCAGCTCCCGGTGATCCGGAGCACGAGATCATTGCCACAATCACAAATAGGATAAGTAAGAATGATATTTGTGGTTTGCCGCCAGAACCGTCAGTAGGGGAACGTAACCCGCAATCTGCACTATGGTTTTTCAATGTCATCATCCGTAGATAATTACTTCTTCCCGAAGAGGCTGAAACGCCTGGTCTTGATGGCACGCATTGCCTGCTCCTCACGCTCTGACCAGGGGTCAATCATGTTCAGCACCTCACCCCAGCCGGGAAAACCTCCCACATTCTTGTCGTCAATGAAGATGTCCACATTCACCTTGCGCGGCGTCTCAGCAGTCCACTGCTCCTCAGGATAGTTTTTATTTACAGCGTAGAACTCAATTCCGTTCTGCCTGCAGTAGTCGACCGCCTCCTGCAGCTCCCTGCCGGTACGGAATGTCCATAGAATAAGCAGCGCCCCCCTCTTCTGCAGTTCCTTTAAGGTGATGAAGGCAAAGAGTACCTCCTTGCCAATGGCCGGGTACTCATGGTCCACTATGGTGCCATCAAAGTCGACAGCAATCTTGATATTCGTAAGATCTCTCATAATCCAGCTGCAAAAATAAACAAATAATAGTTGTCCGGAATATTGTAATTTTACCACACCTCTACTTAAGCCATGATAAAACACATTCCCAACTCGATAACACTCCTTAACCTGGTCGCCGGTTTTGCAGCAACTATCTATGCTATAAAAGGTTACAACGATTATGCTGCATTCTGTATCATGGCGGGGGCGCTGCTCGATTTTTCTGACGGATTTGCAGCAAGGCTGCTTAAAGCATATTCCGATCTTGGCAAGGACCTCGATAGTCTGGCTGACGTTGTCACTTTCGGTGTTGCTCCCGGCGCCATCGTCCTTAACCTGCTTATGTCAGGCGGGCTTGATTCAGTGCCGGCATTCATCATAGCCTCGCTTATCCCAGCTGCCTCAGCTCTGAGGCTCGCAAAATTCAACAATGACACCACTCAGGCAACCTCCTTCAAAGGACTGGCCACGCCGGCAAGTGCTTTCACCGTTGTGTCGGTAGTGATTGCCTCTGCATACACTGATTATGATCTTTATGACGCATTGGCCGGTTCGCCCTGGTTCACAGCCCTTCTGTCAATCTTCCTTGCCGTAATGATGCTTATAAATACCAGGATGTTTTCGCTGAAGTTCACAAGCCTGGGCTGGAAGGGGAACGAAGAACGCTGGCTCTTCGCCGCCGTTACCGTTCTGCTGTTCCTTATCCTCAAGCTCGCCTCACTGCCTCTGATCATGGCAGCCTATATAATAATATCAGTCGTATCCAACATGCTCCGGCGTCGTAAGGAATCAGCCGGTGAGGTTTAGTTGCAACTTACGACTCGGCTCCTTTTCCCGGCGTCACGCTTCTCACCTGTAACCTGTATCCAGTCTCGTCTGCATGGCACCAAACGTGGTGAATCTCACACCCTAATTTATAACATATCAATACAAGTGGTCATCTCCTGACATCTCCTCAGCTGTAATGTTTTTCCTGTTTATCGATCTCCAGGCATACCAGATATATGCTACCACAAAAGGAATCAGGAACGAGACGTACATCATCGAAATGAGGGTGAACCGGCTTGATGATGACTTTGCCAGTGTCAGCGAACTCTGCAGGTCGGCTGATGACGGATAGAAGGCTGTCTCGCCGTAACCGGCCATGAAGAAAAGAGCCATCACCACCGGTACGGTGCCTGCGCCTGCGTACCATATGGCCCGCTCCGAGCCCTTCACAGCCCCGAGCCAAAGTGCTATGAGCACCAGCACCACGCCGGCGAGAAACAGGATAAGCGTCAGTGGATTACCCAGAAGGTTGTGAAGGTAATGATGCTTCACTATTGTCACCTCTCCAGTCACTCCGTCGGCCCTGTACCCTTCAGCCAGAAGAATGAAGGCAACAAAGGCCAGGAAGAAGACAAGGAAGGGAATGGCATTCCTGGCAAGAGCCTTTTTGATTGAAGCGCTCAGTTCAGTATCATCAATTGTATTTCTGAGGTACATCAGGCCAAGTACCCGTGCCAGGAAAAGCACGGCAAATCCCAGCAGAAGGTTCACGGGGTTTATCAGCGCCTCCAGCCCGTGCCACCCTGAACCCCATGTCACACTGTTAAACAGGTCAAGGGTGAAATCTGATCCTGTAAAGAATGTTGCCACAGCAACGCCGATAAGGAAGGGACCGAGGCAGCCGTTGATGAAAAGGAAGGCATCAAAGACCCCGGTGCCAAAGACATTCGAAGGCTTCGACCGGTATTCGTAGGCCACAGCCTGGATGATGAAGCTGAAGAGGATTGCCATCCATACCCAGTAAGCCCCGCCGAAGCTGGTGGCATAAAAGAGCGGAAAGGAGGCAAAGAAGGCCCCGCCGAAAGTGACAAGGGTAGTGAAGGTGAACTCCCATTTTCTGCCAAGGGCATTTACAATCATCGTCCGCTGCATATTGTTTCGCGGAAGAGAAAAGATGAACGATTGTCCGCCCTGGACAAACATCAGGAACACGAGGAGACCGGCGAGAAGTGATATTATCAGCCACCAGTAGTCTTGCAGGAATGAGTGCGTTATCATGGGTGTCATTATTTTCTCGTCCTAGTGTTTCGGACCCGTTTTTATCTGTTTAACCATTATTGAGACCTCAGCTATCAGAAGAGCTGTGAAGAGTACGGCGAAGAGCCAGAAAGTGGTCTGCACCGCTCCGGCGCTTATGTTAGAGACGGCCACATTGACAGGCATAAGGTTCTGTATTATCCATGGCTGACGCCCCATCTCAGTCACTACCCATCCGAGCTCACTGGCGAGGTAAGCCAGTGGTATTGAAAATAGTGCTACCCAGAGGAACCAGCGGTTCTTCTCAAGCGTATTCCTCCGGTGCAGGTAGATAGCCAGTATGAAGAGCAGTATAAAGAAAAAGCCCAGCCCCACCATTATGCGGAAGCTGTAGAATGTTACAGGCACAGAGGG
>JBFYPM010000202.1:0-9372 GCA_041303295.1 Bacteroidales bacterium
GGCTGAGGAGGTACGCAGCCTGCTTGAGTCCAGAAAGGTAATGATGATTAACATTATCAGTTCCCCGGGCGCGGGAAAGACGACGTTGCTTGAACGTACCTGTGAGGTGATGGCAGGGGAAATCAGGATAGGTGTGATTGAGGGTGATGTCACAACCGACCGCGATGCCCAACGACTGAAGAAGTACAATATACCTATAGTGGCAATCAATACTGAAGGTGGATGTCACCTCGATTCTCACAGCATCTCAAAAGCCCTTGAACATTTTGACCTCGATGCCATTGACCTGCTCATCGTCGAGAATGTTGGTAACCTGATCTGCCCTTCACAATTTGACCTGGGGGAGACATTCAAGCTGGCGGTAGTAAGCACGACCGAGGGCGATGACAAGCCTGCCAAATATCCGATGCTCTTCAGTGAGGCAAGGGCAGTCATCCTTAATAAGACAGACCTGATCCCTTATACAAACTTCAAGATGGATTCATTTATGTCCGACATGGCTGCTATCAACCCGCGGATCACCATTATTCAGCTCTCTGCCATGAAGGGGGAGGGCATGGAAGAGTGGTTCGGGTGGCTGCGGATGCAGCTTGCCGCTTACTCTGCCGGTTGATTCCGTACGATTGTAATTACCTTAAGGATTGTTATCATTAAAACCTTTTATGTTAATAAACATGACATATGTAAGGTTTTCGAATGTGTATTGTTATTAATTTCACAGCCGAAAATCAGAGTCGCTTTTTAAGATTAAACAACTAAATACCTAAAAATCAATAAAAATGTATCACACTGGTAACATGGTGAAGGAGCTGGCGGAGAAACACGGCCGCAAGAGAGAGAGCCTGATGCCCATCCTTCAGGATATTGTTAAGAAGTATAACTACCTTACTGATGATGCAATGGTGGCAATTGCCACTGAGCTCGATATCTCTGCAGCAGAGGTTTACGGGACGGCATCGTTCTACACCTTCCTTGATACGGAAGAGCGGGGTAAGAATGTAATCAGGGTCTGCAAGACCATTACCTGCTCAATGAAGGGGAAGAATGACATTTTAAGCACTCTTGAGGATATTCTGAAGATAAAGGTTGGTGAGACCACCCCCGATAAGATGTTTACACTGCTTGAGACCAACTGCATAGGCTGGTGTCACAAGGCTCCCGCGATACTGATCAATGACATGCCGTACACTGACCTGACGCCGGAGACAGTTATAGATGTGGTTAAAGGTTACATGCGCTAAACAGAGGGAGGCACTAAAATGAAAAACAAAGGACTAACAAAGGTTGACCTTATATTCGAAAGTATAGATGTCAGGAAGGTTATGAAGAAGGCCTTCGAAATGACAAGTGACGAGATCATTGAACAAATACTTGAATCAGGACTGAAAGGGCGCGGAGGCGCCGGGTTCCCGACAGGATTGAAGTGGAAATACACTGCAGCTGAGAAAGATTCCGATAAATATATTGTATGTAATGCAGATGAGGGTGAACCTGGTACTTTCAAAGATCGTGAGATTCTTGACAAAGTAGCTTCCAAGGTTTATGCAGGCATGGCAATAGCAGGTAAGGCCATGGGCGCAAGGAAAGGATTTATTTACCTGCGCGGCGAATACAGGTTCCTGCTTCCCCAGCTGTTTGTGGAGCTTCATAAATTTCACAAGCTTATCAATGAAATAGGCTATGATTTCAGTATTGAATACCGTATGGGCAGCGGCGCATACATCTGCGGTGAAGAGAGTGCCCTGTTCGAATCAATTGAAGGCTTCCGCGGTGAACCCCGCAACAAGCCGCCCTATCCGACTGTAAGCGGGTTATTCGCAAAGCCGACATCCATTAACAATGTAGAGACCCTTGTCACTGCCGTGATGATAATAGAAAAGGGTCCTCAGGAGTATGTCAAACTGGGAACGAAAGACTCACGCGGGTCAAAGGTGTTCTCTATATCTGGTGACACACCAATCCCGGGTATCTTTGAGCTGGAACTGGGAATGACCGTTCAGGAGTTTGTGAATGAATTCGGCGATGGCGATACCAAAGCTGTACAGGTGGGGGGTGCATCGGGCTTCTGCGTTCCGCGCAAGAAATTCGGTGAGACCATAATCGGTTTTGAGGGTGTGCCTACAGGCGGATCAATGAAGCTTTTCAACAGCTCACGTTCGATGTATAACGTGCTGCACAACTACCTGGACTTTTTTACTGAGGAGTCGTGCGGCCAGTGCACACCGTGCCGCGTGGGATGCCAGCAGCTCCTGTTGGGTATTGAGAAGGTAAAGAAGGGAGATTCCAAATCAACATACCTTAATGAGCTTGTCAAGCTCGCCGACACCATGAAGGTGGCTTCAAAATGCGGCCTCGGCCAGTCGGTGGGGAATGCCTTCAAATCAATTGTTGAGAATTTCAGGGAAGAGATTATATACTAACATTTAGGATAGACTATTATGGTAACTCTTAAGATAAATGAACATGAAATAAAGGTAGCGGAAGGAACCACCGTTCTCGATGCCGCCAAGAAGCTGAGCATAAACATTCCAACGCTCTGTAATCACCAGGACCTGTGTGTGGCGGGAAACTGCCGCGTATGTGTTGTAGAGCAGAAGGGTGCCCGTACATTAATAGCAGCCTGCGCCATGCCTGTATCAGAAGGTATGGAGATACATACCAACTCGCTCAAGGTGAGGAATGCGAGGAAGCACATCGTTGAACTGCTTTTATCAGAGCACAGGGCCGACTGCACAAAGTGTTACAAGAATCAGAAGTGTGAGTTGCAGACACTGGCAAATGAATATTCTTTTGGTGAGCATATCTTCCTGGACCTTGTTGAAGGACATTCATATACAATTGACAGGTCATCACCCTCTTTTCTTAAGGACGACAGCAAGTGTATCAGGTGCCAGCGCTGCGTGCGCACCTGTGCCCAGCTTCAGCATGTATCGGCCATTGCCGTTGCGAACAAGGGCTCACACATGAAGATATCATCATTCCATGACAGGCCTATGAGCCACGTGGTCTGTACCAATTGCGGACAGTGTGTCAACCGCTGCCCGACGGGTGCCCTGACGGAAAAGACCTACATTGACCAGGTATGGGATGCCATTTATGACCCCGACAAACATGTTGTTGTTCAGACAGCCCCGGCAGTACGGGTGGCCCTGGGTGAAGACCTGGGTTATGATGCAGGCGAGAGAGTGACCGGCAAGATGGTTACCGCCCTTCGTCAGCTTGGCTTTGACTCAGTACTCGATACCGACTTTACAGCCGACCTTACAATCATTGAAGAGGGAACAGAACTCCTTACGAGACTTAAGAAAGTTCTGGTTGAAGGCGACAACACCCTGGCCCTGCCTATGTTTACATCATGTTCGCCCGGATGGATCAAGTTCATTGAACACAAGTATCCGCACATGCTTCCGAACCTCTCCACCTGCAAATCACCGCAGCAAATGTTCGGGGCCCTTGCAAAGACATTTTTTGCTCAGAAACGCGGCATTGACCCGTCGAAGATTGTTTCTGTCTCAATAATGCCATGTACCGCGAAGAAGTATGAGGCTGACAGACCTGAGATGAGATCAAGCGGGTACAAAGACATTGACTATGTTCTTACCACCCGCGAGCTGGCAGTGATGATCAAGCAGGCAGGCATAGACTTCCGCTCCCTTGAAGAGAGTCATTATGATTCATTCATGGGCAGCTCAACCGGTGCCGGTGTTATCTTCGGTGCCACAGGAGGTGTAATGGAGGCAGCACTGCGTACTGCATATGAGATTGTTACCGGCAGACCGGTGCCTTTCAAGAATTTGAATATTATGCCTGTACGCGGGATGGAAGGCGTCAAGGAGGCTACAATAAAGATCGAAGGTACCGTGGAGGATTGGAGATTCCTCGAGGGAGCCGAACTCAAGGTGGCTATAGCTCACGGCCTTGTCAACGCAAATAAGATCGCGAAGGCAGTCAGTACAGGCAAGGCTTCATATCACTTTATAGAGATCATGGCTTGCCCGGGCGGATGTCTGGGAGGCGGAGGCCAGCCTATTCCCACAAACGCTGAGATCAGGCAGAAACGTACAGAGGCCATCTATGCTGAGGATATGCAAATGGACCTGAGAAAGTCTCATGACAACCCTGAGATAAAGGCGATATACGAGGAGTTTCTTGAGAAACCAAACGGCCATAAATCGCACGAACTGTTGCACACACATTACACCAAGCGCGAATCATATTAATCAAATTCCGGTACTATTCCCGTGTCAAAGGCGCAGCATGGCTGCGCCTTTGCTCGTTTTGTAACTATTTGTATTGACCGCGAATGGCATTTAGCTGTGATGCCTTGCACCTTTTCCTGTTTTTTAACAGCAATTCATTGCACCTTTTAAGTTTTTTACCACCTTTAACATCTTAAATACTTTTTACAAGGTAAATTACTTTTAAGATGAGCGGATTTGATTTTACCAAGAGAGATTCGTTTGGCAGCAGGATTGGTGTCATTGCAGCTGCGGCCGGGTCTGCAGTGGGACTGGGTAATATTTGGAGATTCCCTTATATCCTGGGTGAGAACGGCGGCGGAGCCTTCCTGATAATCTATCTTGTCATCGTCTTTGCGATAGGCATACCGGTAATGATGTCAGAACTTGTTATCGGCAGGAGGTCGCAACGAAATCCGGTTGGGGCATTCAAAGCCCTGGCTCCCCGCAGACCGTGGTACCTGGTGGGTATGATGGGTATCGTGGCAGCTTTTATGATCCTTGCCTTCTATACTGCTGTTGCCGGCTGGACTCTTGAATATATATACCAGACTCTCATCGGCGGGTTTATCGGAAAGAGCACAGATGAGCTCACCGTAATGTTTGACTCCTTCAGGAACGAATCACTCAGGCCGGCACTCTGGTTCTCGGTCTTCATGCTGGCCACCTCTGCAATTGTACTTGGAGGTGTGCGCAAAGGAATAGAAAGGTCTACCAAGATCATGATGCCTCTTTTATTTGTCATTCTGATAGTGATGTGCATCAAGGCACTCACCCTGCCGGGCGCAGGCAAGGGAGTGGAGTTTCTCTTCCGTCCTGACTTTTCGAAGATCACTGGCAACACTGTGCTGATGGCCTTAGGACAGGCATTCTTCTCGCTCAGCATCGGGATGGGGACGCTGATTACCTACGGTTCTTATATCCCGAAGGATAACAAGCTGGGAAGCACCGCAGTACAGGTCTCAATGGTTGACCTGCTCGTAGCCGTTCTGGCCGGCGTAGCCATTTTTCCTGCTGTCTTTGCATTCGGCATCTCTCCCTCATCAGGTGAGGCTCTTACTTTCATAGTACTTCCAGGTATCTTCCAGCAGATGACGGGCGGAATGATCTTTGCATTTGCCTTCTTCTTTTTACTGGCGATAGCCGCCTTGACTTCAACGATATCCGTACTAGAGGTGATAGTGGCTTATTTTTCCGAACAGCTAAACATGAGCCGGCGTACAGCAATAATCATCGCTACGGCTTCAATGTTCATTCTTGGCATATCTGCCTCACTGTCCTGGGGCATGATGCGCGATGTGAAACTCTTCGGACTAAACATTTTCGACCTCTTTAACTATACTACCGCCAACATACTTTTACCCCTTGGAGGTTTACTTATTGTAGCATTTCTCGGTTGGTTCTTGCCAGGGCGTGACTCAAAGGACGAGCTCTCAAACGGCGGCACTCAGCGCCTGAGGTATTACCGCCTTTACAGGTTCGCCATAAGGTTTCTTGCTCCGCTGGCTATTGCGCTCGTGTTCCTGAACGGACTCGGATTGATTGAATTTTAAATTCTAAGATCATTGATATGCACGGTTTCAACAATTTCCTTGTAAGTCTCGACGGGTATCTCGGAGGGCACCCCTGGTTCATGGTTCTGCTCATCGGGACTGGCCTTTTCTTCACAATCTATCTCGGATTCCCCCAGGTCAGGTATTTCCGTCATGCAATAAGGATAACCCGTGGCAAGTATGATCACTCGCATGACATAGGTGATACTTCCCACTTCCAGTCGCTTGCCACAGCCCTCTCAGGCACAGTGGGTACAGGCAACATTGCCGGAGTGGCCCTGGCAATACACCTTGGCGGGCCGGCTGCTCTCTTCTGGATGCTGATAACTGCAGCCATCGGGATGTGTACCAAGATGGTTGAAGTTTCACTTTCCCACAAATACAGAGATATCCTCCCTGACGGGTCGGTCTCGGGAGGGCCGATGTACTACATGAAGAAGCGGCTTAACATCAAGACCAAAAGCGGAAAGATAATCAGGACCGGTGCTATTTTGGGGGCATTTTTTGCCGGCGCCACCATTCTAAGCTCTTTCGGCACCGGCAGTCTGCCACAGATAAACAGCATTTCCAATTCAGTATTTTCCACATTCGGTATAAAGCATATCATAACAGGTGGAATCTTGGCAGTTCTCCTGGGGATGGTCATCATCGGCGGAATTAAGAGGATAGCCAAGGTCACCTCGGTCATGGTTCCATTCATGGCGATACTATACCTCATCGGCTCCCTCCTTGTTATCTTCTCCCATCCCGGGAACATTATACCTTCCTTTGTTTCAATATTTGCTGATGCCTTTACCGGTTCGGCAGCGGCAGGAGGTTTCCTGGGGGCCACCTTTGCCTTTGCAATGAACAGGGGTGTTAACAGGGGCCTATTCTCAAATGAGTCAGGACAGGGCTCAGCGCCGATTGCACACTCTGCAGCACGTGCTCCGGAGCCTGTATCTGAAGGAATGGTAGCTCTGCTCGAGCCATTTATCGACACAATATGCATTTGCACACTGACCGGACTTGTGGTGCTTGCTTCGGGCGCATGGAATACCAAGACTGACAACCAGTTCCAGGCTACTGACATGCAGATACTTACAGGCATATACGATGATGGAAACAGCGCTGATGTGGAAAAACTGAGCAGCCATCTCAGGGGTGATCAGTTCCTCGAACTCTACAACGGCAAGCTTAAGGTGGAGAACGGTGTTTTAACAACGACCGGCATTTCGGTCATCCACGCAAGATCGTTGGCTAGCAACATCAGGTTCATGGCAGACAAAACACCGTTCTCAGGAGAACTGGAGGTGCTTGCCGGCAAGCTCCCTAATATGGCCTCCATGACCGTTCGGGGCGAATCGCTTATCCACAGTGCCCCTCTCACCACGTTTGCCTTCAGCCAGAGCATGCTCAAAGGATTCGGGCCCTACATTGTGACATTCTCACTGCTGCTCTTTGCATTCTCCACGGCTATCTCCTGGTCATACTACGGAGACAGGGCGACAACATACCTCTTCGGGCCGAAATATGTGATCTACTACAGAATGATATTTGTGGCGGCATTCTTTATTGCATCATTCACTGACACCACCATAATCTGGTCACTTTCATACGTGGCTATTGTGCTGATGGCGGTACCCAACCTTATAGGCATTCTGATCCTTAGAAAAGAGGTGAAACAAAGTGTTAAGGATTATTGGCTGACCTTCTCAAAACAGTATCCCAATGAGAAGATATCTGATAAGATGTCAAAGAGGTTTGGCGGTTAGACCTTTGGAGCCTGGCTCTTAGTTTTTTCTGAAAAACGGTGGTAATACATATTAAGCAATGAAAAGATTATTATTTTTTCTGACGATGTTCCTCCTCTTCACAGTGACTGTTAATTCACAGGATCCGTGTACGGTTCTTATGAAAAATATCGCTGACAAATATGAGGGCGGATGCAAGAACGGACTGGCAGACGGCGCCGGTGAGGCATGGGGCATAGATCATTACCTGGGAACCTTTAATAAGGGACTTCCCCATGGGAAAGGGAAATATGAATATGCTGACGGCTCTGTGTATGAGGGATCATGGTCAAAGGGGCTGAGGCACGGTTCGGGCAGGTTTGCTTTTAAGTATAACGGTGCCGACTCGATACAGGAGGGTCTCTGGACAAAAGACGAGTATAAAGGAAACAGGGCTACCCAGCAGGAGTACCGCATCGTCACCATGCGTTCCGTGGAGAGGTACCGGGTACAGCGATACTCTGACGGCAATGAGATCCGCGTTCTTCTGAAACCGATTGATGCCGGATCACTTGATGTTACCAATCTTCAGATTGTTGGATCTTCAGGTATTGAGACAGAATTTCTCAACTCCCAGATGGAATTCAGGAACTGTGAGTACCCGTTTAGACTGAGGATTACTTTTAACAAGTGGTCCAAACTCAAGACTATGAGGGTTAACACCTCCATTGAACTGGAGATTATCAAGCCCGGAGTCTGGATCATTGAAGTCGGAGCCTGATTACTCCCTGCCCGGCATCGGAGGATACAGATCCTCAACCCTTACTGCCTGGTCCCCTTCGGTTGTTATTTCTGCAATCACTTCATCTCCCCGGTTCCTGAAATATAGGATAAATGCAAATATTGGCAAAACCGGAGTGACAAACGCTGTTGTCAACGTGCTGATGGCAATGTAAAGAGGGTTACGACTCAGTTCAAGCATGGCAGAGGCTTCTTCCGGATTGGTCAGTGACCTGATGAAAGAGCCGGTGAATGGCAGCATGGTAAGGGCAGTAATGAGAAGTGAGGCTACAATCAGTATCAATGCCACAACAATTACCCATCCCATATTCGGCCACAGGTGACTGTGTGCCAGCCTGAACGACCCTTTCACAGCGGTAACCGGATTACGGCTTTCCGTGAGGATAAGAGGCATGGCGAAAATCATTACGGTGAACATATAGAACAGTGCAAAGAATCCGGGCAGCACCAGCAGTATCAGTCCCAGAGTGGTAAGTACCGCCGTAATTACCATAAGAACAATCATAACCACGAGACAGGGGACCAGCGCCACGAGGCTCTTCTTCAGCACGGTGACGAAGAAGTCAGGCTCTCCCAGAGGCTTCTCGAGAACCCATGCATGCAGAAGGATGCCGGAGACCAGTGATACAAGCATTAAAAGTGTATAGGGTCCGGCCATGCCTTTCATCATCACAAGCAGTTCATTAGGATCAGTTGTCGATTGCAAGGCAGCAAGATCGAGACCTGAAGTGATTAGTGATGAGAGCAGTCCAAGGACCACAGAGATGATGTACAGTCCGAGTAAATATTTCTTGTAAAAGGCCCACAATTTTGTCATTGCACTGTCAAGGTCGACAGCACCGGTCAGGGGATGATTTTGATAGGTGTTCATTGCAGGGTTGGTTAGGATTTTATTGACTGACGACAAAGCTAATAAAAAAATCAGATTAATATTTCGAGCATTCTCTTGACATCAAGCTCGCCAAATGGATTATTGGAGTCAATGAACGTCCCTGCCAGTTTGGATTTTCGCTCCTGGAGTCGTTGTATTTTTTCCTCAATAGTATCTCCCGATATGTATCGGTAGAC
>JBFYPM010000203.1:0-15377 GCA_041303295.1 Bacteroidales bacterium
ATCCGTCTTCTATCTCCCATTCACCCTCGAAGGGGAATATATCGGAGGAGATGAGGCCGAGCGCCTTGCGGTGCAGTTTTCTTTTTCCTTCGGCAAGCATTGCCGCATCTGGTGGATTGCCCAGACCGGCGATCTCATCCGCCACCTCCCGGAGCTGTTTCTGAAGAGTGTTCATGATTGCAACCGTGATCTCCATTTCGGCCATTGTTTCAGCCAGGGCAGCCTCGTCATCCTCCGCTGACGCCAGCGTAACCACCAGTACTGCAGCGTTATATGATTCGATCTCTGCCCCCATTGCTTCGCGGACAGCCAGGAATTCTGAAATCAGAGGATTCAGCTGGTTGAGGTAGTCGACTACTTCTTTGCAGGGATAATCAAACAGAGGTTTCCAGTCAGCCAGGAAGCGGGTCTCCTCTTCACCGGTCATTTCGCCGTATATAAGGCGCATACCCTCGAGGGCCATGGATACGGCGCCGGTATACTGGGCGGAAGTCATTGTAGCGAAATCGATATCCGATTCAAGTGAGAACTTTCCGAAATCGAGCAGCCTGGGAGGCATCACTACACGCGGAGCGCCCTTATCCCCAGGCTGTGGTTTCCAGGCCGGCTCCATGGCAGACGGTGACTTTTTTGCCTGCTCCGTGGAGGAGGTAGTCGTTTTTGCCAGGTCGGTGCCAGAGGCATTTGTCTTTGCCGCGGTGCTGGAGGACTGTGTCGTCCTTGCCGGATCGGTGGCAGACGCAGTTGTCATGGCCGGCTCTGTGGCAGACGCAGTTGTCATGGCCGGCTCTGTGGCAGATGCAGTTGTCTTTGCCGCGGGGTTAGAGGCTGCCCTGGCTTCCACCGGTATATATGTGGCTGCCTTGGTGTTTGCTGCCGCACCGGATTTATCCCCTGCTGCCACACCTGCATTATCCGCAGCAGCCACTGCAAGCTTTTCCCCTGACGCGGTGACGCCGGGGGCAAGGGTAAGTGCACCGATGAACGCAAGGGCTTCCGGCCTCAGTTCCCTTTTCTGTCCTACTTTGTCAAAGACATAGATATTGTACATCTTCCCATTGACCCAGGGACTGATAATGAATCCCCTTTCCTTGTTCCCATGCAGATTGAAGGTGATCAGGTGGCTTTGCTGGTCACCCAGTGCCCCGTATTCGCTCTCGTTTTTGAACCTGTCAACATAATCCTCTGCTCCATAGAGGTCATAAAAAATCTTTGTCATCTCCCTGTTGAAATCCTTTTTTTCAGGACAGGATAAGGGTTGCTTTTTAAGCTTTATCACATAATCAGTCTGTCCGTTAACCGTATGTGAGAAGGAGTGGAACATATCATCGGAACCGGCGAGGTCGTATTGCCATCCCGGCGGAAGGTTGAGCGCGTAGGTTCCATAAGCAGCGGTCTGGCTGTTGGATTGCGCAGTGGTCTGCGATACCGGGATTAACAGCAGCAGCGCCAGGAACAGTAGTCCCGGAGTGGATGATTTCATAAGTCTCAGTTTCATACGGGTAAGGGCAAGAAGCAAGAATAAATTTACGAAAAAGATTTGTCCTGATAAAAATGCAATTACGTATTGCACAATCGGTCGGAAACACCTTGGGGAAGATATTCCCTGTTTTGAGGCAAGTTTTGCATCCGAAGCCGATCGCAGCCGGACAGTCCGTTAAGGAACTCTGCGGGATGCACTAAACCAACGGCAGAATTTGACAGGCTGGTGTGATCAGCCGGGGGCACCGTATGGTGTTATCGCCTGAAAAGGGAAAATTTGCCTCTCCTGACGTGAATTGAAAAAAAGTTGACTTAAGTTTATTTATAACCTAGCTTTGTTTAAGGAAAGCTAAAATAATTCAGCTTTTTAAAAGAGAACACTTTAAAATCATTGATTATGAGACCACTTAAATTATGTGTAGTTCTTACCATCTTGGTGTCTTTGATGATTGGAAGCAGTTGTGAGTTTTTCCTTGATGAAGATGCCACAAAAAAATGTGAAGAAAGTAAGTGGGAGCCCTGGGACACAAAGATTCATATTATGTATGGTTTAAGATATGGCAATGTCGGGCCTACTACCGGCCACAACCTCCTCGACGCTGTAGAATTGAGATTCGTCGGAACAATAAGTAATATTGACTGCCTGGGAGGGGAGGATGGTTACTTCGATATCGATCACACTGTATACCCGGCATTTCTTTTCCCGACATTTCATCAGGATGTCACGTACAATGTCGATGTCAGTCCATATGATTTTCCTTTCGAGATTTCGAATTACGATGAATATTTTTTTGTAACATTCTCGATGGATGCTACCTTCCCGGATGGCCTGGTTTTGCGATCTTCCCAGGTTCACGCAAGTACCGCTAATGCTCAATGGTTATGGACCAGCAGCTTCAAATATACTTTCTGGATTGACCCGGCAGATGCATATTGGACAGTTGTGACTAAATAAGCTTAAGGAACCACCCCACACGGAGCTTCTGCCAATCCCCGGTCTGTCATGCAATATGGCAGACCGGAATCATGGTACAAAAAAGTATTACGCAACATTGCGTTAAGCAGTATTGCGATATATCCATACTTTCTACCCACCGCCCGGGGCAGCATCTTTTCGATATAGACGCCATTGTCGAAATCGGCTGCCGGGCCCCGGCAGTGCGTGCATACCTGAAGCTGGCGGGTGACTCTCTGAATTACATATACTTGCTGACAATATTACGGCGGGAGAAGGGTGCGGAGAGAAATCTGCCTATGACCTTTCCCGTGGTAAGCCATGAAATTTTAGCTCCATTTTTC
This sequence comes from Bacteroidales bacterium, assembly GCA_041303295.1. GTDB lineage: Bacteria > Bacteroidota > Bacteroidia > Bacteroidales > VadinHA17 > SR-FBR-E99. The sequence continues at coordinate 2,782 of JBFYPM010000203.1, forward strand.
TTGTTAGCGATCATCTTTCTCACCAGGAACGGAGCCACAGTATCGGCCTCGTTGGCAAGAATGTTATATATCTTTATCAACTGCTTGCTGTGTTCCGGATCCTTACGGACCTGCGTCATGGTCAGATCGGTGAGCACCATGCCGGGACTGATGGTTCCGACAATTACCGGACCCTTTTTCACCTCTGCAGCAAAGGCATCTGAAAAGTACCTGACGGCCCTCTTAGAGGTGCCGTAGGGTGTGAGGCCAGTGATCCGCCGACCGTCGCTTCCGAGACCTTCCATATTGTAAATGCCCCCGGAGCCCTGTTCGAGCATCCGGTTATATGCTACATAAGTAGCCAGCATCAATCCCTTCACGTTGGTGTCAATGATCCGGGTGAAAACCCCGGTCCCCATCTCATGGAACGGGGTCTGATCATAAGATGTACCTGCATTGTTTACCCATATATCAACGCTGCCGAAGTTTTTGACAGCACCATCCCAGAGGCTGACCAGGTCGTCTTCAACCGTGACATCGCATCTGATGGCTGCATAGCTGTGTCTTTCAAAATGCCCTGCCAGTGTCTGCAATGAGCTTTCCACCGTGGCATCCGATGTTCCTGAATATGCAACATTCCATCCCTCCTTCAGGAAGGATCTGACAAGTGCTGCACCAATGCCCCTGGTGCCGCCTGTAACAACTGCTGTTTTCATACTTGTGCCGGTGTTCTCTCAGCTGAGGCAAAACTACAATTATTTGTTGATGCCAGTTTGAGATTGTAGTAAAGGCTGTCCGATTCAGTTTCGACACCGAGAGCCTCATCCAGGTCTATGCCGGGCTTGACAATACACCTTACACTCATGACGACATACCTATGCACCCAACTACTGGGAACGGCTGCAGGTCAAGCTGGAAGTACGCTAAGGCTACGGCAATACCAGCAGATGTGGCCGGAGACAAGATTCTTTCCCTGTCAGCTCATTAATACGTTCGGGTAACAAAAAACGGAATCAGTACAAGCAAGACAATCCTCAGCAAAATCCTAAGTATATTCTTCATGTTTTCAATTAATTAAGAAGCCTGCCACCCCAGGAAAATGTTATTTTTTCAGTTCACCAAGTTCGAGGCCATAGTCGTATTGGAGGTCCTCATGCAGGACGGAGACCTTTTTTATGATGGTGTCTATCTGTCTGTTATAGAGGTTCATGAGGGAGGTATTTCTCTGTATTGGTGGGGAGAGGTTCTTCAGCCTGCTACAGAAATGAAGCAGCAGATCAACTTCCGTCTGTTTCTTCTGCGAATACCTGATGTACTTCCTGGTGTTCTTAAGGATCTTCCTTACACTTTTCCTTATAAAGTAGTAGCTGGTCCGGTTGATATTATCAAACTCCTCATCCAGCTCCTTCTTTACACTGTTAACGTATGAAAGTTCGTCGGCCGATTCGAACAGGAGGTATGTCAGGAGCTCCTTATTCTCCTTTTTGAACCTTGATAGGCGAAGGCACAGATCGCGCAATTCCTTGGGGGTGCGATAGGTCAATTCCTGGCTCAGCTCTTTTAAGGTGACTCTCTTCATTTACAGGGCATCTGATGCTGGTAAACAAAGGTAAGATTTTATTTGCTCAGGATCCGGGGCCGGAGTGGCGAGGAGCGCTGATGTAACTATTGAATCAGCAAGCACCTGAGGTACGCAGCAAAGATTCTGTCGTTCACAGGAATTTTGTATCTTTAGAGGACTATTCCTCCCGGAGAAGAAATTGTATCCCGAACGGATGAGTGAGAGAAATATTTACAAGGATGTGCTGTTCGGCGTTGCCGTTGGTGATGCGCTGGGGGTCCCGGTGGAGTTTCACCCCAGGGATGAGCTGCTGAAGGAACCGGTTGCCGGCATGCGAGGCTACGGCACACATAACCAGCCTCCCGGGACATGGTCTGACGACAGCTCACTTACATTCTGCCTGGCTGAGGCACTTACGGAAGGGTTTGACCTCAACGTCATCGGGCAGAACTTTGTCAGGTGGCACCGGAAAGGCTACTGGAGCGCACACGGTAAGATCTTCGACATAGGGGGCATCACCTGGCGGGCTCTCTCACGTATACACTCGGGTGTAGCGCCGGAGATGGCGGGCGATGACGGCGACTGGTCGAACGGCAACGGCTCACTGATGAGGATCCTGCCGCTGTTGTTTTATATTGCCGGCAAACCGCCAGCGGAACGGTACCACCTGACGCAACAGGTGTCGGCCCTGACTCACAGGCATGTACGGTCAGTCATATCATGCTTCATCTGCCTTGAGTTTGCCGGGTACATCATACAGGGCATGGATAAGAACGAAGCATATACATCACTCCGCAACGCGACACCTCTTATGCTGGAGTCGTTCGGTATCAGCACGGAAGAGATAGAACAATTCGACAGGATCCTGAGAAAGAATATTTTCAGCCTGCCCCCGGAGCAGATAGCCAGCGATGGCTACGTGATACACACCCTTGAAGCCGCCTTGTGGTGCGTCATGAAAACAAGCAGCTACAGCAAGGCTGTCCTGAAAGCAGTCAACCTCGGCCGCGACACAGACACCACTGCAGCTGTTGCCGGCGGCCTTGCAGGATTGCTGTACGGTTATGAGTCGATACCGGAAGAGTGGATCAGTCTCCTTGCCCGGAGGAGGGATATTGAAAACCTTGCTCTCCGGCTTGAGACAGTCATGCAGCGGTAGATGCTTTCCGGACTCTGACGGTCATGCATTCAGCCACTTCCTGTAAGCAGAGAGGCGGTCGATTCTCTCCGGCCTAAATTGGTCATGCATTCAGCCACTTCCTGAAGGCTGCGGAGCGGTCAATGCTCACGATTGTGTCAAGCTCGTCGTCAGCCTTTGGCTTAAGCTCGAGTTTGATGCGTCCGCGTGACCAGGCCGTCATGTTAGAGATGGAATCGATGCTGACGAGGTACCCACGGTTGATGCGGAAGAATACTGCGGGGTCAAGGATTGCCTCGAGCCTGTCAAGACTGAATTCCACCGGGTATGAATTACCCTGGAATGTCCTGAGCCATACGCCCTTACCGAGAACATTGAACCAGGCAATCTCCGTCACCTCTATCTTCCTGATCTTCTCCCCTATCTGTATCATGAACCGCTTTTTAAATCCGGGCTCCCTGCCCTGCAGCTGAGCCATCAGTGACTCAAAATCGATGCTGAAGGCTGCCTTGAGCGAGCGGTATTTCTTAAGGCTCTCGGCCAGGTCGTTCCTGCGGATAGGCTTGAGGAGGTAGGAGATGCTGTTCAGCTGGAAGGCCCTGACGGCATACTGATCATAGGCGGTAGTAAAGATAACAGGGGTGTTCACCGCCACCTGCTCGAAGATACTGAAGCTGATGCCGTCAGAGAGCTGTATGTCAAGGAAGATGATGTCAGCACTGTTCTGCATGAGCCACCTGACCGACTCCTTGATTGATACAAGCTTACCCATGACAGTTATAGCGGGGTCAATCTCGAGAAGCATCTTCTCCAGCTTGCCGGCTGCGAGGCTCTCGTCTTCAATTATCAGTGCTTTCATCACTTTCGGTATTTATAAGCGGCAGCCTCGCAATATAATGATTATCCTCCACGGTTAACCGGGGTTCCCTGGTTGTGATGAGCGAGTATCGCCTTGTCAGGTTTTTCAGTCCCACCCCGGTGGAAGCCGTTGTTGATATCTTCGGCTGCAGCCTGTTTGTCACAACGAGCATCCGGTCATCGCTGCTGATGTTTATATGAAGTGGCTTTGAGTGGTTGACAATGTTATGCTTGATAGCATTCTCAAGCACTACCTGCAGCGACAGTGGAGGAAGAACCATTGTGAGCAGTCCGGAAGGAATATTGACCGACCATGTAAGGTCTTCACCGTAGCGTATCTGCTGAAGGAAGAGATATGAACGCATGAAGTCGAGTTCCTTCCCGAGGCTTGATGTCGGCTGTTCGATGGTCTCCAGCACATAGCGGTAGATCTGGGAGAACTCGTCAATGAACTCCTGTGCTTTAGTGACGTCTTTATCTATGAGGCCGGATAGCACGTTCAGGCTGTTGAACATAAAGTGCGGGTTGATCTGGCTCTTCAGCATCTCAAAACGTATCTGTGTCAGCTCGCGCTCGAGCGCCTCGGCCTTACGGCCGGCCTCGGCGCCCTGGTTGTAATAGACCCACCCCTCAAGCACTCCCATAATGATGATATTAACCACCGCATAGATCAGGGCGTTATAAAGAAGCACCAGTTTAAGGTCTTCGGAATAGGCACTGATACTGTTGGCGGTCAGGGTCATGAGCAGTGATACCGCCGCAGCAAGGAACACCGCTGCAAAGAACTGTAGCAGCACCCTGGGAAACACCTTCTTGTTCCAGGGGAATCTCCGGTTCAGCCAGTCGATTATGAAAAGATCAGGCACGGCTATCAGAAACGCCGCCGGTACCGTGAGAATGACTCCGCGGAACAGCCTCAGGAGGAAGTGGGTAAAGCTATCCAGGGGATAGAAACCGCTGAGGTTATTGTATATGATGACTATAAGCTGAACCGCCACGGAGACCCCGATTAAGAATCGTATAAGTCTCCGCAGTGGTATCAGCCGGTTTATCCGGTTTATAACAGTTTCTGCCATTTCGTTGGTTAGCTCTGTGCAAACGGTTTGCTGACGGTAAAATAACAAAAGAATTATGATGAATCAGAATTTTTTAAGGATACCTATCCTGACAGAGAAGTAGTTCCTGTCGGGGATTTCATAAGCTGTTTCCGGGCCCATTTTCTCAGGCAGGGAGTTATATTTAAGTTCAGGTACGAGAGACCACTTCTCACCCAGGGGGAATTCCACGCCACAACCAATCTGCCATCCCAGTCCATGCGTTGTATCGAAGATAAGTTCGCCTGAGGGATCTTCTATCTCGATGTGTTTATACTGGAGTCCGCCTCTCACAAATACCAGTGGACCCATCGAATCTACGTGGCGTTTGTACTGCAGTCCAAGGACATAACCCGTCTCCTCAAAATCGCATCTGTGACCTGCAGGCCGGAAGTCGTTGCGAAAGGCGTTGTAACCCCATCCGCCATAGATCCCTACATAGTTAAATACCCGGTAATGAAAGAGTGCTTCAGCGCCGGCGCCGACAGAGTTGACAGTCTCACCCGGACCGGGGAGAGAAGCGGACAACCCGCCGTTGACTTCAAAGCCACCCCTCTTTTCGTCAGCCTGGGCCATGAGGCTTGCAGGGAGGAGCGCCAGGAGTACTGTTGCCATAAATACTTTTGTTTTCATCTTCTTCTGTTTTAAGGATTAGTGATTGATTATCGAGACAAAAGTAGATGCCACCCTCCGGCCTGGAAATTAAAAGGTGCCAGGGGTGTAATCATGAATGCGGAAAGTGTTAAGGAGAGTCCTGAAGGTGTCGGTAAATCTCCCGGCCAGCCGGACGAAGATTGAAAACCTTGCCGCAATACCCGAGAATATGTAGTGATCCTTCACAGGTATGGATCAGAGAGTAATGATCTGAGAATAATGTACTGCAGTAGTTGGTGGTTCATAAATGTTGTGAATATCTAAGTCGGTTCTGTTTATACTTTTCTTTCTTTCATAAATTTCTGAAAGGATAAAACGATAGTTTTGCCACATGATTATTGTTGCCCTGTCAGATACTCATGGTAATCACCGATCGGTTGACATACCACCTGGTGATATTATAATTCACTGCGGCGACATCACAAGAAAGAGCAACCTGTCTGAGGTCACTGATTTTGTTGACTGGTTTGCCGGATTAGACTTTAAATATAAGATTCTGGTTGCCGGGAACCACGACAGGTTTATCAGGAAAAAGAAATCCGAATTTCTTGAATTGATAAGGAGCCATAAGATTGAATACCTGGAAAATGAGGTGGTAAGGGTTAACGGACATTCAATTTTCGGGTCGCCTTTCACCCTAAATTACGGATGTTTGGGTGCGTTTACCTATGCTGATCATCCGGAAGCAGTAAGGATCTGGAGTCTGATTCCACAGAATATTGACATCCTGGTTACACATGCGCCTCCAAAAGGTTTCAGGGACTATTCCGCGACAGAAAAGCAGAATGCAGGATGCGAGGCACTGAGGGACAGAGTTTTATCTATCAAACCCCAGTACCATATTTTTGGTCATATCCATGAATCCTATGGGATTGAGTCTCATGGAGACTCAGTTTTTGTCAATGCCTCATTATCAAACGGTTCAGGGGAGATTGTAAACAAGCCGGTTGTACTTCACCTGTAGGCGGCCGGGACCTGTCCCCGCTTTATTCCCGATTATCAATAATTCAATCATCAGAAATTGATTGTTGTCTCCGCATTGTTTTGTGGACAATTACAATTAACTTTATTAAAGAAATCAGTGAAGATCCTGTGCTCAATTGTCGATAACACTGAAGCCCTGAACTACTCGTGGCATACATGACATACCTAAACCCGTCTGCCGCCTACGGCCAACATCCGGATTAACTCATACAGATCAGTGAATTTCTAAACTCAGCAATATTTATGGAAGCTCAAAAAAACATACTTGTGACAGGTGATTATGTAATTGATCACCACCTCCTGAAAGGAAACAAGAATGATGCTTTTGATAATGAGAGTATAGGCACAACATCCATTTCAACCTACGGAGGAGCGAGATTAACTTTTGATCTTACGAATGCATTTGTCAGGAAGCTCATGAATGAACTACCCCGCCGTAAGCAAACTGTAGTTATGCGGTGGCCCTTTGCCGGCATGCCACGCCTTACCTTATCAGGTGGCTCAACACATGACTCCTGGCTCAGGTGGATTGTCACAAGTCAGCAGGAAAAGGGTGAGATAAAAGCGTCATGCCAGCTTGGAGAGAAGATGGGGTTCGGCGGATTAAAAGACAGGGATGCTGATGAGTGGTTCAGAATTGATAAAAGGATCAGGAATATTAGGTTCCAGACAGTCGTAATCGACGAGGCTGACCTGGGTTTCAGGAACAGGCCTACAGCCTGGCCTGATTTTAATGAGACCGGCACAATTATCCTCAAGGCCTCATACCCGCTGTGTGAAGGCCTTCTGTGGGATGAGCTGATGAATTACCGGCATAAACTGATTACTATAGTTAAGCTGAACCATCTCAAACATTACGAGATAAAGGTCAGCAACGATATTTCATGGGAACAGACTGCCCTGGATATTATATACGGATTAACGACCCACTCTACTCTGAAAAACCTTCTTCGGTCAGGGGAGCTGATCATAACCATTGGCTCAGCAGGTGCCATCCATGTAAAAACAAATGATGACCCTGCACTAAATGAATATACACTTGTCTTCGATCCTGAATTCATGGAAAACGAATGGGAAGAGAAGAATTCAAAAGATATCCGGACCACCATTGGCCTTGGCAGCTCCTTTCTCGCCGGATTTACCTCAGCACTGGTTGTCAAAAACAGATCTGTGAATGACAGTATCAGGGCCGGGCTCAATTCGATGACTGCAGCCATGCTCAATGGTATCTTCCGACTCGATAAGGATTACACGTTCAAAACGGCGGATTTATCTGATGCTCTCGACAAGACCTTCAGAAACCGTTATTATTCTTCTGCTTATGTCCCCTCCCCTGCCTGGCAGCCCGGTTTCAATTACCTGCACAACCAGGAGTGGTCAATACTTGAGAACAATTACGACAATAAAAGGTCTGGATATAAGCAAAAACCGGATCTTTTCCCGCTTGCCTTCTCCCTGGCGGAAAAGGGGAAAAAAGAGCTGCATTATGCACCCAGGCTGACACTGGGCAGAGTGACTGTATTCGACAGAAGTGAAATAGAAAATATCAGGAACATAAGAAAACAGGTCGATTTTTACGACCGGTATGATGATGGCAAAAAGCCCTTGAACATTGCCGTGTTCGGTCCTCCCGGTGCTGGCAAATCCTTTATTGTGAAGGCCCTGGCCAACAGTATGTTCGATGGTAAAAAGACAAAACCTTCATTCCTGACCTTTAACCTCTCGCAATTCAGGGAGGAGTCTGAATTGTCAGGTGCCTTCCACTCGGTACGCGATGAGGTCCTGAGAGGAAAGCTGCCGGTTGTTTTCTGGGACGAATTTGATTCCAACGATTACAGATGGCTTAAATGCCTGATAGCCCCAATGCAGGATGGTGAATTTCAGGAGGGAAAGGAGGTTCATCCTTTAGGGAAATCCATTTTCGTATTTGCTGGCGGTGTTACATATACAATGAAGCACTTCACCGATAAAATGGAGGAGCCTGGCTATTCTGTGAAGAAGGGACCTGATTTCCAGAGCAGGATCAACTGTTCACTTAATGTATTCGGACCCAACAGAAAACCGTTTCCTGATCATGAAACGGGCAGCTGGATAAAGGAGGGCGACCAGAAAGATATTTGTTTCTCTATCAGGCGAGCCCTGTTCATCAGGTCAATTCTCTCTTCTGATGATAAACGTCTTGATATTGACAGGGAGCTTCTGCGGGCTTTAATAGAGGTCAGGAGCTTCAGGAACGGCTCAAGGGGCCTCGAACGTCTTCTGAGAAACCTGGCAGTGCATAGCGGGACTAAGATAGAGCGGTCAGATCTCCCTTCAAAGGAGAGTATCCAGATGAATCTTGACTATGATGATTTCATGGAGAAGCTGTCTGATGCATCAACTGTCAGGGAACTGGCCTTTGAAAAGATCGCCCTGTCAATCCACAACTCCTGGATGGAGAAAGGAGTTACGGAGTCTGTCTTTCACAAAAGTTATGAAGATCTCAGTTATGACCAGCGTGTTGATAACATCAGCGCTGCCCGGAGGATAAAAGATGTCATAGAATCAACAGGAAAATTCACCCTCATTTCAGTTGCTGAGCTGAGGTCGCGAATGCTCCCTGATGCCCGGAAAGAATTCGCGGAATATATTAATGATACCGGGGCGCTTGATAAGCTTGCAGAACTGGAGCACAACGGCTGGATGAATGAGAGACAGATAACCAACTGGAAGCATGGCATCCGCAGCGACTATCACAAACTGCATAACTGCATTGTTCCTTTCAGTGAATTGGATAAAGGAATAGACTCCCGGAAAGACCAGAAAGAGAAAAACAAGGACCGTGACACAATCAGAAAATATCCTTCCATGCTTGAAGGCAGCGGATACACAATTACTTTCCTGAAAAAATGACTCAGGTATGCTGACAACTTCTGATAAACCGATCCATCCTCTGCGGTCTGGTGAGCCCGACCCGGTTCCATATATATTAAGGGTTGGAGTGACAGGTCACAGAGAACTGCAGGATCGTGGTGCAGTAACCGTTGCGGTAGAAAGCCTGCTGATGACAATCAGGAAATCCCTTGCAGACAGCATTACTGGCCAGGCAAGAAAGACCGGATTAAAGTGGAAAGTTGTCTCGGCACTGGCAAAAGGTGCCGACCAGATTGTGGCCAGTGTGGCGATGGATCAGCTGGACGCCACTCTCGATGCTGTGCTTCCGGCTGATCCGGATGAATACAGGAAGGATTTTGTCAATCCGGATGATCTGCAGGTGTTTAACAGTTTATTTGAAAAAGCCGCAAATTATCCTTTCCTGAGAGATCTGAACACATCCTTCCCTCCCTCAGTAAAGGAGGGGTATGAACAGGCGGGAAAAGCACTTGTAGATGCCTGTGAAATTCTTGTTGCAGTATGGGATGGTAAACCTGCCCGCGGACAGGGCGGCACAGCCAGAATAGTCAGCTATGCCTGTTCTGTCAACCGGTTGGTAGTGTGGATCAATGCACTGAACCCTGTTGCCCCACCGCTGATTCTGACCGAAGTAAAAGAGATGCCTGCTTCTGATGATGACTCCGGCAGCAACGGTTTACAGGTAAAAACAAGGGCCCTTCCGAAAAATGCCTCAGGCTGGTCATCAAGGTTCCTCCAGGTTGCGGAATACAACAGCGACAAGGCATTCCGAAAAAGCAGTTACGATAAAGTACTTGAGAGAAACCTGACAAAGATTGAAGGTACAGCCAGAAATACCGGGTTGGATCTGCGGTTTATACAGCCACTTTTGGATGACCTGGTCCCGCATTATGCACGGGCCGATTCACTGGCTGTTCATTACCGGAAATTGCACACACGATCAGCAATATGGCTTTATCGTCTCGCAGCCATTGCGGTTGCAATTGCAGTTTTTCAGGCCCTTTACTTCCCTGCCAGGACAGGCTGGACAGTGCTGGAAATACTGGCCCTGATCGGGGCACTGATAATGTTCCGGGTAAGCTTTGCAAAACACTGGCACGAAAAGTATCTGAACTACCGGCACCTGGCTGAAAGAATCAGGATCCTCCTGTTCCAGTCTGTGGCTGGTCAGCAAACCGAGAAAAAATCCATTCTGAAACAACCGCTTCCCTTTTATCCCGGACCGGGCGGATGGGTGCTGGATGTGTTTGATGAAATTAAACAGGGTCTCTCTTCCTTCACTGTCCCACAGGAGAGATTTATTGAGGTAAAGAGTTTTGTTACTATGGGTTGGGTATCAGATCAGGCTGATTATCATGCGAGAAATGCTGTGATAAAAGAGCGTCATTCGATCAGGGATCACAGGATTATAGGAGCATTACTTGCCGGCACACTTGCTGCGGCTTTCATTCATTTTCTCAGAATTGTTCATGATCCGGCAATAGAGAATTTAATTGTGTCCATGGTGATTATTCTCCCCTCTTTTGCATCGGCACAGCATGCCATTGACAGTGTCCGCGATTCTGAGAGGATCGCAACAAGGTCGGCAATGATGAAGGAGCTGCTCCGGAGTATTGCTCATACAATGAATGATGCCCCGGGGTGGGAAGAACTGAACAGGGAGATCAGGCGTGCTGAGGATATAATGTCAACTGAAAATCATGAATGGTGTGTGTCACTAAGCTTCCGGCGCATCAGTCTGCCGGTCTGAAGCCTGCCGGACGATTTAAAATTTGCAGATAATTGTCTTGAATTATTTAATTTCTGGAAAATGGAGAATAACAAAAAGTCGTTTCTGGGGAAAATGTTCAGCGGAAAAAATGACGGAGATGTTAAACCGGCAGGTAAAAAATGTCTTCCCTGCGGCGCTATGAACCATCCGGATGCTAAGTTCTGCTTCGCATGCGGGAGTGCATTCCCGGTCATATATGATAGTTTTGATGCCTTCATCAGCTATCGGAGGGAAACTGCCAGTGAGCTTGCAAGCCTTCTTAAAGTTCAGCTCGAGAATAACTTTCACAAACGAATTTTCATCGATATTAAAGAATTACAGGAAGGAAGATTTGATGAAGCATTGCTTAATCGTATTGAGGAGACTCCCAACTTCATCCTGATACTGAGCAAGTCGTCACTAGATAAATGCAAAGAAAAGTCTGACTGGCTGAAGCGTGAGATCATTCATGCCATTGATTCAAAGCGGAATATTATCCCGGTATTGATTAAGGATTTTACCTTCCCCTCAGATGATAAGTGGGAGCTTCTCCCGCAAAAGATGAGGATTTTATCATCACTGAACGGAATCAACTATGACCATATTCACCAGGATTCAGATATCCGGAGGATAGCATCCTACATGAAGACGGAAAAAGAGGTTCCTACTGTAAAATTGGCGCCCGATACGGAAGAACCACCGCCTCCACCGACGGGTGGTAGAGAAACAAAACCCGGACCGATCCAAACGGGATCAGCAACCACTGGACAAACTTCGACAGGGCCTGTTGGGACAGGACCTGTTACTACCGGGCAAACTTCTGGTGTGCATACACCTGCCGGGCAAACACCTCCCGGGCAAATAAAACCGGTGCAGGTAACACCGTCCCGCACTTCTGTTCCAACAGATCAATCCAATGCACCATACTTTCCGGTCACCGGAGTACTTGTTAAGGATGCAACAGGCTCTGAGACAATACTTACGGAGTTTGGTGTCCGCCAGGATTCAGGTAGAAGCTGGGAAACTTCCCTCCGGAATGATCTTACTATTGCTGTTGGGCAAGGTCTCAGGCCAATCCCATGGGGCCAGATTGAGTCCATTGAGATACAGAACCGGGAAGACACCACAGTTAAACTCTGTGACGGCACCACTTATGAACACATAAAACTACACCCAACACGTCTGGTCGGCATAAATCAGGAGGGTTTCTCTTTTGTCTTTGAATTTAGCAATAAGCTGACAATATGCACATTGAGCGATCCAGCCCTTCCTGGACAGGACGAATTGATACGCAAAATTCCGGTCCTGGTTAAAAAGGCAATACCGTCGGCCGCAAAATGGACACTTACAGTACAGCCTGAAGGCAATGGGGTTTGTATTACAGCTCATAACTATTACTATGACGAACTTAAAAATACTCTTACATTCAACCTGCCTGGTCCGCATAGATTTTCGGCAAATGGAGACGCCGTCAAGTTTTCAGTCAGTCAGACACCTGGGAAAAACTTTTCAATTGGCCCATTCCCTGTTGAGACGGCCATTGCACTCGCTATGTCCCTTACGCGGCTGAATTCACTATTGTCAGAGAATAATAGTCAGGAATCCTTTGTCTTTCTGAAAAGAGGTGAGTATCTCACAGTCGGCGCAAGGGATTCGAAGATCCGCTCTTACTATTATGGTCCAGGT
>JBFYPM010000204.1:0-2596 GCA_041303295.1 Bacteroidales bacterium
TATTTAAATAAAGTTTTCAGAAGGCGCAACTTCCGGTATCATTATTGCGTCTTTTCTTCAGAGGCCTGTTCGTACCAGTTTCCACTCAGAAAGGAGGGAGGCCCGGCAATGTCAAATGCAAAAAATTATTCAAATTGTTTGAAATATTACAAATAAGAGTTGTATCTTTGCGATCCAAAATTGGAGAATTTATTAACAATCTATTGGATAAGGATATGTATTTGACAACGGAGAAAAAACAGGAATTTTTCAAGACATTCGGATCTTCAGAAATGGATACAGGCAGTGCTGAGGGTCAGATTGCTCTTTTCTCCTACAGGATTGCGCACCTGACTGAACACCTGAAGAAGAACAAAAAGGATTTCAGCACACAGAGGTCGCTCATAAAGCTGGTCGGGAAGAGAAGGCGTCTGCTTGACTATCTGAAGGTAAAAGATATTTCCAGGTATCGTGAAATAATCAAAGCACTGAACCTGCGTAAGTAAAGAGAAAAAAGGCAATTTCAGATTGCCTTTTTTTAATTCCTGGAGTATAATCCTCCTTTTTTACCCTTTATCTCGTAATAATCAGTAATACAAATGTATAAGTTAATTGAAAAAAGCATTGACCTTGGCGATGGCCGGTCAATAGTAATTGAGACAGGCAAGCTGGCCAAACAGGCTGACGGCTCTGTCGTGGTGCGGATGGGCCGTACCATGCTCCTGGCAACTGTTGTTGCAGCGAAGGATGCGAAAGAGGACACTGACTTCATGCCTCTTTCAGTTGAGTATAAGGAGAAGTATGCGGCTTCAGGCCGTTTCCCGGGCGGTTTCCTCAAGAGGGAGGCAAGACCCAATGACAACGAGATACTCGTATCGAGACTTGTTGACAGGGTACTTCGTCCGCTTTTTCCTGATGATTACCATGCTGAGGTTTTCGTTACAGTTAACCTGATCTCGGCAGAAAAAGACATCATGCCTGATGCACTTGCAGGACTTGCAGCATCAGCTGCTCTTGCAGTGTCAGACATTCCGTTCAATGGTCCCATCTCTGAGGTCAGGGTAGCAAGGATCAACGGGGCATTCATTGTCAATCCCACCCTTCCGGAGACCGAAAAGGCTGATCTTGACATAATCGTCGGAGCCACCTACGAGAACATAATGATGGTTGAGGGCGAGATGAAAGAGGTCTCCGAGGAGGTCATGCTTGAGGCTCTGCGCATCGCCCATGAGGCTATCAAGGTCCAGTGCGTTGCACAGAAGGAGCTGGCTGAGATGGTCGGCAAGACGGCTAAGAGAGAATATTGCCATGAGGTCAACGACGAGGATCTGCGCAAAAAGATCTGGGATGAGACATACAAAAAGTGCTATGCCCTGGCAGCTACCGGTTCAGACAAGAAGACCCGCAGCGACGGCTTTGATGCCATCAAGGCAGAGTTCCTTGCACAGTACACTGATGAAAACCCGGTAAATACCGCCCTGGTGAGCAGGTACTATCATGATGTTGAAAAGGAAGCTGCACGCCGCCTCGTTCTTGATGAACACAAGCGTCTTGACGGCCGCAAGCTCGACGAGATCCGTCCCATCTGGTGTGAGATAGATCCTCTCCCCGCAGCTCATGGCTCTGCCATCTTCACACGCGGTGAGACACAGTCGCTCACATCTGTCACCCTCGGCACCAAGCTCGATCAAAAAATGATAGACGAGGTACTGAAGCAGGGATCAGAGAAATTTACCCTCCACTATAACTTCCCGCCCTTCGCCACTGGCGAAGCCAAGCCTGCCCGCGGCACCAGCCGCAGGGAGATAGGCCACGGCAACCTGGCACACAGGGCACTGAAGAATATGATGCCTCCTGATGAAACCAACCCGTATGCAATCCGCATCGTGTCAGATATCCTTGAGTCCAACGGCTCATCATCAATGGCCACGGTGTGCGCAGGCACGCTGGCGCTTATGGATGCAGGGATCAAGCTTGCCAAACCGGTTTCTGGTATTGCCATGGGACTCATATCCGACAAAGACGGAAGCAAATTCGCTGTCCTGTCTGATATCCTTGGCGACGAGGATCACCTCGGCGACATGGACTTCAAGGTCACCGGCACCCGTGACGGCATAACAGCCACACAGATGGATATAAAGGTAGACGGACTCTCATTCGAGGTGCTCAAGCAGGCGCTTGACCAGGCACGCAAGGGGAGACTCCATATACTTGACATCATGGAGCAGACCATCGCTGAGCCCAGACCGGAACTCAAACCTCATGCCCCGAGAATAGAGAAGATCTATATCCCCAAAGAGATGATTGGCGCAGTTATCGGCCCCGGTGGAAAAATTATCCAGGATATACAGGCAACCACAGGTGCTACAATCGTTATCGAAGAGATCAACGGCCAGGGTATGGTCGATGTCTTCGGCGACAACTACGAAGTGATCAGGGCAGCCCTCGACAGGATCAACGCCATATGCGCTGTCCCCGAGGTTGGAAAGGTCTATACCGGGAAGGTGAAGACCATAACCCAGTTCGGAGCTTTTGTGGAGATTCTTCCAAATAAGGACGGACTTCTCCACATTTCAGAGATGGATTGGAAGAAGGTTGGCACCGTGGAAGAACTCTT
>JBFYPM010000205.1:0-5129 GCA_041303295.1 Bacteroidales bacterium
GGAAAATAGTTTCAGCACAACGCCCTATCTCAGTTTTCTAAAGGAAAGCACTGACTCCCGTTCCGCGCTTGATGAAGCTCTGAAGGAATATTCCGCCTTTCTTTCCGGACTCATGCCTGAAAACAGCGCCGTGATGCATCCGGAGTTGCTTGATCCCGCTTCCTGGTTTCCACCGGGCGGGCCGGAAACTGAAAGAATATCACTTATGACAGCACTGCACATGCTTGACCTGCTGAAAAGCGGTATACTGACCGCGGAATCAGATGCTATTTCTGTTGTTTCCCCGAATTACCCATCTGAAAAGTGAAGATTATGAAACAGAAAATATATATAACAGGATTATTGACCACAGCGCTGGTCTTCCTGGGAGGCATATTCAAGATCAATCATTGGCCCGGAGCAGGCATTATGCTTATTGGGGGTATCCTGCTGCTGATATTCGGATTTTTTCCTCTGGCTCTCAGAAGCAATTACAGGGCTGAAGGAAACCGTCAGAACCTTATCCTGTATGTTGTGACATGGCTGACCTGCCTGGTTGTCTTTGGAAGCATGCTATTTAAGATCCAGCACTGGCCCGGTGCAGGGAAGTTGCTTATGATAGCCCTGCCGCTCCCCTACGTGGTGTTCCTGCCTGTCTTCCTCGCCATAACAGCAAAAAATAAAAGTTTCAGTATAAATAATACTGTTTTTGTACTGTTCCTTTTATCAGGAATATCAGTTTTCTCTGTATTACTCGCCCTTAATGTTTCAAAGGAAAGAATTGACGACAGCCTGAATCTCTCACGCAACTACAACAGGATTGAGAATGTGCTTGATAAGATTCCGTCACATGCCGGCCAAAACGCAGTGACGAAGAAGATTGATGACCTGATCGGGATTGTTGACGACTATCAATCGCGCATATTTGCCATTCGGAAACTCACGGAGAGTGACTGGAAGAGTGATCCATGGTGCTTTCCGAGTCTCGAGTCGACAGACGTGGTAGCCGGGGCCCTTGTTACGGGAGGGCAAGACAAGTCCCGTGATGTCAGGCTTCAGTCAGCTCTTAGCAGCCTGATCCTTACGCTCAAATCTACCCCTGGTCTTGAGGAACTTGCGGCGGCAGCGCCGGTGATATTTGAATTTGCAGAATTGCCCGGAAGATCTGATGAATGGACGCGACAGATGTTCATGTCAAATACAAGGGCATGGTCACTGATATACCTCGACGGGCTGGAGACAAACCTGAAGTTTTTAAGGACAACCGTTAAATAACAACTGGCATCAAAAGGCACCGGGTCAAAGGAAAAATCCGGCGACACATGCTCTGTGCAGTTACCTTTCTGACCCCAGAAGGGTTATCATTATAACCCCGTTGGCTCCCCTTGATCCGTAGATGGCGGAATCAGAGCCCTTCAGGACAGTAATTGATTTGACCTGCCGCGGACTGATGTTATCAATTGAATTGACAACAATTCCGTCGACGACTAACAGTGGGTCGGAACTCAGGTTGATGGAACTGACACCCCTTATGGTGATCTTATTCCCTGTAACCTGCACTCCGGGAACTTTGCCACGAATCATATCATAAATATTTGTATAGGATGAATTGGCATTATCCTGTCCGTCAATATAACCTACATGGGTGGTGAGATTCTTCTTCTTCACCGTTCCGTACCCTATCTGTATATCCATGTCGTCGTCCGCCGACTCCGGCTTGAAATTCTTTAACGCCTCCGTGCCGTCAAGCACAAACGTGATTTCACTCTGACCCTCGAACAATGTCAAAGCAGACCCCAGGTTTACAGTATAAGCCCCCACTGTAGCTGCGTCAGGCCTGATCTTTACCCTGAAGTTACCCTGATTACCCGTTATCTCTCCAGTTTCCTGTCCGTCAACAACTATAAGGGCCCCTGCCACCGGGAAGAGGGTTGTGTCTTTAACGGTGCCGGTGACCGTTATCAGCTTTGCCTTCTTCTGTCCCTGGGCCTGGCTTGAAACAACCAGTGCAATCATAATGAAAATCAATACTCCGGTTCTCATATCTAGTTAGTTTATCCGATGCAAGCTACAAAAAAACACGGCGCGAATCAATAGAGAAACCTGCGGTAAGCAGCATTTCAATAACATGTCATACAACATACAATAGAAATGCCCAGATTACCATTTTACGAGGGTTTGAGGCAGTTTGGCACACCCTTTGCACTACTGTCGGAGAAGAGCTGATCTTCAGAAAAAAATAAAGAGATGAAAACCTTGATTATCACAACGATCCTCGCAGTCCTGGCAACAGTCGGTACGATAGTACGCGGACAGGACCTGCCTGAGGAGTACCTGGGTCTCCCCGGAGACAACCTGAACCTCTATGCAGTGATGGACCTGTTCCAGGAATCAAAAACACTTGAGGAGTTTGAAAACAAGCTCAATGCAAAAGACTCGAGGATCAATAACCTTGACCTTAACGGCGACAACTTCGTCGATTACGTTACTGTCACCGACTTTGTTGACGGGAAGATTCACACGATAGTGCTCAGAGCGGTACTTGGCAAGGATGAGTATCAGGACGTAGGCGTCTTCATCGTGGAACGCATGCGCAAAGGTCAGCTAAGGATTCAGCTCATAGGTGATGAAGCCCTCTACGGGAAGAACTACATCATAGAACCCAAATCGGAGACCCCCAATCCCGGCTACGGTAATGATCTCTACTACGGTGATAATGTGACCGTAATAAACAATATCTACTACTACGATCTATCATGGCCGATCTTCGACTGGATCTTCATGCCCGACTACGTGGCATGGCATTCGGGATGGTACTGGGGTTACTGGCCTGCCTACTGGAATCCCTGGAGCCCCTGGTACTGGCACCAGTACTATGGATACCACTACAACTGGTACCCTTACTACCGTGACTGCTACCGCCACTGGAACCACCCTGTCCACGGGCACTACAACGACTTCTACTACAATAACATAAGATATTACTCAACACAGGTTGAGCGCAGAAAGACCGAAGGACATTATAAGGAGACCTACACCAGACCCGATACAAGACGCGACGGTGAAGCTCTCTATGAGTCAGTAAGTGGCTCCAGAACAAGGGAAAACCGGACAGGAAATGAACGGGACAGGGTTGCAGCCGGTGATGAGAGCAGGCGAGGTTCTGAGATAGGTTACCGCGAGGAGTCGCAGGTCACCGACAGAGATGTCAGACGCAGTCCCGGGTCAACCGGGGAAAGAACCAGGGTCAGCACTGGGGAGACCACCGGAGAAAGAACCAGGGTCAGTAGCGGGCAGAATGCAGAAGAAAGCCGCAGGCCAACATCTGAAATAAGGGGTACTGCAGAAGGAAGACCTGCCGTCTCAGGCAACAGCCAGGAGTCGCGCAGGCAGGAGTTGACGACCCTCGAGGAGGGAGTCTCCTCCTCAACACCCGGCAGAAGTACCACCAGGTCGACCCAGGTGGAGAGAAGCACTTACGAAGCACCCGCCAGAAGCACCACCTCTGAAGTGCAGAGGTCTGCACCGGCAAGAAGCAGCAGTAGCAGCAGCAACAGCGGAAGCAGTTACAGCGCCCCTGAGAGAAGCTCTTACTCTGCCCCCAGCCGCTCATCATCGGAGAGCAGCAGCTACAGTGCACCGTCAAGAAGCAGCAGCAGCAACAGCGGAAGCAGTTACAGCGCCCCTCAGAGAAGCACCACCAGTGCACCTGAAAAAAGCAGCACCGAAACAAGCTCCACACCTTCACCCAGGCGCAGGTAAAGACACCTGGTCTCCCACAAATGATACCGGGCTGCACCAGGAGGGTTATAAATAATCACTCTGATGTCACATAGCAAGGACTGAACCCCACCGGTTCAGTCCTTGCCATTTCGTTCCCATTGCTCCCTGCTTTAATTTTACTACTTTTGCACCGCCTCCGGCAAACAACATAAAGACAATAACATAAATGATATTTGAAGATCTGGATCTGGACCCCGACATCCTTGATGCGGTTGAATATATGGGTTTCAGGGAGACCACACCTATACAGGAGAAAGCCATCCCGGTCATCCTCAGGGGAGATGACCTGATCGGTTGCGCACAGACAGGCACCGGCAAGACGGCAGCCTACCTGCTGCCAATAATGAATGAAATCATCTACAAGCGGCCTGCGCACACCCACACACTTATACTCGTCCCGACACGCGAGCTCGCACTGCAGATAGACCAGCAGATACAGGGACTCGCATACACTCTGAACATAACATCCCTGGCCGTCTATGGCGGTGGTGAGGGAAGCGCCTGGGACCAGGAGAAAGAGGCACTGTCACACGGCGCGGACATCATCGTTGCAACACCCGGCAGGCTGATTTCACATCTCAACCTGGGATACGTTAAATTCAGTGATGTGGAGGTCCTGGTGCTCGATGAGGCAGACCGTATGTTAGATATCGGGTTCCACGACGATATCATGAAGATCATCTCTCATGTACCAAAAAAGCGCCAGACCCTCATGTTCAGCGCCACCATGCCTCCTAAGATCCGTTCGCTCTCAAGACATATAATGAAAAACCCTGTGGAGATCGCCCTTGAAATGTCAAAACCCGCCGAGGGCGTACTGCAGGCTGTCTACATCCTGGAGGACAACCAGAAGCTGCCACTGCTGAACAGCCTCATTGCCGATAAGCCCGAATACCAAAGCATACTGATATTCAGCTCAACAAAGAAGAAGGTGCATGAAATTGTACGGGGACTGCGGTCGCGCGACTACACTGTTGAAGGCATTTCATCAGACCTCGAGCAGAAAGCACGCGAGGAGACGCTCATACGCTTCCGCTCACGCCGTACACGGGTGCTGGTCGCCACTGATGTCCTCAGCCGGGGTATTGACATAAAGGATATTAACCTGGTTGTGAACTTCGACGCCCCGTCAGATGCCGAGGACTATGTGCACCGGGTTGGCCGAACCGCCCGTGCAGAGACAACCGGTGTGGCCATAACCCTTGTAAGCAAAGCGGACATGTTCAAACTGCAGCGGATTGAGAAACTTATCGGATACCAGGTATTCAGGGCCCCCCTGCCCGACTTCATTGCTGAAGGTCACCCGGCCAGCCCCGATCACCGCCCTTCACGGCCACGTTCAGGAAAGAGCGGATTCAGACGCAGGT
>JBFYPM010000206.1:0-4584 GCA_041303295.1 Bacteroidales bacterium
GTCGTCTGTGCTATAAATATATTAAAAATTTAAATTAAAACAGATTATGTGTAAAGTTGATCAGAAATCAAAGAGAGGTAAGATAATCAGAGGTACCTTTGGCGTTCGCCGGCAGAAAAAGGCCAAAAAGAATGCTGCTGAGACAGTGGCAAAAACTGCTCTTAAGGCTGCTGAGGCAACATCTGCTGCATCACCTGAAGTAAAGGAAAAGCCTGTAAAGGCTGCTGTGAAGACGGCAAAACCCAAGACTGCCGTGAAAAGCGCAGTCAAACCTGCAGTCATGAAGGCTGAAAAAGAGACCAAGCCTGTCGCTGAGAAGGCAGAGAAACCTGCTGCAAAAGCAAAAAAACCTGCTGCAAAGAAAGAAGAGTAGTACTGTTCAGGTTCTAACTACCAGTTCACTGTAGACTGACGGATCAACGAATGCTTCGATGATCACGCTGTTGTCGGAATGAAGTGCTCTTCCGATGGCTTTATGCAATTGTTGTGCATCACTGGCAGGAATAACCTCAATACCCAGGAAGGTATCAGAGCAGAACATAGGGCCCCGGCAGAGCACGGTGCCGGATGGACTGGCATTTTTCCAGGCCTGTTTGAGTCTTATCAGGTTAAGCTCCCCGTCGGAGAAGACAATAACAATAATTTTCAGTCCGTATCTGCGGGCTGTGATGATCTCGCCTGCATGCATCAGGAAACCGCCATCGCCGGTGATACATACCACTTGATTCTCACGGCTTACAAGTGCTGCCGCCAGGGCAGCAGGCACACCGAACCCCATCGAGGACCAACCGTTTGTCATGATCAGCTTCCCTGACGAAGGCACATCCCACATCTGGCCCAGAAGGTGGAGGTGCGATCCCACATCTGCTGTGACAATAGTGCTGGCGGGGAGGCTCTCTTTCAGGACTGAGAGTGCGGTGACAGGACTGAACCCCTTTGCAGCAGCATGAAGAGCTGCAGTAATCTCAGCCCGGACCTCAGCAGCCAGCGCAGTCATCACAGGCGCTCCCCTGAGTAGAGTGAGTGCTTCAAACCACTTTTCAGGGGATGAGACCGACTGTATGGAACCGCCTATTTGAAGGTGTGTGACGCGCGTGTCAAAATGAATAAGCGGCACAGCCGGCATCCAGGATTCATAGTTGTATTCTACTGGGTCATACCCCAGTCCGATAATAAGGTCAGCCTCTTCCGTGAGCCGTTTCAGCCTGTCACTCAGGGCATGGAACAGCACACCCGCATAACAGGGGTGCGCTGATGGTAGAAGCCCCCTGGCCATTGGGGTCAGCACTACGGGCACAGGGTGTTGCCCGAGAAATCTTAGTAAGCCCTCTCCGGCGCCCTTGCGCATGGCAGTCAGGCCTGCCGCGATCAGCGGCCTCCGTGATGATGCAAGCAGTACTTTCACCCTCTCGCCTGTGGCGTATGCCTCTTCAGTTACCTTACTGGGTCTGGTAACTGCCAGATCCTTAATGCTTGCGCCTGCCAGACCGGCAGGCAGCCCGATATGGACAGGGCCCGGATACTCCTCGTTGGCGGTGACCAGGCTCTCAGTTATAATCTCTGCGGCATCAGTTGCATTCAGTCTGTATGTGGCTTTTGTCAGAGGCCTGAAGAGTGACTGGTGGTCAATATTCATCTGAGTGGTACGACCCAACCACTCATCAGGCATCTCTGATGTCAGCGCCAGCACCGGTGACCGGTCAAGGAGCGCCCCTCCCACCCCTGTAGAGAGATTGGTTGCACCTGGACCAAATGTGGCATGACATACACCGGTCACACCGGTAAGGCGTGCCGTCACATCAGCCATGACAGCAGCAGAAGCTTCATGAGATGTCAGGATGAACTCTATCCCGACCTTCCTGAATGCTTCCATGTAAGGTATCGACGGCCCCCCGGGGATGCCGAAAAACTTTCTTACCCCGTGATCCCTGAGCCTGTTTGCAAGGAGTTCATCTGCAGTCATAATTATTTTGTGCCTGCACAAATGTAAGCATTCAGCGAAACAAAAAAACCACGATATTTGCTCACTTTTGTGCACCAAATGAGAGATCAGCACCACGATACCATTTTCTGGGCTATCATAACATGCCTGATGTGGTCAACCGCCTACCCATTCATTAAAGTGGGACTACAGTATTCAACACCGATACATTTCGCAGGGACTCGCTTCATTCTTTCAGGACTGATGATACTGCCATTCACCGTGAGGCCAAGGGAATACATAAGAATGATAATCGATAACAGGAGCCTTGCAATATGGGTTACTTTGCTCCAGACACTGATCAATTATATACTATTCTATATCGGCATGGACCGCGTTCCGGGAGCACTGGGAGCAGTGATTGTGGGGGCACAGCCATTTGTGACAGCAATTGTCTCACGGATAATGATTAAAGAGGAACGGTTCACAAGGGCCAAGGTGATCACAATCATCTTTGGCCTCGCGGGCATTGTGCTTGTGAGTCTGGGAAGGCAGGGATTTCATTTCGGACTTCCGGGAGAGGTGGCCGGGATTATAATGATATTCCTTGCCAATATTTCAACGGCAACAAGCAATGTCCTCGTCTCAAAAAACGGCAAGAACATGAATCCGCTTGTACTGAGCTCTTTCTCGCTCCTTGTAGGGGGACTGATTATGTTCCTCTTATCATTTATCTTCGAGGATGTCCCGTCAAAACCTAATTTCCCGCTTAACTACTGGCTGGTTATTTTATGGCTGGCATTCATGTCTGCCTTCACCTTCTCGAAGTGGTACGTATTGCTGAAGAGGCCGGAGGTTAAGGTATCCGAACTAAACCTGTGGAAATTCATCATCCCGGTATTCGGTGCCATCCTGAGCTGGATGATTGTACCGGGAGAACATGCCGACTGGGTGACTATCACAGGAATGATAATCATATCCCTGTCGCTGATTTGGTTCTTTGGTGTAACAGGCAGGCGCGAACGCCGGATTGAGCGCATCCCAGCCGGACCGATTGCTAAATAGGTCTGAAGGTCTGAGGTCTGAAGGTCTGAAGGTCGTGCGGTCGTGCGGTCAAATCGGACTGAAGACTGAACTACTACCTCCCCTGTAAGCAGGCGCCTTCGCTAAAATTGCCCACCGGGCAATTTATTAACACTCGGCCCTCTATTGCCGACTGCCGACTGAATGATCACCACTCCGGTGGCCACTCCGACAGGTTCTTGAAGAAGAGCAGGTCTTTATAATGAGGTTTTGTCTTAGCCTCAATGGCAAGCATCTCATCTGCCGACAGAGGCCTGAACTCCATGGCGATCTTCATATTCTCCTCCAGTTCAGCGATCTTGTCAATGCCAACGATTATGGTACTCACCGGGAGGGTCATGACATAATCCATGGCCTCCTTCATAGTTATGATGCCGCCGTTTGCGAATATGCGGTCACGTGCAGGGATCTTCATCCCCACGATTCCCATGCCCTTATCAACTGCATTTGGCAGAAATTTCTCTATGAACGGGTCATGATGCTTGTCTGCCGCATTGATCGCAACAAGCACATTGTCAAACGGAAATCTCTCATTGAGGGCATTGAGTACATCCGGCCCTTCATGACCGGTGAACCCGATGAAGCTGATTATCTTTTCATCACGGGCTTTGATCATTGCCTTTAGCACCCCGTCATCACCGGTGATCTTATCAAGGGTCTGCATCTCAGACATGCGTACGTTGTGTATCTGCCAGAGGTCAAGATGGTCTGTATTCAGTTGTTTGAGCGATTTCTCCAGCAAACGCATAGAGCCGTCATAGGTGCGGTCATGAGTCTTTGACGCGAGAAATATCTCGTTGCGGCGGTATTTCAGCACCTGCCCGAGATTGCGCTCACTGGTGCCCATAGCATCGGCACGGGGAACTGTCTCGGTCTGCCTCCCGTAAGCAGCAGCCGTATCAATATAGTTGATGCCAAGATCAATGGCCCTGTTGATGATATCAAGGGCTATATCCTCCCTGCCGGGCACCTCGATAGAGGCCTGCCCCCCGAGGCTGTATATCCCAACCATGTGGCCAGTCTTGCCCAGGGGGCGCTTCGGCAACTTGCCTTTTCTCAATTCTGCAAATGAACGTCCGAACACATCGGAATAGGGTGCCACACCTGCAAGCGCTGTCAGCGCTATCATTTTCTGAAGGAACTCACGGCGACTGTTCAAGGGTCTTTTTGACATGAAATTTTTATTTAAAGTTAAACTGTTTTGTTCATTTAAAGTTCATTGCCTGATGCAATATTTATCATACCCGCTTATGCCAGGATGAAAATCGTATTTCCATAAAGAACATCTGAAATCAGCTCCGGCTTCTATGGTTCTGTTACTTAAAGGCACCATACAGACATACAATTGAAATTTTAGAATTTCCCCTGATTTTTGCATTCTCCGGGGTGCAACATGTTACATTTCATATCGTCTTTCTGATCGGATACCAGACTTGATTAAGACTAACGGACATGGTTAAAAACTTCCTTAAAAATTTCATCCGCAACATGAAAAAACAAAGCGGATATGTGGCACTGAATATAGCAGGTCTGTCAATAGGTCTCACCTGTTTCCTGTTGATCTCTCTCTATGTTATCCA
>JBFYPM010000207.1:0-9398 GCA_041303295.1 Bacteroidales bacterium
GAAAAGGTGAGAAAAGCCCAGGCGCCAAAGACACGGAAGAGCAAACCTGCAGAGGACAAGTAGCATGAGTGTCACTAATTTCGGTGGTGACGAGGTAGTTTACAGCTACGACGAATCTGAGATAATAATCGTACCAGTCCCCTATGACGCCACCAGCACATACATACGCGGTGCTGACAGGGGACCGGCTGCCATCATGGAAGCCTCTCCCGCTCTTGAGTTCTATGATATCGAGACCGGCTCGGAGGTTCACAAAAAGGGTATTTTTACCCTTCCCCCCTTAATCAGCAGCGATGACCCGGCTGAGATGACAGAGAATGTGTTCAGTACTGTCTCCGGCATCATTGCAGAGAACCGTTTCCCGGTTGTCGTAGGCGGCAACCACAGCGTCAGTATCGGTGCCTTCAGGGCTGCCTCAGAGGCATTCGCAGGGCTGACAATACTTCAGCTTGATGCCCACTCTGACCTGCGTCCGGCTTATGAAGGGTCACATTTAAATCATGCCTGTGCAGCTGCACGGGCAAAAGAGTATGCCCCGCTTGTGCAGGTTGGTATACGCAGCATGGCAGCTGAAGAATTGCCATTTGTTGATGCCGGCAGGATATTCTACGCTCATGAGCTGTGGGCTGATAAATCGCTCTACAGGAAGGCCCTGAGCCTTCTGTCAGAGAATGTATATATCACCGTTGACCTCGACGTATTTGATCCGTCGGTGATGCCATCAACCGGCACTCCCGAACCGGGAGGCCCTGATTACAGAGAGTTGATGTCCTTTCTCCGTGACGTATTGAGAAAAAGAAATGTTGTGGGTTTTGACGTGGTGGAACTCTGTCCGTCAGAAACAAACAAGGCTCCCGATTTTATGGCGGCAAAGGTCATTTACCAGATGCTCAGCTATAAGTTTTCACAATAGCCGCTTAAAGCTGTTTGTCAAACTGTTTTGCCTCTTCCCAGATTACATTCATCTCATCAAGAGTCATGTCACGCAACGAGAGCCCCTTTGCAAGTGTTTTCTGCTCAAGGTAGTTGAACCTGTCTATAAACTTCCTGTTGGTTTTTTCGAGGGCTGACTCCGGATCAATTTCATAGAGGCGTGCAGCATTAATGACAGAGAAGAAGAGGTCTCCCAGTTCAGCCTCCATGTCAATCCTGTTGCCTGCAGCCACCTCCTGTTTCAGCTCCTCAAGTTCTTCAGTAACCTTGTCCCATATCTGTTCCCTTGAATCCCAGTCGAAGCCCACTCCCCTTACCTTCTCCTGGATCCTGTTGGCTTTGACGGTGGCAGGCAGTGAGGTGGGCACGCCTGAGAGGACAGGCTTGTATTCGGCGTGCTCGGTCATCTTCAACTGCTCCCAGTTCTCCTCAACTTCACGGGCACCCCTTGTAACACTGACATCGCCAAAGACATGAGGATGCCTGTACACAAGCTTCCCGTTGATGCCCTCAAGGACATCACCCATATCAAATAGCCCCTTTTCTGCGCCTATCTTAGCATAGAACACTATGTGAAGCATCAGGTCACCCAGCTCCTTGCAGATTGCATCGTTGTCATCCAGGATAATGGCATCGGCAAGCTCATATGTCTCTTCAATCGTTAATTTTCTAAGCGTCTGGTTGGTCTGCTTCTGGTCCCACGGGCACTTCTCCCTCAGTTCATCCATAATCTCAAGCAGCCTTGTAAATTCCCTGATAGTCTTTTCTTTCATCTGTAGTTTAGTTTTTAAAGAGGCCGTTTACATCGCGGCCGTCATCTCTTGCCTCCACACGCACGGCATCTCCGGTATCGACGCTGAACAGCTGGCACAGGTCAGCGCCGTTGATGGATACTTCCAGGAGGTCAAGGGAGTTGAAAAGGGTCACGATCTCACCTACAGGCTCATCACTGTATAGCCTGCTTATCTTTTCGGTGTAATACTTGTTGCTTTTAATCAGAACCCGGAAATCCCTTCCATCAAAGACTCTCGAGAAAATCTCACGGGTAATGTTTGTTATTGCATTTCCATAAGAGTCGATGAAGATGACACTGCCAATAATAACATTCCGGTCGATTGTTGCCCGGAGAGGCACCCTCTCTGAAAGGGAAGAGACCCTATCTCCCAGCGTTTCCGGAGGCTGACCTGCTGCTAATGCTGCAGCGGCTCTTACAAACAGTGTAATCTCATCGGTGTTGTCCGGATTTTTGAGACTGATTATCAGGTCAGGCTCGGAGTTGAGTATCAGGTTAAAGATCCCATTGTCAGCACCTACAAACCAGTGTCCGAATGCTTTTACAACCAGGTGGGGCTGTCTTCCCGACCCTTCACTGCTGACAAAAACAAGATGGATAGTTCCGGCAGGGTAGTGGTTGTATGTATTTCTGATTACAAATGCCCCGTGCATGATATTCAGAGGGGGGATTCCTCCGGCATTGTTCACAACAATGGCATGCGGACAGCTTGAGGATAGTTTTCCTCTCAGTATCCCATGGAAGAAATCATCCTCTCTCCACTCGGTTGTCAGTGTGATAAGTGCCATTCCAAAATTGTTACAGCAAAGATAGTCTTCTGAAAAAAATAAACTTACTTTGCGATTGAGCAGTTCTAAAAAAAGACCCTGGTCGTAAAATCTGGCAACAGCCAGGAGAAGAGAGTAGCAAGGCGGATGACGGAAAGAGTGATATTGCTTGATGGGATAGATCCTGTGGTCATTCTGGGGGCCAATAACAGGCTTCTTGACCAGATACAGGGCTATTTCCCGAAGGTTAGGCTCATAGCACGGGGGAATGAGATCAAGTGCGTGGGAGAGGCTGATGAGGTGGCACTCTTTACCGGGAAAATGTCAGAGCTGATCGAATACTACAGGCATTACAACAGGCTGGAGGAGGGAGACCTTGAGCGGCTCATGATGGATGACGGCCACATGCGTTCGGCCACCAACGGCGAGTTTGAGGATGCCCTTGTCTTCGGGACCAATGGCAAACCTGTAAGGGCCCGTACGGTAAACCAGTTACAGCTTGTTAAAGAATATGCTGCAAGCGATCTGATCATTGCAGAGGGCCCCGCCGGGACCGGTAAGACCTACACCGCCATTGCCCTGGCCGTGAGAGCCCTGAAGAACCATGAGGTCAAGAAGATTGTTCTGACACGCCCTGCAGTGGAGGCCGGTGAGAGACTGGGCTTCCTCCCGGGTGACATGAGAGAGAAGCTTGACCCTTACCTTCAACCTCTCTATGATGCGCTTAATGATATGATTCCTGTTCGTAAGCTTGAGCAATGGATTGAAGATGGTACTGTACAGATTGCTCCTCTCGCTTTCATGAGGGGACGGACGCTGGAAAACTGTTTCGTGATCCTCGATGAGGCGCAGAATGCAACCGTCAGCCAGCTGAAAATGTTCCTGACGCGCATGGGAGTAAGCTCCAAGTTCATCCTGACAGGTGACACCACCCAGATAGACCTGCCCAGGAGAAGCGATTCGGGCCTGATACAGGCAATCCGGTTACTGGGTGACATTGAGGGAATCGCGGTGATAAGATTTGATGAAAGGGATATCGTTAGGCACCGGCTCGTTAAGAATATCGTGCGAGCATATGACGCCGAAGAAAAGACCAGAAACCAAGATAACAAGGATTCAAAATAAAATGCTATGGCAATGGCTATAACAAGAACCGATTTCAGTTTTCCCGGGCAGAGAGGCGTTTACAGGGGGAAAGTGCGTGATGTTTATAACATTGAAGACAAGTACCTGCTTATGATAGTATCAGACCGCATCTCGGCCTTTGATGTTGTGCTCCCTGAGGGAATTCCTTACAAAGGACAGGTTCTTAACCAGATCGCAGCAATGTTCCTGGAGATGGTAAGTGATATTGTTCCGACGTGGAACCTTGCCAGTCCTGACCCGAATGCTACCGTTGGTGTAAGGTGCGAAACCTTTCCGGTGGAGATGATTGTAAGGGGATACCTTACAGGCAGCTCATGGAGACTCTACAAGTCAGGCGGCAGAGAGATCTGCGGAATTCCGCTCCCGGAGGGAATGCGGGAACATCAGCGTTTTGCGAAACCGCTCATCACCCCAACAACCAAAGCTGAACATGGAATGCATGATCAGGATATATCCGCCGCTGAGATCATAAGCTCGGGGCTTGTGTCAGAGACGGAATATCGGATGCTTGAGGACTATTCAATGAAGCTTTTCCTGAGGGGCTCCGAGATAGCGGCAAGGCAGGGGCTGATACTTGTGGATACCAAGTATGAATTTGGAAAACGTGACGGCCAGATATATCTCATAGACGAGATTCATACACCTGACAGCTCAAGGTATTTCTATGCCGACGGTTACGAAGAGAGGTTCGCCAGCGGCCAGCAGCAGCGGCAGTTGTCAAAGGAGTTCGTCCGTGAGTGGCTCATGGCGAACGGCTTCCAGGGAAGAAGCGGGGAGATGGTCCCGGAGATGACCCCGGAGCTTGTGACAGAGATATCGGAGCGATACATAGAGCTCTATGAGAAAATTACCGGCAGGAAATTTGTAAAGGCTGATACAGAAGACCCCTTGCTGAGAATAGAGAGAAATGTCAGCGGGTTCCTTGCTGACCTGAAATAACGATCGCTGGGGCTGTATAATATCTTTGATTTTAAGTTGAATGATGAACGTAAAAAACATTAAGCTTCCTAACCGGCTCCTGCCGGTAATGATTATAGTGCTTGCGACACTCTTAACGCCGGTGCTGACTGCCCAGGTGACAGTAGCGGTGCCGGTCGAGATCTCGAAACAAAAGATTGTGTCAGAGGGGAAGGTGTACTTCATGCATGAGGTGCTGAAGGGGCAAACCCTCTATTCAATATCGAAGGCATACAATGTCACTGTTGACCAGTTGTCACGCGAGAACGCCATTGAGGCCAACGGCATTAAGGAGGGCCAGATGCTGAGGATACCTGCTTCAGGTCTTTCTCAGCCCGGCACCAACGGCCAGGGGGCAAAGCCACAGACTATGCCCGGGACTCAGTCTTCCAACAGGGCTGTAACCGCTCAGCCAGGATCTAAAATACCTGTCCAAACCGGTCCTTCCCCACAAACACAGGATGAGCGGTATATTTATCACCGTGTAAAAAGAGGTGAGACGCCCGCCTCAATTGCCTATGCTTACGGCATATCAGTCAGAGATCTGAAGAGAACCAATAAGGGTATGCTCTTTCCAAAGGAGGGTGACGTACTGATGATTCCGCGAAAGAAAATGTCCGGACAGCGGGAGGAGAGAGTTCAGGTTCCTGAAACTGCAATTGATACCACCGATTACCTTTTTGCTGATACGGTTAATCTGAATGAGAAACCGGAGATCTTTACGGTATCGGATTCCAGGACGGAGATCAGCAGACTAAGCGGCACCGTGAAAGTGGCTGTACTCCTGCCGTTCTTCATTAATGAGAATAATACAAGATTTGAGATTGACTCCTCAAGGAAGGATGCCCAGGGCAACAAGATCTACAGGGAGGTGACCAGGTCAGGTGGATGGATATATGAGGGCAGCCTGCCTTTTATTGAGACCTATGAAGGGATACTGCTGGCTGTTGACAGCCTGCGTACCCTCGGGCTGACAGTGGAGCTTGATGTCTTCGATACAGCTGCAGACTCAATAGTGATAAACCGGCTTCTATGGTCAGATGCGCTCAATAACGTGGACCTGATCATTGGTCCGGTCTATTCGTACAACCTGGAAAAAGTATCATCATGGGCTGCCGGACGCAATATCCCCGTTGTTTCACCTGTTGCCCTCCGTGACCATCAAATCCTCGATAACAGGCCAACCCTTTACCGGGTCTTTCCGTCGGAGAACGTGGCCCAGGATATAATGGCAGGGGAACTGAGGGAACACAGGGGAAGCAATGTGGTGTTTCTCCATGGCGACAGTGCCATGTATGATCCGGCTACCGCTGTGTTGTGGGAGAAAGTCAGGAATGTGATGGCAGAATCAGGTCAGGATGACTCCACGAGCCTGACACCATTCTGGTTCACCGGACTGACATCGAGAAGGAACGCCTATAGCGGGGTCACCTCAATAGATAACCTGCTTGATCCTGAAAGGGAGAATGTAATAGTTGTTGCATCAACCAATACTCCTGTTGTCAGTTCAACCTTTTCAACGCTTCACAGCCTTTCACGCAAGTATAGGATAAAGGTAATTGGTTATCCTGAAATAGGAGGCCTGGAGACTGTTGATCTGAGATATTACTATGATCTGGAACTGTTTATCCCAGCAGGCAGCTATATCGACTTCAGTTCACATGCCTCAAAGTCTTTTATATCGGCTTTCATGAGGAAGTTCAGGACTGAGCCCATGGCCGAGAGTTTTGCCTGGCGGGGGTTTGATATAGCCTGGTTTTTTATTGGCGGGATTGCCACCGGAGGTGATGATTTTCTCAGGGACCCCGGGATCTTCAACCCGGCTCTGCTGTGCCTGGATCCTGATTTCAGGCGTGAGAGCAGGATGGACGGCTATGAGAACAGGGGAATGTTTATGATACATTACAGGAAGGATATGACCATCGAGGTAAAGAGTCCGAGGAAGCAACCCACCAGGGAAGAAGAGACAGAGCAGTTGCCGGGCGGTAATCCTTTTATTTCAGGCTCATCAGGACGTAATCGAGTACGATAGGAAGATCGTCAGCGCTGACGCCGTTCGATGTTAAAACAGGGATATCTTCGTTGTATATGTTTATAAATGCTTCAGCGGTCATTTCTCCTACTGATATTGCACTGATGTAATTTTCCGAGGCTTTGCGGAGCTTTCCCTGGCAAAAGGCCAGGTGCCCCATGTTTATCCTGTCAAAAGGTGTGAGGCCGTTATCAGCCAGTCTCTCAAAGTACCGTTCTGCCTCGCTGAACCTTCCGGTCACGAGGTAACACCAGGCTATGGGTCTGAGGACCTTGACATTTCCGGGGCTTTCGTATTCAACCCTGAAGAAATGCTTAAGGGCCTCTTCGTACTTTCCTGTGTCTAGGCAGCATCGGGCCGTCATAAGTATGGTATTCAGGTCATCCGGTTCGCTCTGCAGGGCGCGGAGATAGATATCCAGTGCCTCTGCCGGTCTGCCAAGTTTCCTGAGACAGAGGCCTGTCTTGCGCAGGGTCCAGGTCTTGGGATCAATTATTGATGCCATGGAATACTTTTCCAGAGCCTTTTCGTATTCTCCTGACATCTGGTAACAATAACCTGCTTTTTCATAAAGCTCTGCATCATCTGAAACGCTCTTTATAATTGCGAGGTACAGTGCCAGGGCATCTTCATAGTACTCCTTACTGAAAAAATAGTCGGCGAGTGACCTGTCATCGGTGGTTGAACTGCATGATTCCCTGAAGAATAATGCATTATAGATATCAAGCCTGCTTGTGAAAAGGTCATCAAATTCGTTTTTAAAATCAGACAGTTTGTAGAAGCGGTACAGATCATGAACATATTGAGTCACTGTTGTCCTTAAGATGGCAGCCGGATCAGTAAGCTCATTATCATACTTCATCTGCTCAAGTCCCTCAAGTTCCATCCTGAAAACCTTCAGCATCAAGCTCTTCTGGTCAGCCGGAAGAAATTTCATGTTAAGGATCAGCGAAAATTTGTCGGAGTTACAGATGAATGGTGTTCTGAAAAGTGCCTCCGCCAGTTCATTTATTCCAGGGCCAAGGATCTCATCCCTGAAGATGGCATCTACGGCTGTATGGTCAGGATAGAAGGGGATGAACCAGTTGCGCAATTCTCTGAAGAAGTCAAACCTCTTGAGTCCTGAGAATGCTGACATATAGACGTCTGATCCTTCCATCTGTAGGTTAGTCAGCTCCTCCATGGTCTTGTACATCTCCTCCGAGCCGCTGAACATGGCAGACCAGTCGGGGTTCTGCCCCTCCTCGGAGTTTTCTCCGAGAATCTTGTCGAGATCAAGCTTCTCTTCTATACGTGGTTTCAGCTTCACCACCTTCGGGAGAATCTCCTCATTCATTCTCTTGCTGAGTTTCTCGGTATCGCGTGATCTTATGGCTTGCAGCACCACCATCCGGCACTGCTCCCTGAAGCTGGCCTGTTCGGCCAGTTTGATGATTGTCTGCATGACCTCGGGATAGAGGCTGAGACGGTCATCATATGAGTACAGGCTGAAAATGAGACCTGTAAGTGCCCGTCCGGCTACATGTGGGTTGACCTCAGCCGTGAGTTTAGCGAGGAGCCGTATTTTTGCCGGGTCCCATATCCGAAGGCTGCTGAGAGTTACGGCGCTGACGAATGATGCAAGATCGTACCACTGGAACCTCTCCGACCGGAAAAGGATTTCAATAAGGCTTTCTTCTGCCTCTCCGTAGTAGTCATTCAGCCACAGGTGATTGAAGATAATACCGGAAAGACGATCAGTCTCTTCTGCCCTGGCGTCTGGAGGTTCGGGTTTTTCGATCTCCGCCGATGCCAGGAGGTCGTCGAGTCGCGACTTGAATACCAGGTTGTCAACACTCTGGACGATGTTT
The DNA here is from genome assembly GCA_041303295.1 of Bacteroidales bacterium. Lineage (GTDB taxonomy): Bacteria > Bacteroidota > Bacteroidia > Bacteroidales > VadinHA17 > SR-FBR-E99. The sequence goes on from JBFYPM010000207.1 coordinate 8,479, forward strand.
CCGCCTCTTGTGCGTTCCTCTTTCAGTTCTCTCGCTCTGACAGAATATGTGTACCATCCAGACTGATGTGCCAAAATGTCCTGTTTTATTCTGTCATTCAGGTTAAGGATATTTTGCAGCAGTTTAATGTAGATCTTCTGTCGTTCAGGGTCATTGACTCCGTCAACGGTGTATCTGAGGATATTAATATAGGTCGATTGCAGTTCACTGTACTCGTCCCTGAGTCCTACAACAGATACATTTTCAAGCATATCAGCCATTATATCAAAACTCTGCCTGACTCTGCGGCGGACCACAAGGTTACAGACTCTCTTATGCTGAAGTATGACGGTGTTGGTATTCATCTTTTACAGGGGTATAACTGTACCCGTGTGACAAGCACAACAATCAGGCCACCGTTACGGTTCAGAAACTGAAGCCAATGCTTACGTAACCCTTTACCTGTCTGTATAAAAGCTCCCTGTCATAAATACCGTGCATCAGGCCGATGCGGATGGGGCCTGCAATACTCATGTAACCCAATCCTATGCCATAACCTCCCAGCAATGAGACCCCTTCTGTGCGTTCAGGCTCCTTGAGGGCGAAGATATTGCCCCCCATGGTAAGGTGAAGATCAGTGGCAATCTCAATATCTGCACCGAAAGTGATGCCCCCGAGGGCTTTTACTGCAATCTGATTGGGATGAAACCCGATTGAGGAAATTGAACGGTCCGTCACCGGGTCTGTGCCGCCGAGGTAGAAGAGATTGTTGTTCGAAGTTACAGAGTCAGCTGAGCTGACCATCAGAAGCTCACCTCCGAAGTTGAGTGTCACCTTCCGTGAGGGTGAGACATAGTTTCTGATCCATGCCCTGGCAGTATAGAAACGGTCAAATGAGAAGGCCGATTCATCGCCTGGTTTGTAGACATCCTTCCCGGTTT